>JAJEGW010000050.1 GCA_022819605.1 Silicimonas sp. | reverse complement strand
GACGGTCTCGGACGGCAGCATCGTCGTCGACCGGGACATGAACGGCGCACGCGGCATCATGCTGCGCGCGCTCTACGGCAACTTGGGCCGTTTCCAGGCGGCGGGCGCGGAAGTTGCGCTCGTTGCGGAATGAATCAAGTGCATCGGATCCCTGTCTTGCCCTCGCCCCGGACACGCGCAATGGAGAGCATGCAGCGCAGGAAATTGCTCGGGAGGAGGCGTTTCATGAAGATCGTTCATCTTACCGACACGCACGTCGTCGCAGGCAACGGTGTTCTGGCCGGGCTCGATCCCGGAGAGCGACTGCGAGCGGCGGTTGGCTCGATAAACGCCGAACATGGCGACGCGGCCTTTGTGGTCGTGACAGGCGATTTGTCGAATTCGGGAGACGTCGCCAGCTATGAAACCTTCGGTGCCGAAATACAGCGTCTAAAGATGCCGTTTCACCTTCTGGTCGGCAATCACGACGACACGGAGGAACTCGTCCGGGTCTTTCCCGACTTGCCCCGGGACAGCGAGGGATTCGTTCAGTCCTGCGCCGCAACACCTTTCGGTCGTTGCCTGTTTCTCGACACGCACGTTCCCGGATCAGGTGCCGGGGAATACTGTCCCGCGCGGCAGAAATGGTTGCGTGCGGAACTGGAACGCGATGCGGAGCCGGTCTTCCTGTTCATGCACCATCCGCCCTTTGCTGTGGGGATGCGAGGCATGGACGACATCAGGCTTGCCGATGGCGATGCCTTCCACGACATGCTGGCCCCTCACGTTTCGCGCATTCGGCATCTGTTCTTCGGCCATCTCCACCGTCCGGTCTGGGGCACATGGCGCGGAGTCCCCTTTTCCTGCATGCGCGGGACGAACCACCAGGTCGCCCTTGATCTCGGCGGCGCGACGGACCGGGTTCTTGGCACCCGGGAGACGCCCGCGTACGGCATTGTACTCCTGTCCAACGACCAGGTGACCGTGCACATGCACGATTACACGAATGCGTTCAGCGCCTTTCCGATCTGAGAGGTTGGGCAGGCCTTCATCTGCGACACGACGCGCTCAATTGCCTTGAACGGAAATCTGTGTCGCGACCGGCAAGGCGCAGTCCGGAAAGGACACCGTCCTGCCCGAATCGGATTCATCAAAAGTCGACCGCCCGGCCTTTCCTCTCCCAGTCGCCGTAGCGAACCGGATCCGGACCCTCTGGGCCGCCGAATTCCTCGGGTCGGTCCATGTCCTCCGCCTTCTTCTTTCGAAGCCGCGCGGCGTCGGCGAGTGCACGCCGGGCTTCGGGAGGCAGGTCCTTCTCGGTCATGGCGGTTTCCTTGTGGCGGGGTTTCTGGCTGTTATAGGGTTCGGTGAGCTTCCCGCAAGGCATGGCGATGAAGAAGGCCGGGGCAGAAGTGCGGCGCGCAGCAGTCGCGGCGATGACATCGGTGACGGACCGGCGCCGGTTGCTGGACGTCGCGCTGGCACGAGCGACAGCGGAACTGGATCCTCCTGAGCGGGCACGTGCCGGTCGTCTCGCGACTGGCGCGCTTCGTTGGGCCGGCCGTTCGGACAGGATGCTTGGCCCGTTCCTGAAGCGTCTGCCGGAAGATCCGGTCATGAACCTGCTGCGGCTGGCCGTGTTCGAGATGTT
This sequence comes from Silicimonas sp., assembly GCA_022819605.1. GTDB lineage: Bacteria > Pseudomonadota > Alphaproteobacteria > Rhodobacterales > Rhodobacteraceae > JAJEFO01. The sequence continues at coordinate 56,469 of JAJEGW010000050.1, read as the reverse complement.
CGTCGAGCATTCTCCGGCACATGCGGTCGTCGACCAGTCCGTGTCACTTGCGCCGCGCGGAAAGACAGGCCTGGTCAACGCCGTCCTGAGGAACGTGCTGCGCCGAGGAACAGACTGGAACGGCTTGCCCCTTCCCAGTCTTCCGAAATGGCTTCGCAGGCGATTGGTGGCTGCCTGGGGCCGGGACGCGGTGGTGGCGATGGAGGCGGAATTCGCGGCTGGGCCAATGCTCGACCTTACGCTGCGTGACTCTGGCGATGAGGAATCTTGGGCCAAGCGGCTTGGGGCGTCTCTGCGTCCGGATGGCGGCATACGCGTCCCAAAGGGCCTGCAGGTTTCCGGTCTGCAGGGATATGCCGACGGCGCCTGGTGGGTGCAGGACGCTGGGGCCGCAGTCGCGGCGCGCGTGCTTGATGCGCGATCCGGCGAATCTGTGCTTGATCTCTGCTGCGCGCCTGGGGGCAAGACCTTGCAACTGGCGGCGTCGGGAGCCGCTGTCACCGCGCTGGACGTCTCGAAGGAGCGAATGGCGCGGGTGGCGGAGAACCTGGCTCGCACGGGGCTCACGGCGACCTGCGTCGTGGCCGACGCATTGAACTGGACGTCGCAAGGGACGTTTGACGCGGTTCTCGTTGATGCCCCGTGCTCGGGAACAGGAACGCTCAGGCGGCATCCCGATCTCGTCTTCGTGCGCGACGGAAGCGGTATTGACGAACTCGCCGGGCTGCAGGCGCAGCTGATCGACCGTGCGCTCGTTGCGCTTCGGCCCGGTGGGCGGCTAGTCTTCTGCACGTGCTCGCTTCTTCCTGAAGAGGGTGAGGATCAGGTTGCCTCGGCGCTGTCGCGACATTCGGATATCTCGATCGCGGTTCCGGTTGGCGACTGGATCGACACACGGTGGCGCACGCCGGACGGCATGTTGAGGATTCGCCCCGACCACTGGCGCAACGAGGGCGGAATTGACGGGTTCTTCGTGGCGTGCCTGGAAAAGCGTCCATGACGGCCTGGCGGCGATTCGTTGTCCTCGCAATCCGGAGGCCGGGCAGGCTGCGTCCGAGCAGGGCGACGCGAATGTACGGCACGGCATCCATGTCTCGGGTCAAGCAGGGATTCAGTCTTTTGCGGCGGTTTTTTGGTGATCCCGATCCGGGCTTTCCACATCCTTGTCCATTATTTCAGGTAGATTCTCATCTCGGGCAAATTTGCCTTGGCCCTGCACTTCAAGGCAAATTTCCGACCGCTACACGACATAGTCCGAACTCCACCTGTCGACCCTCAACGAGGAAAGGAGTTCGGAATGAAGCATGCCAAATTCAGTCAACTTATTCGTCCGTAGTGAACGCCCCGTCGCCTGAAGGCGACGGGGCGTTCACTTCCGGTGAAATCCTGCCCGTGGGCGGCGGGCATGACAGAGCGCTTCCGCCAAAAAAAGGGCGCTCTCTCTGAAATGGGGGCACGACGGGCGCACTCTGTTGGAAAGACTGCAGCCTAGAGCCTCGAGTTCCGACTTCGACGATGGAAGCAGATTCGTCACAAAGGCAAGGGATCGCCCGACCATGCCGCCTTGCCCGTACGCGCGCTGCGCCGAGGCCTGCGTCACCGTGACCACCGCATCGGAGGTCGCTGCCGTCGCCGTGTCGGCGACGCCGCTTCGCAGGGCCTGCCCGTTGTTGGCCGCCAGCACGGCCAGCCCCGCATGCAGGACGCTGAAGCGCGACAGGTAGCTTTGGGCAGAAACGAACGGAGCAGGCCCTGCAGCGCGGCGGGGGCCAGGGATAAGACGGAGGAAATCGCGGCCCCGCCGGGCGAAACGCACGCGGTCCATTGCGTCAGCCGCGCGGCACGAATGTCGAGGGTGCCGGACAGAGCCGCCGGCGTGGGAGCGCAGGAGCGGCTCGGCTCAAGTATGTGCCGGAGAACTCCAGAGCGGTTGCAACACTCATCCCATGCATCGGCCTCTCCCCCGCGCTGAACATGTCCGCGAGCCGAAGCCGCGCGATCTGGCGGGCGTGATAAACAAGGAGAGACTCGCGTCGGCGCGACGAGATCCCGCTCTTGATCATACCGGATCGACGGGGCGAGAGCCGATTGACGGGCGTTGAAGTTGACCCTACATTGTCGGGACAACGAGAGGATGTGCCGTCGTGTTGAACTTCACCGATGTCACGGCGTCCCCGAACGAGAGGGCGACCGACAACATAGAGATGCGGGTCAAGCCGAGCGACAAGGAGCGCATTTCGCGGGCGGCCGAGCTGACCGGCGTCAGGCTCACGACATTCGTCCGGGCATCGGCGGCCAGGGAGGCCGAACGCGTCCTGCAGGAGCATCAGACCACAACGCTTTCGGAGCGCGACAGGCGGACGCTGCTGGAGGCGCTGGACAATCCGCCGCCGCCGCCGCCGACGTCGGCGGCCCAGGACGCGGTTCGCGACTACCGTTCGCGGATCGCCAATGCCCGGTGACGACGAACGTCCGAGCATTCCGCGAATAGTCATCGAGCCGTTCGATCCCGGGCGGCATGACCGGTCGGGCTTTTCCTGCGGAACCGATCGCCTCGACAACTTTCTGAGGCTCAGCGCCAGAAAGCAGAAGAAGGACGACTTTACTCGGGTCTTCGTCGCGGTGACCGAGGGGTCGTCTGAGGTTCTCGGCTACTACGCGCTGAACGCCCATGCCGTGGCGACAGAGGATCTTGGCGCGGACCGCCCAAGTCGCGCGCCAAGGACCGGAAGCATTCCGGCGCTCTACCTCTCGATGATAGCGGTGGACGGTCGCCGGCAGGGCATGGGGCTCGGGTCGGACCTTGCGATGGACGCGCTGGCGCGCGCGCTGAGCGTCGCCAGCGAAGTCGGCCTCAAGCTGGTTGTTCTGGATGTCATAGGCGACGGCGGCGAGGATGTTTTCGCACGCCGAATGGAGTTCAATCGGCGGCTTGGATTCCGGAGCCTGGAGGATCGGCCGGAACGAATGTTCATCACGATCGACACGATTCGGGCCATGTTTGGCGAGAGATGAACAGGGCCGATCCCGTGCGGCGCGGACCCGACGGGCACTCGGCACGAAATGTCGCATGCAACAATTCACCTCAGATGGCCACGCCGCGCGGGCCATCCATCGCACATGCCTCTCGGCACCTTGATGAATCCCCCTCTCTGCGGCCAAGAGTAACATTCCCAATTGTGGCAATACGACCTGCCATCCAGATTGTCGCGCTGTAATCGAGTCCCTGCGGGAGGGCATCCCTTGCACGGGTCGGAGCTGCGCGCCGACTCAAGGTCGCGCTCAAGCGCGGTTTTCATTTGCCTGGGCCGGAGCCCAACTTGTCCACGGCAACTCCTCGATCTATTTCTGATGCGCGAAGCAAACGAGGGAGTTGGTTTGTGCGTGCCTTGCGCTGGGTGAACCGCCTTCATGCGATTTGGGCCTGCTTGTCGCCGCCGGCTGCGGCTTTCACCATGATGTCCGATACTCGCGTGACGGGCTCCGTCGAACGCGGACGCCGACTCGCTGGGGGGGACTTTCGGTTTGCAGGAATTTCCCTTTCGGCTCCGGGGCAGGACATTTGGGACCTGTCAATGCCGAGCGCGGAATTTGAAGCCGCAGTTCACGGGTTCGAATGGCTCGATGACCTGACGGCAGTATGCGACCTGCACACGAACCGTCTTGCGCAGGACTGGACGCACGACTGGATTCGGCGCTGCAGACTTGGTTCCGGTGCCGGATGGACGCCCGAACTGACGGGTCGACGCGTGCTGCGCTGGATCAATCTCGCAGACCAGTTGCTCGCCGGACAGGGGCGCGAGAAAAGCGACGCGTTTCGCCGGTCGCTCTCGGCCCAGGCGGTCTTTCTCTCACGCCGCTGGAAGGCGACGCGTCCCGGTCTGCCCAGGTTCGAGGCATTGGCTGGGCTGATCCAGGCAAGCGCGGCGCTTTCGGGGATGGAAAGCCACATGCGCAGGGCGAGCCGCGCGCTCGCGAGGGAGTGCAGATCTTCCATTGACAGCCAGGGGGCGATGGCGTCGCGCAATCCCGAAGAACTTCTCGAAGTCTTCTTCCTGCTCAACTGGGCCGCCGCGGCTCTTCAGGCTGCCGGACAGCCGCCGGAAAATGAGCACAGGGCGGCCGTCTCGGCGATGGCACCAGTCTTGCGGTCGCTTCGTCACGTGGATGGCAGCCTGGCGCGATTCCATGGCGGAGGCCGCGGAACTGTCGGCAAGCTTGACTGGGCCCTGGCCAATGCCGCCGTCAGACGCGTGCCGAGGCAGCAACTGGCCATGGGCTACGCGAGGGTGGCCCACGGCCGCACAACGATGATCGTTGATATCGCGCCGCCGGCAGCATCGGCCAATGCGCATGCATCGACGCTTGCCTTCGAGTTGACGTGCGGCATGCATCCTCTGATCGTCAACTGCGGTTCAGGGAAGGCCTTTGGCAGGAAATGGCGAATGGTTGCCAGGACAACGTCCTCGCACTCGACATTGGACGTCGAGGGCTATTCTTCGTCTCGCTTCGGTGCTGCCAGCGGCGCCCTTGGCGAAGGCGCGGAAAGGACCGTGCGCGCGCCGGCCAACGTTACCCTGGAACGGAACGCCTATGATGACGGTACGTGCATTGTTGCCGGTCACGATGGCTACCGGGGCCGGTGCGGCCTCAATCATTGGCGTACGCTTCATGTCGATCCGGAGGGCGGCATGCTCACGGGCGAAGATGTATTGTTCGCAACATCCGGGGACGGACAGAAGCGGTTCGACGCATTGCTCAGCGCAGAGCGACTTGACGGCGTGCCATTCAACATACGGTTCCATTTGCATCCGGACGTCGAAGTGGAGATGGGCGCGGAAGGTCGCGACGTTTCCATGTTGCTGCAGAACGGAGAGATCTGGAATCTCCGTTGCCCCGGCGATGTGCAGCTTACGCTTGAGCCAAGCGTCTTTCTGGAGAGCGCGTCGACGTCGCCGCGTTCGACAAATCAAGTTGTTCTCTCCGGCTTCGCCATGGAGTATTCGACACGCGTCAGCTGGATCATTGCAAAGGCCAGGCGAAGCGATCGGGTAATTCCCGGGGAAGAATTGGCGTCGGAATAAACGAAAGGACTACGCAGGCATGACAGACTTGCATTCGGTGCGTCGCGCATTGCTGTCCGTATCTGACAAGACGGGTCTCGTCGAATTCGCCACCGCGCTTTCGAGACTGGGCGTCGAGTTGATTTCCACCGGTGGCACCGCAGCGACGCTCCGTGAATCTGGACTGGCAGTGACCGATGTCTCAGAAGTCACCGGATTCCCCGAGATGATGGATGGCAGGGTCAAGACGCTCCACCCTGCGGTGCATGGCGGGCTCCTGGCGTTGCGGAGCGATGAAGGGCATCTGAACGCAGCGGCGGAGCACGGGATCGAAATGATCGACCTGCTGGTGGTGAATCTCTACCCGTTCGAAGCCAGCGTCGCGAGCGGGGACGATCAGGACACGACGATTGAGTGCATCGACATAGGCGGACCCGCGATGATCCGGTCCGCCGCAAAGAACCACAATTTCGTGAGCGTGGTGGTGGATGCCGCCGACTACCAGGACGTGCTGGATGAACTGCAAGCCAATGTCGGTCAGACCTCCTTGGACTTTCGCAGGCGCCTGGCGCTGACGGCTCTTTCGAGGACCGCTGCATACGATGCCGCGATTTCGAACTGGATGGCCGACATCCTTGGCGAGAAGGCACCGCGCCGTCGGGTCTTTGCGGGCACGTTGGCGCAGCGGCTTCGCTACGGGGAGAATCCTCATCAGGCGGCAGCCTTTTACAAGGATGGCTCGGATGTCCCGGGGATTGCGACAGCTGTGCAGCATCAGGGCGGCGAACTCTCTTACAACAACATCAATGATGCCGATGCCGCCTTTCGGCTGGTCTCCGAGTTCGATCCGGCCGACGGGCCCGCAGTCGCCATAATGAAGCACGCGAATCCCTGTGGCGTGGCGCACGGGGCAAGTTGCGAAGAGGCATTCGGTCGTGCGTTCGACTGCGACCGAACAAGCGCCTTTGGCGGCATCGTTGCTCTTAACGGCGCGCTTGACGGGGATGCCGCGCGTGCTATCGCCGACATGTTTGCCGAGGTCGTGATAGCACCGGCGGCAACGGATGAGGCCAAGGAGATCCTTGCCGCCAAGAGCAACCTGCGCTTGCTGACAACCGGCGGGTTTCCCGGTCCTTCCGCATCCCGAGTTTCCGTTCGGCAGGTCTCGGGCGGCTGGCTGGTTCAGGATGAGGACAACGGTGCCTGCGCGGCAGAGGACCTGAAAGTCGTGACTCGGGTTGCTCCGACGCGGGGGCAGATTGACGATCTGCTTTTTGCCTGGCGCGTCGCCAAGCACGTGAAGTCCAATGCAATCGTCTATGCCCGCGATCTCGGCACGGTCGGAATCGGGGCAGGCCAGATGAGCCGGGTCGACAGTTCGACGATCGCGGCGCTGAAAGCGGGTCGCATGGCTCGTGATCTCGGCCTCACGGAATCGATGGCCAAGGGTTCGGTCGTGGCGTCAGACGCGTTCTTTCCGTTTCCGGACGGCCTTCTTGCCGCTGCCGATGTCGGCGCGAAGGCCGTGATTCAGCCAGGCGGATCCAAGCGGGACAGTGCAGTGATCGAGGCTGCCGATGCGGCCGGGATTGCGATGGTGTTTTCAGGGACGAGGAATTTCCGGCACTGATGCATTTTCTTTCGCCACTCATTCGCACGGCGGCCCTGACCGTCTTGGTCGACCAGCTGACGAAATATTTCGTGGTTCACGCCATGAACCTCAAGGCACTGGGCGCGATCGACGTCTTGCCGCCCTACGTGCAGTTTCGCATGGCATGGAACGTGGGAGTGAATTTCGGCATTCCGCTTGCCGGAAAGTGGGTGCTGGTCGGGCTGGCGGTCGCAATATGCGGCGCGATTGTCTGGTGGATGATGCGCGACCGGCCCGGACTCCCGATGCTCGTGTCGGCGGGCCTCGTCATTGGCGGCGCCGTTGGCAACGTGATTGACCGTCTGATCTACGGGGCAGTGGCGGATTTCCTGAACGTGTCGTGTTGCGGCTGGCGAAATCCGTGGTCGTTCAACGTCGCGGACTTTGCCATTTTTGTTGGTGCGTTCGGGCTGATCGTGCTCAGCACCCGCACAGGGCGGCGATGAACACGTCAGGCTTTCCACCGGATGAATTCACGAGTAGAACCCGAAAAACGGTTTCGGAGGCTTTCATGGTGCGTCGGCTGCTGCTCTATTGCGTGATCCCGACACTTGCCGCCTGCGCAGGCGGCGAACCAAGCCTGATGAACATTGGTCGGGATCGCGCTGGCGGTCCCGACGAATTCGGGATCATTCCGGCGAAGCCACTCGAAATGCCCGAAGATCTTGCCGCGCTGCCTGAGCCGACGCCGGGCCGTGCGAACCTGACCGATCCGACGCCGGAGAGCGATGTCGCGGCGGCGCTTGGCGGCGATATCGGGGCATTGGCGCGAGGCTCCTCTGACGTCGCGTTTCTGGCCCATGCCACCCGGCATGGCGTTGACGGCAACATCCGAGCCGATCTTGCCGTCGCCGACCTGGAATTTCGACGCGACAATCAGGGTCTTCTCCTGGAAAGACTCTTCGACGTGAATGTCTATTTCCGAGCCTACGAGGAGATGTCGCTAGACCAGTATGCAGAGTTGGCGCGACTCCGTCGTCTTGGCATCCGGACATCTGCAGCCCCGCCTGAGTTGGTCGAAGAGTAAGGTGCTTACAGGGAAAGGTTGATGCACGGGAAGCGCCCAACCTTCGTCGGTTGGGCGCACATGCCCTGAACATCGGACTTTCGTGTGAAACATCACGCGGGATGCAGATCGGCTTTCGCCCTTCTCCATCTTTCGACCGCCCAAACATCGCTTGGTTCGCCGCGCGCCACCTCCTGTCACGGCCAGAACACGCGCAAGTGCACCGAGCTTTTCAGATGCAATTCACACCGAAACCCACTCCCGGGATTGAACGGATGATTGAATGGCCTCGACGGTCTTCTGCACCTCGTAGGCTTCGCGGAAATCGGGCATGCAGGATCCTTGCCCGGCATGAGCCTCGACAAGCTGGGCGACCTCGATGACCTTGAGGTCATTGAAACCCAAATGATGCCCCGGAGCAGGACAGAATCTGCCGTACGGAGGGTGGGCAGGGCCCGCTTCGATACGCTGGTATCCTGCCTTTTGGCCGGAGCCCGAATAAAGCAGCAGTTCGTTCATGCGTTCCTGGGTGAATGCGATGGCGCCTTTCGTGCCTGTGACCTCGAAGGACAATTCCATCGTGCGTCCCGTCGCCGCCCAATTCGCTTCAATGCTGCCCGAAACTCCGCTGGCGAAGCGCAGGAGCGCATGGGTCATGTCGTCTACCAAAACCGGGCGACGCTCAGCGGATCCCGCAGCGACGGGCCTGTCGGGGAAAATGGTCCGAGCGTGACCGTTCACTTCGGCGACCGGGCCCAAGAGATGCCGGGCCAGAGACAGGATGTGGCTGCCAATGTCGGACAGCGCGCCGCCGCCCTGAGGATCGGTGCGGAAGGAATGAGGCGCGTCCGGGCTGGCCATGTAGTTTTCTGCATGGCGACCGCGAAAGCCGGTTATCTCGCCGATCTCGTCGGAGGAGATCATCTGCTGTGCGAGCCCGATCATCGGGTTTCGCAGGAAGTTGAAGCCGACGGAGGTGACGACATCGGCGGCCTCGGCGGCCTTCGTCATTTTCAGGGCCGACCTTGCGGTCGTTGACAGGGGCTTTTCGCAATAGACCGTCTTGCCGGCGGCAATGGCGGCCATCGCCATGGGCTCGTGCAAGACGTTTGGGGCGGCAATCGCGACTATGTCGACCGAATCGTCCTGCACCATCGCCTGCCAATCCGATGTCGCCCGCGAAAATCCCAGCGCCGCTGCCGCCGTCGCCGCAATTTCGTCGGTCGCGTCCGCCAGGATGGACTTGACCGGCTCGGCGGGCAGATCGAAGATTCCTGCGACAGCGCCAAACGCGTTGGCATGGCAACGGCCCATGAAGCCGGATCCGATCAGGCCAATGCCGACGGTCGGTTTGCCATCGATCCTCACTGCCCGCCTACTTTCGCGACTTCAGGTTGTCGATCCAGACGGCGACGATGATGACGACGCCGATCAGCACCTGCTGGTAGAACGAGGAAATCCCGAGAATGTTCAGCCCGTTGGTGATCATGGCCATGATCAGCGCCCCGATCAGCGCGGTCAGGACAATGCCGCGTCCGCCGACAAAGCTGACACCGCCGATGATCACGGCTGCAATGGCTTGCAGTTCGATGCCTTGCGCAACACTTGGCGGTGTTGCTGCAAGGCGCCCAGTCATGACCACGGCAGCGAGGGCGGCCAGAAATCCGCTCAGCATGTAGATCTTTATCTTCTGCCGGTCGACCGGAATGCCCTCCAGCCGGGCGACCCGCTCGTCGCCCCCAATCGCGTAGACGTGGCGGCCGAAAACGGTCATGTGCAGCATCACGGAGACGACAAGGAAGGTAACGACAACGAAGTAAAGCGGGATCGGAAGCCCGAGGAACTTTGCGTTGCCGATGTAAAGGAAAAACGGCACCAGCACCTGGTAGGACACCCCCTTGGTGATGACCAACGCCAGGCCGCGCGCAATCCCCAGCATTCCGAGGGTCGCGATGAAGGGCGGGATATTGCCGCGCGTGATGACAAAGCCGTTTACGAGGCCGGCGAGCGTCCCGGTCGCCAAGCCGGCCAGGGTGGCGAAAAACGGGTCAACGTCAACTTGTATCAGCGCCCCGATCACGACCGCAGACAGGGCCAGAATGGACCCTACTGAAAGGTCGATGCCGCCTGAAATGATGACCACCGCCTGGCCTGCGGCAAGGATAGCAACGATCGAAACCTGCTTGGACAGGTTGGTCATGTTGCCGACTGTCATGAAGAATGGCGAAAGGAACGAAAGGACGACGGCCAGCAAGATGGCGACCAGAAGAATCCAGACGAGCGGCTGGGACTTGATCCCTGGAACATGCATCTCTCAGCCCCCTGCCGCAGACGTGCCGCGCTCCACGGCAAGACCGGAAATGATCATCGACACGATTTCGTCTTGGGAGAATTCCTTCGTCGGGGCGGTCACCACGTTTTTCCCGCCGTGCAGGATCGTGATCCGGTCAGTGAAATTGAAAACCTCGTGAATGTCATGGCTGATCCAGATGATTCCGATGCCCTGCTTCTTCAGTTCCACGGTCAATTCCATGACCATTCTGCTTTCTTCCATGCCGAGGGCCGCGGTCGGTTCGTCCATGATCAGGATCTTGGTGTCGAAATGCACCGCGCGGCTGATCGAGATCGCCTGACGCTGACCGCCCGACATGCTTTCGACCTCGACGTCGAGCGACTGGATGCGGATGTTCAGGCGACTGAGCGCCTTTGTCGCTTCGGCTTTCATCGCGTTCTTGCGAAGAAAGCCCCACTTGTGCAGTTCGCGCCCCATGTAGACGTTTGCCGGGGCGTTCAGATTGCCGCAGAGCGCCAGTTCCTGATAGATCGTCTCGATGCCATAGGCGCGAGCGTCGTTCGGGTCATTGATGTGCGCCTCGTGCCCTTCGACAAAGATTGCGCCCGCGTTGGCCGTTTCGGCGCCCGCAAGGATCTTGATCAGCGTGGACTTCCCGGCACCGTTGTGTCCCAGAACGCCGAGAACCTCGCCCGGATATAGCTCAAGCTGCGCGTCGGTCAGCGCCTGTATGCCGCCAAAGTGTTTTGAAATGTGCCGCATTTCGACCAGCGGAGTAGGGTCCGGCATCATTCAATTCCCTGTTCAAAACGAGATGGCCGGGCGCGACCCGGCCATCTCTCGGCATTGGCCGTCCGATCGGCTGACTGGATTATTCCAGTTCGATGCCGCGACCGGCAAGGTATTCGTCAGTCACGTCCTCGGCCACCATAATCGAGGATTCGACAACGATCCAGTCGTCCAGCTCTTCGCCCTTTGTAACATGACGATACGCGGCCATCACTGCCTCGTAGCCCACCAGGTCGGTGTTGCCGTCGATGGTCGCGTTCAGTTCACCGGACCTAAGGGCAGCCAGTGCCGACGGAATCGCGTCGTCGCCGACCACGATGATGTCATCCAGCTTGCCCGCACCCTTGACGGCCTGAACCGCACCCAGCGCCATCAAGTCATTGGAACCGATAATCGCGTCAACGTCGGGGTGCGACTGAAGGATGTCTTCTGCCGCTTTCAGGCCCTTCTCCTGGTCCCAATCGGCGGCAATCGATGCCACCACCACGATGCCGTCATTGGCGTTGAACACATCCATCATGCCGTTCAGCCGAAGCTCGGCGGTCGAGCTGCCGCGGAAGCCTTCGAGAATTGCGACCTGGCCTTTGCCGCCCAGCTGATCGACGACCCATTGTGCCATGCCGGCAAACGAGGTCTGCTCATCCAGACCCACAAAGGTCTCGACCTTGGCCGGGCCGTCATCAACCCGCGTGTCGGCGGTGATCACGGGTATCCCGGCGGCGTTGGCCTCCAGCACTTTGGGGATCAGTGCGGTACCGTTCATCGGGACCAGAACGATCGCGTCGTGACCCTTAATGATTTCGGTTTCGACCACCGCGATCTGGCCCTCGATGTCGCCGTTGAACTCGGCCGAGACATAGGACAGTTCGATGCCAAGCTCCGCAGCTGCGCGCTTGGCCCCGTCGCCCATGCGCCAGTAGTAAGGATTGTTCATGTCCTTGACGATGAAGGCCATGCTGATGTCCGCGGCAAAAGTCGCCGTGGTCATGGATCCGGCCATGGCCATGGCACCGATCGCCAAACCCAGTTTTGACTTGATTTTCATCTGATTTTCGCGCTGGAAACCCCGGCGTTCAGGTTGGGGAGACAAGCGCGCCTCTCTTGCTGTTGCGTTACAGGCGGAACGGGCGATAGGCACCGCCCGCTCACGTGAAGGAAGACAATGCGGCTTACGCCGCTCGCGCGGTCGCCGAGGCTTCCCCGGTGACGCCGGCCGAAGCCGGGTTCCCCTCGCACAACCTGACCACACGCGCTTGGAATCGCCCTGCTTCGTGCCTGATCAGGCGTGTCTGCAAGCGACTCTTCCAATGCCTGGGACTGAGGAAGCATCCCAGGCTGGGTCGTGATCGTATGGTTCAGGGTAGATTGGACGGCATTCTCCTTTCTCGTGCTGATCGGCCTGGGCCTTCGGGGCTTTCGCCCTTCAAAAGCCTCTCCCTTCAGGGAGAGGCAGCTGACTACCGACTTCCCTCCTTGGAGTTCACACGGGCCGAGCGTTGGTCTCGCCCACTGAAAACGCGTTCCGGCAGCGCTTACCCATCCGCGACAAGAGGAGCGTGCACCATGGCGCCCGCGTGGCACGAGAGCAAAGATGTCCAAAATGAGTCCTTTTGCGGGAAACTGTTGGAACTCAGTAATGTCCGTGCGCCCGCATCAGAGCGTCAATGCGGTTTTGCGCATTGCCAAGCGCGACGGCAGGCGTCGCCTCGCCCTGCAGCATCAAGTGAATCTCGTTGCCAAGAATTCCCAGAATGTCGCTGAATTCCGGGATCGGCGGGCGCGGCCAGATCTGCAGTTCGCCGCGGCGTTCCATGCCGTCGATTTCACTGATCAGCGGGCTCATGGCCTGTACCTCAGGGTCGGCACTGGTCGAAAACCGGGGGCTGGAAAGGTTACCGTTCTGGACATACCATTTCAGCATCTCGGGTCTGGTCAGGAATTCCATCACCTTCCACGATGCCTTTTTGCGTTCGCTGCTGAGTCCTGCCGGCATCGCCAGCGAAAATCCTCCGATCGGAGAGACCGTGTGCGCGCCGGGCGCGTGCGGATGCGGTGCATAGTGGACCTTGCCGTGGGCAGGAGACGCGTCGTTCAGTTCAAAAGCCGCCGCCCGGACGCTCCAGCCATAGGTCATCGCGGCATGGCCTTCCGAGAAGATCCGGATGCGGCGATCCCAGTTGCAGACCAGGCTGTCCTTGTGGGACAGATCAAGCAGTTCCAGCAAGTACTCGGCGGCTTGTCGCGCAGGATCGGTATCGAGTTGCGGGCGATGGTTCTCGCCTGCAATTTCGCTAAGGTCAAATTCATCGCCAATCGGCTTGAGACTGATGATGGGCTGACCGAAATCCGCCAGCGTCTGGACGAAGGTGTGGGCGACCGGCGTACCCCGTCCGAAATTCATTACGATGCCGGCCATGTTGAAGCCCGAGCGGTGGAGGACGCGTGCAGCAAACAGCACTTCGTCGGTGGTGCGCGGGATCGAAAGGCCAGCGTCGGCAAACAGGTCCGAACGGCAGAACAACAGCTCCGCCGTCGGCTGGATCGGCAGGCCGAACTGCCTGTCGCGCCAGAAGGACCCGCGAAAGGCGGCGTTGTGAAAGTCGGACGGGTTGTAGCGTTCCTGGCGCATTATCTCGTCCAGCGGTTCGATCACGCCTTCCTCGGAAAGTTGACCGACCCAGGGAAGGTCAATTGCAATCAGGTCGTATTCCGGAACGGATTGCTTTGCGCTTTCCATGATCTCGCTGTGCAGATCGTCCAGCGGCAGGTTCGTGATTTCGATCTTCGTGCCGCAGAGTTCATCCAGATCGGACGAAAACTCTCTCAATGTCTTGAACGTCGGATCGATCGAGCAGAGAATCCTGAATGTCCGGTCATAGCCGACACCGGTTCGCATGGCACTGGGGTAGGGCAGGATTCGCGAGGCCATGTAATATCCGCCGAAGTAGAAGTCGCTGATCTCTCCGTCTCCGGTATTGAAGCCGAACGTATTGCCGACCACGGCCTTGAGCTGCATGGCGAAGCTCTCGAACTCTTCGATCAGCTTTCGCGTAGGATGCAGGGAGAAGGACTTTCCTGATTTCGACTTCGGCCTCTTGTGCAGTAACTTCTGGTCGATCAGCTCTGATATCCGCCGCATTGCCGTACCATAAGGCACATCGGCCGCCATCGCCGCGGAGGTCGTGGTCAGCAGCTTGCCTTCCAGGTGTCGGCGCATGGCGTAGGAGATTATGTTCCAGCGTGCATCAGTCGTTGACAGTCCCGTCCGCTTTTCGGAAATCTCGCGATTGGCATCCACGAAATTCAGGATTCGCAAGAGTTCTGCGCGTGTCACTCTATTGCTCCAGGTTCGGCATTCAAGTTGTCCATATCTGATGATCTATAGATCACGGACGTGAAAGAGGGAAATTTCGTCCAAATCTGACAATTGCCTTGTTCCGGCCCTGTCGCCCGTCATGTCACCCTTGGCCGACAAGACTCCAAGCAGGGTGAACGGATCGATGACGACCGGAGACCATGATTTTGCGGTTGTCGGCGCCGGGTCCGCAGGTTGTGCCGTCGCGGGGCGGTTGGCCGAAGCAGGGCATTCGGTGCTGCTGCTTGAGGCCGGCGGGCGGGGCCGCAATCCGTTCATTCACATTCCTCTCGGTTATTCAATGCTTTATGACAACCCGACAGTGAACTGGTGCTACGAAAGCCAGCCCGAGCCGCATTTGATGGGACGCCGCCTGTTTCAACCGCGCGGCAAGGTTCTGGGCGGCACCGGTGCGATCAACGGCATGATCTACATGCGCGGCCAGCCGCAGGACTTCGACGGCTGGGCTGACGCAGGGTGCACCGGCTGGGGCTGGGACGACGTCCTGCCCTATTTCAAGTCCTGCGAGGATCAGGAACGTGGCACCGACGCGTATCACGGCACCGGCGGACCAGTTGCGGTTTCAGACCTGCGCACGGAACACAAGCTGGGCGAGGCCTTTCACGCCGCATCGGTCGCACTTGGCGTGCCGCGCAACGGTGACTTCAACGGGGCCCGGCAGGAGGGAACGGGTTACGTCCAGACAACGACCCGCAATGGGCGCCGCTGGAGCACCGCGGCTGGCTACCTCAGGGGACCCGCCAAGCGAAACATCGATCTTCGGCTCCACGCGATGGTCGAACGCATCGAGATCGAGGGGAAACGGGCGACCGGCGTGACTTGGACGGACAAGGGCGGTTCGAATTCGGCGCGCGTGCGTCGCGAGGTCATACTCTGCGGCGGCACATTCAATTCGCCTCAATTGCTGCAGATCTCGGGCATTGGCCCTGAAGCGCACCTGCGGTCACACGGGATCGAAACCCTGCACCATCTGCCAGGAGTGGGCGAAAACTTGCAGGACCATTTCGGCATCGGTGCCGCATATCGCTCGACAGTGAAGTCCACCGTCAACGATCTCTACAACAACAAGCTGAAGGGCGGATTCCAGTTGCTGCGCTATTTGCTGCTCCGCACCGGGCCGTTTGCCGACAACGGCAACTATTCCAACACCTTCATCCGCTCGGGACCGGACATCGACCGGCCCGACATGATGGTGACGTTCATGGCCTGGTGTACGGATGAGCGGCTGAAGCCGCATCCCTTCTCGGGATTTACGATCCTGGCCGAGCACATGCGCCCCAATTCGCGCGGGCACGTGTGCATCACTGGCCCGCACGCTTGGGATCAGCCGGCGATTCAGTTCAACTTTTTCGCCGACGAGGCGGACCGACGTGCCGCAATTGCGGGGTTGAAATTCGGACGCAAGATTGCTGCGACAGTGCCGATGGCCGATTGCGTCGAAAGCGAGATCTCACCCGGCGCGGACGTTCAGTCGGACGAAGAACTGCTGGACTATTGCCGTGCATCGGGGCTGTCGCTGCTGCATCCGGTGGGCACCTGCAAGATGGGGACCGGGGCGGATGCGGTTGTGGATCCGCGCCTGCGGGTCCGCGGCATTGACGGGTTGCGTGTAGCAGATGCATCGATCATGCCGCGCATCGTGACCGGCAACACCAACGCCGCCGCCATCATGATCGGCGAAAAGGGAGCTGCCCTGATCGCCGAAGACGCGCGCAGTTAGAAGGGAGAACGCCATGCTGGGAGTTGCGCTGCTTGGAAGCGGGCGCATGGCCCATGTCTACGGTCCGAAGATCAACGCGCATCCCGGACTGCGCCTGGTCACCGTATTCAACCCCAATCTGGCTTCGGCGGAGGACGCGGCGGCCCTTTACGGCGGCACGGCAAGTGCCGATCTGGATGTTGTGCTGGGCGACCCGTCGGTAGATGCCGTGGTCATCGCCTCTCCAACCAACACCCATGTCGAATATGTCGAAGCCTTTGCGAAGGTCGGCAAGCCGATCTATTGCGAGAAGCCGCTGGACCAGACGCTGGAGCGCGTGGACCGCGCACTGGCCTGCCTGAAGGCACACCCGGTGCCGTTCATGCTGGGATTCAACCGCCGGTTCGATCCGGACAACGCCGCCTTGCAGCGCGCGGTCCGGGCGGGCGAGATCGGCTCGGTCAACATGCTGATGAGCTGGAGTCGTGAACCCGCGCCGCCGCCGATCGACTATGTGCGCGCTTCCGGCGGGTATTTTCTCGACGCAACGATCCACGACATCGACCTGTTGTGCTGGATTGCTGGCGAGCGGCCCGTGGAAGTGTTTGCGACCGGCAGTTGCGTGTTCGATCCCGAAATCGGTGCCGAGGGCGATGTCGATCTGACCATGACCGTGCTGAAAATGCCCTCCGGCGCGCTGGTTCATGTCAACAATTCACGTGCTTGTGCCTACGGCTTCGACCAGAGGCTGGAGGCATTCGGCACCAAGGGCATGTTGCAAACGGAAAACCACCGCGACGACAACCTCGTTCGCTGGGATGGCCAAAAGACCGTTGCGCGTGAGACGCTCAAGCATTTCTTCCTGGAACGCTACGATGCGTCGTTCTACCACGCGCTTGACGAATTTCAGGCCGCAATTCAGGAAGGGCGTCCGCCATCCGTCACCGAAGAAGACGGGCGTACGGCCCTTGCCATCGCGCTGGCTTGCGATCGATCGAGGCGCGAGGGTGTGGCCGTGGAGCCGGAATACTGATGCCTGGACCCGTCAACCGGACTGGATGGTGTCCGGTTGCACGAAAATCGCATTGCGAGGCACAAGTTGTCTTGATGATCGGGCACCCGTTCTTCCAATTCGAGAACAGGGCGCCGCAATGATGTGCCCGAGGCCGGTGCAGCAAGGAACACAGTTAGTGTCTGCTCGTTCTAAGACGTCGTGTTGCCGCATCACGCGCTGAGCGGGACAGTCTGCATTCTTGAATCGAGCCCGTCCTCTCCTGGTGCTGCTCCAGGCAACGGCGCATTGGCTGAAGACTTCGAGGATGGTGATTGCATGTGGTCATCTCCAGCCCATGACCCGAAGATAGGATAAGGGGCAGGCATGTATGCAACTGCAATCTCGGGGTTGGTCGTGTGGCCGCAAAAAGTGCCCGATGGGCATGACATCCCGGGTCCGTGAACTCCTGTGTTTCGGCGCACCGAGATGCGAATCGCAACTGCTGCCAACCATGCCAGCGAACTCTTGCAGTGAACGCGATGCGCTTGAAGCAGCCGTTTGAGCATTGGCGCATCGCGATGTCGGACCTGTCATCCCTTAGGCCACTCCTGTATCCAGACAGTCACGCAAATGCGAGTTGACTGTGCGAAGAACTCGCACCAATTCTTGCTGCAGCCTGCCGCACGAGGAGCGCCCATGCACAACTTAGTTCTTGCTTTGACGATGACCCTTGTCGCCCTTCCCGGCTCGCTCCGAGCCGCCGAGGTCACCACGTTCGAACTCGAGAATGGCCTGGAAGCGGTCGTGATCGAGGATCACCGCGCTCCGGTCGTTGTCCACATGGTCTGGTATCGGGTCGGCGCCGCTGACGAGCCGCCCGGCGAGTCGGGAATCGCTCACTTTCTCGAACATCTCATGTTCAAGGCCACGGACGATCTTGCGTCGGGCGAACTGTCCGACGTCGTTTCCCGCAACGGGGGCACAGACAATGCATTCACGTCCCATGACTTCACGGCCTACTTTCAACGAATCGCTGCGGATCGTCTCGATCTCGTGATGGGGATGGAAGCCAGCCGCATGGATGGTCTGGCGCTCGTCGAGGAAGACATTTCAACAGAGCGGGACGTTGTCATCGAAGAGCGGAAGCAGCGCGTCGACAGCGATCCCAGTGCCATGTTCAGGGAGCAGATAAATGCGGCGGCGTTCCTGAACCACCCGTACGGCGTGCCCGTCATCGGCTGGAAACACGAAGCCGAGGCGTTGACGCTCGAAGATGCAGTGTCCTTCTACAGGCAGCATTATGGACCGAACAACGCGATCCTCGTGGTGGCTGGCGACGTGGATCCGGATGAAGTCAGGGAGCTTGCCGAAAGGCATTACGGACTCATACCGCCCAATCCGAACGTGCGGGTGCGCAACCGTCCTTCCGAGCCCCCGCAACTGGCCGAACGGCGCCTTAGTTTCTCGGATCCCCGGATCGGCAATGACTACGTGACCCGCATGTATCTCGTGCCCGAGCGAGATCCAGGGGACCAGAAGGAGGCGGCGGCCCTTGCAATGCTTGCGCAGGTTCTGGGAGGCTCGTCGACCACCTCGGTTCTGGCGCGGAAGCTGCAGTTCGACGATCCCCAGGCGGTGTACACCTCGGCCTGGTATCGGGACCGGGCGCTGGACGATACAAACTTCGGGCTGGCAATCGTGCCTGTCGAGGGCGTGTCGCTGGAAGAGGCCGAGTCGCTTCTGGACGAGGCGGTTGCCGAGTTCTTGGAAGAGGGCGTGGATGCGGAAGAACTCGAGCGTATCAAGACGCAGATCCGGGCTTCGGAGATCTATGCCCGTGACGACATCTCGAATCTGGCCAACATCTACGGACGCGGGCTGGTGACTGGCCTTTCGGTAGATGACATCGACGCCTGGCCAGGCATCCTGCAGGCGGTTACGGAAGAGGAGATACTCTCGGCAGCGCGCAGGCATCTTGATCGGCGCCGCGCGGTCACGGGATTTGCATTGCAATCGGAGGAGGTGGTCAAGTGAACCGGCTATTCTGCGCTTTGGGGCTGGCGGTTCTTGTCTCAGGTCCTGCGACGGCGGCTGTCGACATTCAGGAAGTCACCTCGCCCGGCGGCATCAAGGCCTGGCTGGTCGAGGAGCATTCAATTCCGTTCACCGCCCTGGAAATCAGGTTCAGTGGCGGCGGTTCGCTCGATCGGCCTGGCAAGAGGGGGGCGATCAACCTGATGACCGCGGTCCTGGAGGAGGGCGCGGGAGACCTTGATGCTCAGGGATTTGCCGCAGCGCGGGACGCGCTTGCCGCAGGCTACGGATTCGATGTTCACCGCGATGCACTCTCAGTTTCGGCAAGGTTCCTGACCGAAAACCGGGACGAGGCCGTCGCGCTTCTGCAGAGCGCGCTCACGGCCCCGCGGTTCGATCAGGTTGCACTGGATCGCGTGCGTGACCAGGTGCTGACGGTCATTCGCAGCGATGACACGGATCCTGACGCTGTAGCATCGAGGCGATTCAATGCCCTCGCATTCGGAGACCACCCCTACGCGACGTCGATCGATGGCACGGTAGAAAGCGTTTCGGCGCTGACACGTGAAGACATCGTGACGGCTTACAAGGACGTGATTGCCCGGGATCGCGTATATGTCGGGGCTGCGGGTGACATCACGGCCGAGGAACTTGGCAAGCTGCTCGATACGCTGCTTGGAGGCTTGCCGGAGGTTGGTGCGCCGCTGCCGGACGAAGCCAAGGTCCTGCTAGCCGGCGGCGTGACGGTTGTGCCCTTCGACACGCCGCAATCCGTGGCGATCTTCGGACATGTCGGCATTCCAAGGGACGATCCGGAGTTCTTCCCGGCCTATGTCGCAAATCACATATTCGGGGCTTCCGGACTCCAGTCGCGGCTGAGTGACGAGGTGCGGGAGAAACGAGGCCTGACCTACGGCATCGGAGCTTACCTCGCGAGCTTTGATCTCGCGCAGCTTGTGATCGGGCAGGTCGCCTCGACCAATGAACGGATTGCAGAAGCAATCGAGGTGACGCGAGCGGAATGGCTAAGGATGGCAGCGGAAGGCCTGACGGAGGACGAACTGGAGGAGGCAAAGGCCTACCTAACCGGCGCCTATCCCCTTCGGTTCGATTCAAACGCAAGCATCGCGCGCATAATGGTTGGCATGCAGATGGACGATCTGGGCCTAGATTACGTCAAGACCAGAAACGGCAAGGTGAACGCGGTGACGACAGACGACGTGCGGAGTGTGGCCAAGCGACTGTATCGTCCGGAAGATCTGCAATTCGTCGTGGTTGGCCAGCCTGAGGGCATTGACGGAACCAACTGAGCGCCTCGCATTGCCGCTGTTCGGCCAGCTTACGCTCAGATCGGTAATATTGGTGTGCTGCGGACGAGGGTCGCGCCATGCACGCAATTCCGCATGTCAGGCTGCGCGACTGATCAGAACCTCGTCAACCTGGCGTTGCGCATCGACTTCGTCGGCTCCATTGACGGCCGCGACTTCGCGGGTCAGGCGCTCCAGCGCCGCCTCGTAGAGCTGGCGCTCCGAATAGCTCTGTTCGCGCTGATCGTTGGCGCGGTGCAGATCGCGGACGACTTCGGCTATCGCGATCAGGTCGCCTGAATGGATCTTCTGTTCGTATTCCTGCGCACGACGCGACCACATTGCCTTCTTGACGCGAGCCTTGCCCTTGAGCGTCGTCATTGCCTGGGACACCACGTCCGGCGAAGACAGAGTCCGCATGCCGACATGGGCGGCCTTGTTGGTCGGCACGCGCAAGGTCATCTTGTCCTTCTCGAACGAAATCACGAACAGTTCGAGGTTGTGGCCTGCGATTTCCTGCTCCTCGATCGAAACGATCTGGCCGACGCCATGCGCCGGGTAGACCACGAAATCGTTCGGGCGGAATTCCATCTTCTTGACCTTGCTCATTCAGCCATTCCTCTCAACTTGCCGAAAAGCGACAAAAACACACCCCGGGAACACGCATCTGCCCTCCCGTCACGCGTTTTCACCAGTCTGGGGAGGTCACAATCCAAGTTTCCTCGCCCTTGGCTCGAAAATATAGCAAAATCCGCCAAAATTCCAAGGTGGCCGATCGCAAATTCTGTCCGAACGAGGATTCGCGCAGAAATTTGCGTGATTGCCGACTGTTCGTTCATGCGAAGACGGCGGGCGCGTCAGTTTCCTTCTCCCGGATTCGGCGAGAACAGTTCCATCTTGCCTTCCTTGTCTTCCATCTCTTCGGCATCTGGCAACGGGTCGCGCTTCGTGACGATCACGGGCCACTCCTCCGAGTACTTGCGATTGAATTCCACCCATTTCTCCATGTCGGGCACTGTGTCCGGAAGGATGGCGTCGACAGGGCACTCGGGTTCGCAGACACCGCAGTCGATGCATTCGTCGGGATGAATGACAAGCATGTTCTCGCCCTCGTAGAAGCAGTCCACCGGGCAGACTTCGACGCAGTCCGTGTACTTGCACGCAATGCAGTGGTCGGTGACGACGTAAGTCATAAATGCCTCGCGACAGGGAATCACGGTCACGTAACCACTTGAGCGGGCTCAATCAAGCGAAGGATCACCATAAAGACGGGCGTTGCGGCGATCCTTGCCGGAAGGGCGACCCTTGCCTTCAAATCGCGGAGCGCGCGGAACATTGTCGTCCTCCGGCGGGGTGAGGTCCGTATAAAGGGCCTGCGCTTCTGGGGCCGGGCCGCGGCGTGTGGCCAGGGAGTCCACGCGGATCACGCGAATTTTGCGAGCCTTGCGGAAAGTCAGCACGTGCCCGGGACGCAGCGCGAAGGAGGGCTTTGAAACGCGTTGCCCGTCAACCCGGACATGGCCGCCCGCCACGGTTCTTGTTGCCAGCCCACGGGTCTTGAAGAACCGGGCGTGCCAGATCCATTGGTCCAGTCGCTGGGAGTCGCTCACGGCGTTACCGGTGCCTCCCGGTTGAGATGGCGGAAGCGCGCCGTGTCCAGGTGTGCCTTCGACACAGGAAGACGACGACTGGCTGCAGACGACGCATCAGGTCAGGCTTTCCTGTTCTTCAATCCCTGGAGGGCCTGCGCAAACGGATTGTCGGGGTCGATCCTGTCCTTGTTTGGCGGACGGGCCTCGAAGCGACCGGCTTTGACTTTTGCCCCGTCCTTCGGCCCCTTCTTGCCAGGCGCCTTCTTGCCTTTTCGCTGCGGTCTCGTGCCCTTCCTTTGGCTGCTGCGATTCCCGCCCCACACGAACGTATAGAATTCTTCGATTTCCGGACCGTCATCGGCCGGATCGGGCTCTCGCGGCGTGCCGATGCCTTGATCGCCGGACTCCTCCGGTACGGGGACTTCCGGCGCCGTCTCTGGTGTGTCCGGCGCTGCATTTTCTTCGGATGGTGAAGATCGCTCTTGTGCTTCGCGCACCTTCTCGCGCTCGCCGCGCTGCGCCCTGTATCCAAGTCCTTCCATCAAGTTCGCAAATTGCGCGAGCGTCGTTCCGGTGATCGAGAGCATGTCGGGCGTCGCCTCGAATCCGCCGCGGCTGTCTTCAGTTCGGAGCATGTCCGCGAGCCGTTCCAGCATGTCGATGCGGATCGCGCGTTCCCCGGCTGGCCGGTACCCGGATTTCAGGTAAACGGCAGCAGGGATTTTCTGGACCGCTGGAATCGTGACGAGGCCCGGCGGCGGACTCTGTGGAAACTCCTCGTCGCCCCGTGCCAGCGACCAGAGCACGAGTCTCAACCGGGTCGGTGCCGGCTTCAGCAGATCCGGCATGAAAATCGTGAATTGGCCGAAACGAATGCCGTGCTTGCGCAGGACGCCGCGTGCCTCCTGATCGAGTTCCTTTACCTCGCTTGCCACCTCGCGGCGGTCAATGATGCCCATGGCCTCTACCATGCGGAACCCGAAGCCCTTGGTGATGCCGCTCAAGCTCTCGTCGTTCCTGATGTTGAGCAGGGGAAGAAAATGCAGCGCAACCTTCCGGTCGATGAAATGCTGGAGCCGACGCTGAACCTTTTGTGCCACTTCCACGTCGGCTTCGTCATCGACGAAGGACGCCACCTGCGGCTTCAGCGGGTCGTCGCCGGCCACGAGCTTGCCGACCGGGTGCTCTCCCCACATCAGCCCGCCCTGGTCCGTGAAGTCCATTTCGGTATCAGGTGAATTGTAGAACCGGTCCGCGCGAAGGCGGAATTCCGGTCCCAGTGCCGCGATGGCCGCCGCGCGTACGGTCTTGGCCTCGTCACCGGACACGGCCACGTCCTGGCGGAACCGGAAGCCGTCGATGTGGCCAACGAACTGGCCTTCGATCGTGACTTCGCCCTTGTCGTTGACCTCGGCCACGAGGTTCTCCTTCTGCTTCAGCCCGCGCATCAGAATAGACGTGCGCCGGTCGACAAATCGTCTTGTCAAGGCCGCGTGGAGCGCATCCGACAAACGGTCTTCTACAGCGCGAGTGAAGTCCCGCCAATGGGATTCGTTGGGACACCATCCGTTGCGTTGCGCGACATAGGTCCATGTACGGATGTACGCGAGACGGCGGGACAGCATGTCAATGTTGCCGTCCGTCCGGTCGATGTGCTGGATCTGCCCGGAAAGCCAGTCCTCGGGAATCTCGCCGCTCTCATGCAGATGACCATGGATCGCGCCGAGAAGTTCGGCATGCTCCTCATGGCTGATGCCGCGGAAATCCGGGATGCTGCAGACATCCCAGAGAAGCCTGACGGAGGGTTCGTCCTTGGCACGTGCGCGGATCTCGGATTGACCGGCAAGCACCCTCAGCGCGATCAGGTCATCGGCGTCTCGGGCGCGCACGAGGCGGTCGCCGTCTGCAGGCATCTCCAGGGATTCGATGAGCCGGTCAACGCTGCTGAAGTCTAGTCGGTGGTTTCTCCATTGGAGCCTTTGTACCGGGGCGAAGGAATGCGTGGTGATGGCCTTGACCACGCCTTCGGCAAGAGGCGGCGCATCACCTGTCACTCCGAATGATCCGTCAGTCTGGAACCGCCCGGCGCGGCCCGCGATTTGCGCCAGTTCGTTCGGTGCGAGGTCGCGCACCTTGCGCCCGTCGAACTTGCTGAGACCGGAAAATGCGACATGTCCGATGTCGAGATTCAGACCCATGCCGATTGCGTCCGTGGCGACGAGATAGTCAACCTCGCCGCTTTCGTACATGGAGACCTGGGCATTGCGGGTGCGCGGGGACAGCGCGCCCATGACCACCGCTGCTCCGCCCTTCTGACGCCGAACCAGTTCCGCGATCGCGTACACGTTCTCGACCGAAAACCCGACGATCGCGGATCGATGCGGCAGTCGGCTGATCTTCTTCGCGCCCGCGTAGGAGAGGGTAGAAAGTCTCTCGCGGCGCTGGAAGCTCACCTTCGGCACGAGCGCTGAGATGGAATCGCGCATCGTGTCGGACCCCATGAAGACGGTTTCCATCAGGCCCCTAGCCCTGAGCAGCCGATCCGTGAAGACATGCCCGCGCTCCGGGTCGGCGGCGAGCTGGATTTCGTCGACGGCAAGGAAATCGGCCGCCATGTCCCCTGGCATCGCTTCCGTCGTGCAAACCCAGTACTGGGTTCGGTTCGGGATGATCCTCTCCTCGCCGGTCAGGAGGGCCACCACCGAGGGCCCGCGAAGGTCGACAATCTTGTTGTAGATCTCGCGGGCGAGCAGCCTGAGCGGCAGGCCGATGACCCCCGTCCTGTAGGCCAGCATCCGCTCTACAGCATAATGTGTCTTTCCGGTATTCGTGGGACCGAGGGCCGCCGTGACGCGGCCTTGCATCTGTGGCATGGGAGGGCAGGTCAGGAATGTCTGTCGAGGCGCTTAAAGCGGATCGCAATCGACGTGGCAAGCCCATGCGTGCGGTCGAATTTGCCGTGTTGACTCGGCCGTGCCCGCTTGTATAAGCGCGCTTTCATTGGTGTTGGTGGCCCCCGCAAGGGGATGCCTGTCGGCCTTTTGGCAGAGGACAACGCCCTTCAAGGTCGCTTGAATGGCAGGCGGCGCACAGGAAGGAGATCAGCAGTGACCAAACGCACAGCTGCCAAGTACAAGATCGACCGCCGGATGGGAGAGAACATCTGGGGTCGGCCAAAATCCCCGGTCAATCGCCGCGAGTACGGCCCGGGCCAGCATGGACAGCGCCGCAAGGGCAAGATGTCCGACTTCGGCCTTCAGTTGCGCGCAAAGCAAAAGCTCAAGGGATATTACGGCGACCTGACCGAAAGGCAGTTCCGCCGCATCTTTGCCGAGGCGGAACGGGTCCGGGGAGACACCGGCGAGAATCTGATCGGATTGCTGGAGCGACGTCTCGACGCCGTCGTGTATCGCGCCAAGTTCGTGCCGACCATTTTTGCCGCGCGCCAGTTCGTCAACCACGGGCATGTCAGGGTGAACGGCAAGCGCGTCAACATTCCGTCCTACCGTGTCAAGGAGGGCGACTTGATCGAGGTCCGTGACCGGTCCAAGCAAATTGCGATCGTGCTGGAAGCCGTAGGACTGCCCGAGCGCGACGTGCCTGACTACATCGAAGCGGATCACTCGAAGATGACGGCCACCTTCGTGCGCACCCCGGGCCTGACGGACGTCCCCTATCCCGTGCTCATGGAACCGAACCTGGTCGTCGAATACTACGCACAGAACTAGCCGCCTCGTCCTGCAGGACGGGTAGCCAGCGCGGCGAGGTCACGGCTCTGCGTTGAGACCGGTTGGCCCCGGCCGGGGATACGCATCACGGCCCGGCCCGGCCCTGCGCGTGGCGCGGTGATGCGAACAGTTGCATTGCGCCAGTGATCCAGGCCGCGGTTTCCAAATGGGTCGCTTGGCTCCATGTTCGTGGCTCAAGGGAGGCTTCCCATGCCAGGCATCGTCGAGATCGACGACCTTCACAAGACCTATGACGGTGGGCTCGAGGCCCTGAAAGGCATCACGCTCGACATCGAGGAAGGCGAGATTCTTGCCCTGCTCGGGCCCAACGGCGCAGGCAAGACGACGCTGATTTCGACGATTTGCGGGATTACGCGGCCCACGTCAGGACGAATCTCCGTAGGCGGGTACGACGTGCAGTCCGAATGGCGCGCG
Source organism: Silicimonas sp. (assembly GCA_022819605.1). Classification (GTDB taxonomy): domain Bacteria; phylum Pseudomonadota; class Alphaproteobacteria; order Rhodobacterales; family Rhodobacteraceae; genus JAJEFO01. The sequence continues at coordinate 30,502 of JAJEGW010000050.1, read as the reverse complement.
GCACGCAAGCTGATCGGACTTGTCCCCCAGGAAATCAATCTCGAGCCATTTGAGTTCGTACAAAGCACGTTGCGCTACTCGCGCGGACTCTTTGGCAAGCCCCGTAACGATGCGCTGGTCGACGACGTGCTGAAGGACCTCGCGCTTTATGACAGGAGGGGCAGCAGGACGTCAGAGCTGTCCGGGGGCATGCGACGCCGTGTTCTGATCGCCAAGGCCCTGTCGCATGAGCCGCGCGTCCTGTTCCTGGACGAGCCGACCGCCGGCGTTGACGTTGAGCTTCGCCGCGACATGTGGATGCTTGCAGAGCGGCTGCGTCAGGACGGTGTCACCATCATCCTGACCACGCACTACATCGAGGAAGCCGAGGCCATAGCCGATCGGGTCGGAGTAATCAATTCCGGTGAGCTGCTGCTGGTCGAGGACAAGTCCGCGCTCATGCAGCGCCTTGGCCGGAAGGAAGTCCGGATCAAGCTGGCGCAGCCCGTCGAGTCCGTCCCGGACTCTCTAGCCGAATACGACTTGGTGCGCTCCAAAGACGGCAGGTCGCTGACCTATGTCTACAAGACAACCGGAGAGCGCACGGGAATCACTCGATTGCTCACGGCTGTACAAGCCGCCGGGCTGACGCTGGCCGACATCCAGACTCGCCAGAGTTCGCTTGAAGAGATCTTCGTGCGCCTTGTTCGGGAGGACGCTGCATGAACTGGTACGGCATCGCCGCAATCTGGCGTTTCGAAATGGGGCGGTTCTTCCGTTCCATCTTCCAGTCGATCGTGTCGCCGGTGGTTTCGACCGCGCTCTATTTTGTCGTTTTCGGCGCCGCCATCGGCAGCCGCATGCCCGAGATCGAAGGCGTGTCCTACGGGGCCTTCATCGTGCCAGGATTGATCATGCTGACGGTCCTGCAGCAATCGATCCAGAATGCGGGCTTCGGAATCTTCTTTCCGAAATTCATGGGCACGATCTACGAGGTTCTGTCGGCACCCGTCTCGTCGCTTGAAATCGTGATTGGCTATGTTGGCGCTGCAGCCACCAAGTCGATGCTGATCGGGCTCATCATTCTCGTGACATCCCTGTTCTTCGTGGATCTTGGCATCGCCTATCCCGCATTCATGCTGGCATTCCTGGTCCTGACCGCGGTCAGCTTCGCGCTGCTCGGGTTCATTCTTGGCATCTGGGCGCGGAATTTCGAGCAATTGAACCTGGTGCCGCTCCTCGTGGTCACGCCGCTCGTCTTCCTCGGCGGGTCCTTCTATTCGGTCAGCATGCTGCCTCCCTTCTGGCAAAACGTGTCCTTGCTGAATCCGGTGCTCTACCTGGTCTCCGGATTCCGCTGGTCGTTTTTCGGCACGGCGGATGTGCCGGTCATGGCAAGCCTTGTCGCGATATTCGTCTTTGCGGGGCTCTGCTTGGGCATCGTTTGGTGGATGTTCCGAACCGGTTACAGGCTGAAGTCCTGAACGTGATGCGGCCATGGCCGGCCGCAGGCTGCATCACTCCAAGGGCGTGAGCTTGCATGCAGCACGGTTGCGCTCGGTTGTTTCGGGATCGCAGAGCCTCGTTGCCTCCGTCGAAACGGCCGCACTGGCCGCGGCCACGCCCCATCGCAGGCACTCACCGACCGGTTCGGCATTGGCAAGCGCCAGCGTGAAGGCACCGACGAAGCTGTCGCCTGCACCGACCTTTGAGACGACCGGTCCGGGCGGGCTGACGGCGTGCCATGCCCCGTCCTTGTCTGCCAGCACCGATCCATCCGCGCCTCGGGCGACGATGACGACACGTGCCACGCCCTTGTCGACGAGCTCGCGGGCAAACCTGGCCGTGTCGGCACGCGTGGGCAGGGGGCGGCCCGCCAGCTCTTCGCCTTCCTCGCCGTCCATGCGCAGGACGTAGACGGCGTCGTGCGGCTTCTCGGCGAGGTGAAACAGTGCCGGTCCGGACGTATCGACGATGAGGTGCGCCCGCTGCCCCGCCACATGATCTGCAAGGATGGAAGGAAAGTCCTTGGCGACACCGGGCGGCTGGCTCCCGGAGAGCACGACAAGCGTGTCTTCGCCGGCCGCCTGGTCGACCGAGGCAAGTGCGCGCGGCACGTCGTGCTCCTGCCAGACCGGTCCCGGCATGACGAACCGGAACTGTTCGCTTGACGCCCGATCTATCACCGACATGGATTGGCGCGTTTCGCCCGGACCCTGAAAGGCGACCGTGGGCACGCCTTCGAGCGCGAGAAGTTGCAGGAGATGCGCCCCGGTGGCGCCGCCGATGGCAACGAGTGCCGTCGCCTGCCCACCCAGGAGCTTGACGGCTCGCGCGACGTTAATACCTCCGCCGCCCGGGTCGATCTGCGGCTCCGAGCAGCGGAGCTTCAATTCGGGCACGACATCAGGTGCCGTCGTTGAGAAATCGACGGTCGGGTTCAGGGTGATGGTCAGAACGTGGGACTTCATTAGCCGAAATTCCTTGAGAGGGGCTGCGAGGGAATGCCGGCTTGGTCCCGGCACAAGCGATCGCCCTTCGCGTCATTGGCCGCGCATGGCCTTGCCGGACGGACGCTCATGCGGCGGGTGCCTTGCCCGGCCATCAAAGACCTGGCTTCTTCTGGAGTAGCGGCATGACGTCTGCCATTTCGGGGCCTCGCGACTGGCCGGTGATTGCCCTGCGGAGCGGCATGAACAGGCTTCGGCCCTTTCGTCCGGTCTTGTTCCCGACGGCAGATGTCCAGATGGACCAGGTGTTTCCATCGTACGGTGGTGCGGGAAGCAGGTCGAACGCCTCTCTGACGAATTCTCGATCCTCTTCGGCGACATCCTTTGGATCCGAGCCGGCAAGAGATTGCCACCAGCCGCCTGCCTCGGAGCGTCGCGAGACGTTGGCGCGCACGGCATGCCAGTACTGCTCACGCAACGCTCCCGGAACGGCGCTCAAGTGATCCGCGACGTCCTCGGCGGCGAGTCCGTGCACGACGCGCGCGGAGAGTGGTTCCAGATCCTCCGGGTCGAACTTCGTGGGTGCGGCACCGAAGCGCGCGATGTCGAAGCCCTCAATCATCTCATCGAGGCTGGCGCACAGCCTGACCGGGTCTGACGAGCCCAGCTTGGCCATGAGTGACAGGATTGCCATCGGTTCGATTCCGTTTGCCCGCAACTCGCGCAGGCTGAGCGTGTTCAGCCGCTTTGCCAGCGGTTCGCCCTTGGCGTCGGTCAGGAGCGAGTGGTGGGCAAATTCCGGCGGCCGGCCCCCTAGCGCCTCCATTGACTGGATCTGGGCAGCGGTATTCGTCACGTGGTCCGAACCGCGAACCACGTGCGTGACCCCCATGTCGAGGTCGTCCACCACCGAGGCCAGGGTATAGAGCATTCGCCCGTCCTGCCTGATCAGCACCGGGTCCGACACGCTGGCCGCGTCGATCGACATGTGGCCAAGGATCAGGTCTTCCCATTCGATCCTTGCGCGGTTCAGCTTGAAGCGCCAGGCACCTGCGCCGCGTTCGGCCCGAAGCCGAGTCCTTTCCCCATCCGAGAGGTCGAGCGCCGCCCGGTCGTAGACCGGAGGCCTTCCCATGTTCCGCTGCTTCTTGCGCTTGATCTGAAGTTCGGTGGGGGTTTCCCAAGCCTCGTAGAACCGCCCCAGTTCCCGGAGCCTGTCTGCGCTCTCGTTGTAGAGGTCAAGCCTGGCGGACTGGTGTTCGACCCGGTCCCAATCTAGGCCGAGCCACTCGAGATCCTCTCGGATGGCGTCGACATATTCCTGCCGGGAACGTTCCGTGTCGGTGTCGTCAATGCGCAGGATGAAGGTGCCGCCCGACTTCCGTGCGATCAGCCAGTTCAGAAGCGCGGTACGCAGATTGCCGACATGGATGAGGCCGGTTGGCGAAGGCGCGAATCGGGTGACGGTCATCGGGATCTCCTGATCGGCAGTGCCTCTTTCATATGAGTTGGGAATTGTCCATATACGGAGGGTGATGGACTGGCAGGTGGCAGAGGCGCCGAATGCGGCGGTTATCGAGGCCATGGCGGTCGCATCCGTCGAAGCCTTGCCGAAGAAGTTTCGAGATCATGCCCGCGCCGTGGTGATCCAGGTCGAGGAATTTGCAGGCGACGACATTCTTGCCGATCTGGAAATCGATGATCCGTTTGAATTGACGGGTCTTTATGACGGCGTTCCGCTCACGGAAAAGTCTGTGTCGGACCAGCGGGGGCAACCGGACGCGATCTGGCTTTTTCGTCGAGCCATTCTGGAGGAGTGGATTGAACGTGGCGAGGTGGCGCTTTCCGATCTAGTGGCGCACGTCATGGTTCACGAACTGGCGCATCACTTCGGATGGTCGGACGAGGACATCGCGAGCATTGACGAATGGTGGACGTAGCATGCAGACCAAGTCCTTGCGTGCTGACGTCCATCGGAACGCGGGATGGCATGGTGCTAGCTTCCCTTCTTCGACTTAGAAAGAACAGTTTATGCATTCAAGGTCTCCGCAGAGGGCGAATGCCAAGCGGATTTTCGCGCGACCAGCGTCCGTGGCAGGACGTGTCGGGCTAGTTCAGGCGCAATCCGGTATCAGGTGCGAAGTATGATACCTTGCCAAGATCGAACGCCAGCCTTTGGGTCTTTCCGGGTTGAGCGGTCGTTTCCGAATGAAGTCGCGCCGTGACGCTCTTGCCGCCCAACTGCATAACGACAAAGGTGTCCGCGCCGGTGGGTTCCACGATGTCGATTATGCAGTCCGCCGCCTGGACATTTCCTCCTCCGCGCATTTCTGGATCCGCGATATCCTCCGGGCGCACACCGAGGATGACATCGCTCGGCAAATCGCGATTGACCTGGTCTGTCAGGACAATCGGTTCCCCGTCCTTGCGCACGATCTCGATGTTCGTGCCATCGTCGTTCGACCGTGTCTTGGCTGGTATCAGGTTCATCGCGGGGCTGCCCATGAAGTCAGCCACGAACAGGTTTGCGGGCCGATTGTAGATTTCGGATGACGTTCCGATCTGCTGGATTTCGCCGCCCTTCATGACAACGATCTTGGTCGCCAGCGTCATCGCTTCGATCTGATCGTGCGTCACGTAAACCATGGATGCTCCCAGGTTCTGGTGCAGCGCCTTGATCTCGGTTCGCATCTCAACACGGAGCTTCGCGTCGAGGTTCGAAAGCGGCTCATCGAACAGAAACAGCTTTGGGTCCCGAACCAGGGCGCGACCCATTGCGACACGCTGACGTTGTCCCCCGGATAGCTGGCCAGGCCGGCGTCCAAGCAATGGCTCGATCTGAAGCTGCTGCGCAACTTGCGCCAGCTTTGCATCTTGCGTCGACTGATCGACCCTTCGAACCTTCATGCCAAATGTGATGTTCTTCGCAACGCTCATCGTTGGATAGAGCGCGTATGACTGCAACACCATCGCGATGTTTCGATCCTTAGGGCTGACGTTCGTCATGTCCTGCCCGCCGATGCTCAGCTTCCCGCCAGAGATCGGCTCCAGGCCGGCGATACAGTTCAAGAGAGTGGACTTGCCGCAGCCGGACGGGCCGACAAGGACCAGGAAGTCACCGGAATCGATGGACACATTGATGTCTTTCAGAATCTCCAATGACCCGTAGTTCTTGTAGAGATTCCGGATTTCAAGGATCGGAGCCATCGGAATTATCCTTTCACAGATCCGGCGGTCAGACCGCGTATGAAATACTTGCCGGCCACGACGTAGACGAGCAGCGTCGGAAAGGCCGCGATGATCACGGCCGCCATGTCAACGTTGTATTCTTTGACGCCCGTGGTCGAGTTTACGATGTTGTTGAGGGCTACGGTTACGGGCTGGGTTCCGGCTTGGCTGAAGGACACGCCGAACAGGAAATCGTTCCAAATCTGGGTGAATTGCCAGATGACGGTCACAACGATGATCGGCAGCGAGAGTGGGAGGAATATCGACCAGAATATCCTGAAGAACCCTGCCCCGTCGACCTTGGCGGCCTTGGTGAGTTCAACTGGAATCGTGACGTAGTAGTTGCGAAAGAACAGGGTCGTGAACCCGATGCCGTAGACGACGTGGACAAAGATCAGGCCCTGAATGGTCCCGGCAATCCCCATGATGCCCAGGACGCGTGCCATCGGAAGCAGCACGACTTGAAACGGGATAAAGCAGCCGAAGAGCATGAGCGCGAAAATGATGTTGGCCCCGCGAAAGCGCCATTGGGCGACAACGTAGCCGTTTATCGCGCCGACAAGCGTCGAAATCGCGACGGCAGGAACCGCAATCAGAACAGAGTTCCAGAAATACGGCTTCACTCCTTCGCACTTTATGCCCGTGCAAGCGCCGGACCACGCAGTAAACCAGGCATCAAAGGTCACTGCGCGCGGCAAGGCGACAAGGTCGCCGGTGCGAATTTCCTCAAGGCTCTTCAGCGATGTCGTGACCATCACGAAGAGCGGCATGAGATATATCAACACGAAAAATCCCAAAGCAATGTAAAGGCTCCAGCGAAGGAGGAGCCTGACGGCGTGGCTTTGCCCGCGAACCGGCGAGGTCACAAGTTCAGTCATCCTTTTGGGACCTCAGTTCAGAGTAGAGATAAGGAACGACAATGGCGAAGACGACGGCCATCATGACCATGGCGGAACTCGCTGCTTGCCCGATGTCGCCGCGCGAAAACGCCATTGCGTACATGTAGGTCGCGGGAAGGTCCGTGGCGAATCCCGGCCCGCCGCCGGTCAGTGCGATCACGAGGTCAAAACTCTTGATCGCCAGGTGCGCCAGCACGATGAATGCGGACAGGAAGATCGGCGCCATCGATGGAATGATGATTGCCGTGTAGATGCGCCAAGTCGGTATTCCGTCGACCTGCGCGGCCTTGATGATCTCGCCGTCGACCGATCTCAGGCCGGCCAGAAAGAGCGCCATCACGAACCCCGAACTCTGCCAAAGGGCCGCGATCACGACGGTGTAAATTGCCATGTCTGGGTCTACGATCCAGTTGAACGAGAAGCGCTCGAAACCCCAGCCCTTGACCATTGCCTCCAGCCCAAGGCCAGGGTTGAGTATCCATTTCCAGGCCGTCCCCGTGACGATCATCGAGAGCGCCATCGGGTACAGATAGATCGTGCGGATCGCACCTTCGGTTCGGATGTTCTGGTCCAGCAGGATGGCCATCAAGAGCCCAAGGGCCATTGCAATGACGATGAAGAGCGCCCCGAAGATATAGAGGTTGTTCAGCGCAGTGTCCCAGCGCGGCGAGGCAAACAGCCTTTCGTACTGAATGAGCCCCTCGATCTCGTATTTCGGCAGCAGACGAGATCTGGTCAGGGATACCCAGGCTGTCCACGCAATGAACCCATACACGAATACAAGAACCGCCACGAATGACGGCGCAAGCATCAGCTTGGGCAGGTGGTCTTCAAGCCACTTGGTCATGAACTGGTTCCCAACGTACGGGCCTCCGCCGCGGGAAAGCCGCGGCGGAGGCCGTCATGCAGTTGATCACATGCTGTTTGCAACTGCCGTTGCCAGTTGCTGAACGGCATCTTCAGACGACATGTCAGAGTTGAAGTGGGCAGTCACGACATCGGTGATTGCACCAGCCTGGGCGCCGCGCAGCGCCATGCCGTGGGCATAGCTCGGCAAAAGCGAGCCGCCTTCATTGGACGCGGCCATGTCGCTTGCCGACAAGTGTGCACAGCTGTCAAACTCATCCAGCGCGACGTCAACGCGAGCCGGGATGGACCCCTTGTTGAGGTTGAAAACCTTTTGGAAGTTCTTGCCGACGATCAGTTTGGCCAGCAGCTGTTGCCCGGCCATCTTGTCAGAGCCGTCAACCGCGAACATCGCGAAGCTGTCAACATTGTACAGGAAGCCGTCGCCTGGCGTCGAGGCGCAAAGGAAATCTTCTCCCGGCACCTTGCCGGCAGCCAGGAATTCGCCCTTGGCCCAATCGCCCATGATCTGAAACGCAGCCTCACCGTTCATGACCATCGCGGTTGCGAGATTCCAGTCGCGTCCGGGGAAATTCGGGTCAACGAATCCGCGCAGTGTGCGCATCTGGTCAAACACGGCCTTCATCCCGTCAGACTTGAGCGTGGCCTCGTCGAGCTCGACGAAGGCATTGTGGAACCCGTCCGCGCCCAGGATGCCAAGTGCCACCGCTTCAAAGACAGTCGCGTCCTGCCATGCCTGACCGCCATGGGCCAGAGGAATGATGCCTGCAGCCTGGAGCTTTTCAGCCGCGGCGTTGAACTCGTCCCACGAAGACGGCATCGCAATGCCGTTTGCCTCGAGTACGTCTGCGTTGGCCCAGATCCAGTCCACGCGGTGAACATTGACCGGCGCCGCGCACCAGGTGCCTTCGCACATCATGTGGCCGGCAATGGACGCCGGCAAGACATCTGCCCAGCCTTCGGCCTCTGCGACTGCAGATATGTCGGCAAGCACACCCTCTTCGTACCACTCCTGAATTGCCGGACCCTTCAGTTGAACGGCTGTCGGTGCATTGCCAGACAAGACGCGCGCTCGAAGCGCCGTCATGGCTGCGTCACCGCCCCCGCCGGCAACCGGCATGTCGGTCCAGGTGCCGCCATTCGCCGCGAATTCTTCCTGCAGAACGGCTACGGATTTTGCTTCGCCACCGGACGTCCACCAGTGAAGCACTTCGGCTTCAGGGCCCGCATAAGCCGCGCTTGATGCGACCAGGGCAAGTCCGGAAACGGCGCCGAGAAAATGGGACTTCATTTTTGCTTCCTCCCTAAAGGATGCCGCGATCGCGGCCAGATGGGTAGCGTTTCTAGATGCGGATCCCGGTGATTCAATCTGCGCGAGTCAGCTTTTTCGGTCGCGGAGCAAGATTTTCGCCCGGTCCGTTACACGGTGTTACCTAGCGCTCGATTCTGTTGCATGATGTTACGTAAACTGGCTCAGGCAAGTCACGGATCCGGACTTCATGGGAGAGCTTGGCGTGACGATTCCCAGAATACTGGTCGTCGATGACGATCCCGAAATGCGCAACATGATGACGCAGTTTCTCAGACAGAACGGGTCCATCGCTCTGCCTGCCGCCAATGAATTCGAGATTGCCAGGCACCTGGGGACCGGTCGAATCGACTTGATCCTGCTCGATGTCATGCTCGGAGACGAGAACGGGCTGGACATCTGCCGAAGGCTTCGCACGGAGCAGGACGTTCCGGTGATCATGGTCTCGGCGCTTTCTGCCGACAATCAAAGGATGGCCGGCTACGAGGTCGGGGCGGACGACTACATCGTCAAGCCGTTCAATCCGAAACTTCTGCTGGCACGGGTAAAGGCGGTTCTGTCCAGAGCTCGGCGGTCGTCTTCCCTGGTCCATAGGCGGAACACAAAGACGTACAGGTTCTCGGGCTGGACCTATGACGCAAAGCGCGATGTCGTCCTTTCTCCGGCAGGTGTTCAGGTTGCGCTGTCCCGGCGCGAAATGGCACTGTTGCAAACCTTGCTGGCCAATCAGCACATTCCATTGACGCGCGAGGAAATCGCGGAAGCGCTGGACGTTGCCGGCGATGCTGCACAGTCCCAGGACAAGGTCGGACGTTCGATCGACATGCTTGTCGCCAGGCTGCGCTCGAAGATTGAGGCCGATCCGAAGGATCCAAGAATCCTGAAAACAGAACGAGGCACCGGCTATATCTTCTCCGTAGACGTGACGGAATCAGATACTTGAGCAGCAGCCTGCGAACACTAGGAACCGGTCTGGTCCTCATTGCCTTCGCCGCAGGCCTGCTTTCGATGTGGATCTGGATGCAATCCGTCAACGCCTGGCGTGCGCATCTAGCCCGGGCATTTTCGGCGGGCGTCGTCTTGCATGGGGACCTGCTGCGCGGCCCGGTCCTGGAAAACGCCATCTCAATCCGACAACTTTCGACACGCGATCAACGACATGCCGATGCGGGCGAATTCCGCCAACTGTCGGGCGCACCCAAACCCGTTTTCGTAACCAACGTGCCGATCACGACAGGCAGCGAGAATCCGCTGGACAGCAAAAGGATCGACTTTGTGGTCCTTTCGGCGGACCTTGTGTATCCGCTTGCCAATCTCCCGCCCCAGACTGGGAACACGGCGCATGCAGCGACTGGCGACTTGGCGCGCCTGCTCGCCTCCTACTGCAGCGACCCCCTTGTTCTGGCCCAGATTGACGAAGCACAATGGGTGCAGATCAACGGCACAGCCATTTGGGGATGCGGTGCCGCGCCCTCGGACAGAAGAGTCCTGGCCGCGCTCATTGCACTGATAGCGTTGGCGATCCTGGTTACTTCCGCGCTCAACATTTCATCGGCGTTCACCAATTTCGCCGAACGCCTGCGAGGTCGCAGGGCATTAGGCGGTCCAGAAAGCTACGATGCCGACGGCCCCAGAGAGCTGCAGAAAATCGTCGATGCTCTGAACACCTACCTGGAGGTCGAACGCAGCCAGCTGCAAGAAAGAGCAGCCGTGTTGTCCGGGGTAAGCCACGACCTCGGCGCGCCGGCCACGCGATTGCGCCTCAGGGCGGCCTTGATCGAGGACAGCGAGCTTCGCGAAAGGCTTGAGGCCGAAATCGACAAGATGACCGGCATTATCGAAAGCGTCCTGACCTATACGCATGCCGAAATGAACGCCGAGCCGCCACGCAAACTGTCGCTCAACTCGCTGATCGAGGCGATCGTGGCCGACTACCAGGACATGGAACGTCCGGTGACATTTCGTCAAAGCGAAGATGTTGTCGTGCGCGGTGCGAGCTCTGTTTTCATGTCGCGCCAAGGAAAGGGATTCGTCAGTGGTGACCGTCAGATCATTATCACAGGGCGACCGGTGGCATTGCAACGGGCCATCACCAACCTTGTGGACAACGCGCTCAAGTACGGGCGGCGGGCTACCGTGGGGCTCGATGCGGACGCCGACAATGCCACCATCACGGTCGATGACGAAGGGGCCAGCACTTCGGCAGAGGAATTGGAGAAGTTGATGGCCCCCTTTCAAAGAGGGAGCAACGTGACTTCCATCAGTGGCTTTGGGCTGGGGCTGACAATCGTCTCGGCAATCGCCAAGCTACACGGTGGAACTCTTTCGTTTGAGGACTCTCCAGGCGGACTTCGTGCGTGTCTCAGGATTGCCCGGTGGGCTTGACCGGGCAGGGGCGACGCGATGCAACACAAACGATTTCATGACAGTCAGACCGCGACGTGATGTCAGCCATACCGTGATGCGCTATGCGGCAGGCGGCATTCAACGTCAAAAGCTGTCAGGGTTGGCGCATTTCGATTCTGGTTCCCAGCGCCGAGAGGTGATCGGAGACCAGGCGGCGCTCCTTTGCGCTTGACGGGCGATGGCGCCGGTAAATCGGGGCGTCGCGATCGTTCAGGACCGGCGCATCCCAGCCTTCGGTTGTCTCGAAGAATCGCGCCACGCCCGCCTCGCCGAATTCCGCCAGATATCCTTGCACCACCACGTCAAGATACGAAAGCGCAATTGGCATCATGGACTGGGCGGGACTGTGCATCCAGTCCGGTGCGTGATAGATGTGGATTTCGGGATTTCGCGGCAGCATGTGTTCGACGTTGTCAGCCTTGGCTTTCAGGTAGTTTTGTTCGCGCAGGTCGAGCGCCGCCCATTCCGCGTCCGGCACGGCCGCAATCAAGCCGTCAATTTGGGACTGGCGATCCTTGATGACCGTCAGCAGGGCGGCAGCCCGCCCCTCCAGATGTCGCCATGCGCGCCGCCAGCCGGAAATCCGCGCCTTCCTCGCATCGCGGTAGTCGTGGGTATGCCGGTTCACGAGCGAGCCGTAACCGAACACGTACGAATGCGTCATGCATGCAATTTAGTTCGGGAAACGGGGGCTTGCCAGAGCGGGGCAGTGCAGCCTATAGGTTGGTTCAAGGAGACGCGACGGGAGAATCCGGGTGTGACCCGGTGCCGAAGGAGCAACCGCCCCGGTAAACTCTCAGGCCAAAGGACCGTCGCGTTGAAATGCTTCTGGAGAGACCCCGGGCACGGGGCGCCGAAGGGATAACGATCTCAGGCAAAAGGACAGAGGGGGCACGTGACGGGCAATGTGATTGCCCGGGAGGTGCTCGCCGGTTTGCGCGGGCCGACTGAGGGGAACCGCGATGCCGAACCTGAACCGGACACCGCTGCACGAACTTCACACCGATCTTGACGCCAGGATGGTGCCGTTTGCTGGCTACGAGATGCCTGTGCAATACTATGACGGCGTGCTCTGGGAACACTTGCATACCCGGACATCGGCGGGGCTTTTCGACGTAAGCCATATGGGTCAGGTCCGGGTTTCCGCCGACTCGCTCGAAGAGGTCCAGCTGGCCCTTGAGGCGCTTGTGCCGGTTTCCGTCCTCGGAATTCCCGAGGGGCGGCAACGGTACGGGTTCTTTACCAGCGAGACGGGCGGCATCCTTGATGACCTGATGATCGCCAACCGGGGCGACGATCTGTTGCTGGTTGTGAACGCGGCAACGAAGGAACAGGACGTCGCGCACCTTTCGGCCAATCTTTCCGGTTGCTCCGTGTCCTCGATCACTGATCGTGCGCTTCTTGCGCTTCAGGGACCGGGCTCCGAGGCGGCGCTGGCCGCGCTGGTGCCGGGCGTTGCGGAAATGCGCTTCATGGACGCGAGCGCTATGGACTGGAACGGCCACGAACTATGGGTGTCCCGGTCGGGCTATACCGGAGAGGACGGCTACGAGGTTTCGGTACCGTCCTCCGAGGCTCGACTTCTGGCAGAGGCGCTGCTTGCAAGCGAGGCTGTCATCCCGACCGGCCTTGGAGCAAGGGATTCGCTTCGCCTGGAAGCGGGGCTTTGCCTGTATGGTTCCGACATCGACACCACGACGACGCCGGTCGAAGCCGCCCTTGAATGGGCGATACAGAAGGCCAGGCGTCGTGGCGGAGAGCGGGAAGGCGGCTTTCCGGGTGCGTCGCGCATTCTGGAGCAACTGGAATCCGGCGCTCCGCGACGTCGGGTGGGCATCCTGCCAGACGGGCGCGCGCCGATCCGCGCCCCGGCGCGGATCTTCCGCGAGGGATCGGACGACCCCGTCGGAGAGGTCACTTCGGGAGGTTTCGGCCCTTCGCTCGGACGGCCCGTCTCCATGGGCTATGTAGAAACAGAATTTTCCGGGACCGGTACCGTGCTGGAAGCCGAGGTCAGGGGCAGGAGGATGCCCGTGACCGTGGCTGACATGCCGTTCCGCCCCTCAACCTTCAAGCGATGAGGAATGATGACATGAAATACACCGAGGAACATGAGTGGCTCCGCGTTGACGGCGACCTGGTCGTGGTCGGGATAACCGAGCATGCGGCCGAACAACTTGGCGACGTAGTGTTTGTCGAGCTCCCGGAAGCCGGAACGCAGGTTTCGTCGGGCGACGATGCCGTCGTCATCGAAAGTGTCAAGGCGGCGTCCGACATCACGGCGCCGGTCGACGGCGAGATCGTCGAGGTGAACGACGCACTTGTCGACACGCCGGGCCTCGTCAACGCAGATCCACTTGGTGCGGCCTGGTTCATGAAGATGAAGGTGGATGATCTGAGTCAGCTCGACGGATTGATGAGCGAAGACGAATACAAGGACATGATCGCCTAGGGCCGCGGCCAGGCAGGACTCGGCAGGCAACGCGCCTTGCACGCAAGGAGGTCAGGATGCATTTCAAGCCAACTGAATATCGACCCTACGATTTTGCCAATCGGCGCCATATCGGTCCGTCCCCGGGAGAGATGGAAGCCATGCTGTCGGAAATTGGCGTCGCCTCGCTCGATGAGCTGATCGACCAGACCCTGCCCGAGGCGATCCGGCAGGAAGAGCCGCTCGAGTTCGAGCCGGCGCTGTCCGAGTGGGAGCTTCTCGGGCGGATGCGCGAGATTGCCGAGAGCAACGACGAATTCACGACGCTGATCGGGCAGGGCTACTACGGCACGATCACGCCTCCCGCAATTCAGCGAAACATCTTCGAGAATCCGGCATGGTACACGGCTTACACGCCCTACCAGCCCGAAATCTCCCAGGGACGGCTCGAGGCGCTGCTCAACTACCAGACCATGGTCTGTGACCTGACGGGCTTGGACATCGCCAACGCCTCGCTTCTCGACGAAGCAACCGCTGCGGCCGAGGCAATGACGATGGCGCAGCGCGTTGCCAAGTCGAAGGCCGGCGCGTTCTTCATCGACGAGAACTGCCATCCGCAGAACATTGCGGTCATGCAGACCAGGGCGGCCCCGCTCGGCATCGAGTGCATCGTCGGCGCACCAGGGGACATGGAGGCCGACAGGGTCTTTGCCGGCGTCTTCCAGTATCCGGGCACATTCGGGCACGTTCGCGACTTCTCGGACGAGATCGCGGCGTTGCGCAATGCCGGTGCCGTGGGAATCGTGATCGCTGATCCGCTGGCGCTCACGCTTCTCAAGGAGCCGGGCGCAATGGGCGCCGACATCGCGGTCGGCTCGACGCAGCGTTTCGGCGTGCCCTTGGGCTTTGGCGGGCCGCATGCTGCCTACATGGCGTGCCGTGAGTCCTTCAAGCGCGCGATGCCAGGCCGCCTGGTGGGCGTGTCCGTCGATGCGCGAGGCGGAAGCGCCTATCGGCTGGCGCTCCAGACGCGCGAGCAGCACATCCGCCGGGAGAAGGCCACTTCGAACGTCTGCACCGCGCAGGCGTTGCTTGCCGTGATGGCAAGTTTCTACGCGGTCTTTCACGGACCCGAGGGGCTCAAGGCCATTGCGCAGCGCATACACCGCAACACCGAGCGGCTGGCCATGGGGCTCGAGGCGGGCGGTTTCAAGGTCGCGCCAGATTTCTTCTTCGACACGATCACCGTCGAGGTCGGCGAGCGGCAGGCTGCCATTCTTGAATCCGGGCGAGGGGAAAGGATCAACTTTCGCAAGGTCGGGGAGACCGGGATTGGCATCTCGCTCGACGAGACCGTTCGCGCGGACGTGCTGGAAACGGTCTGGCGCGCCTTCGGCCTCGATCACGACCTGAGCGATTTCGAGCCGGGTTACACGCGGTTTCCAGAGGAGTGTTGCCGCACCTCGGCCTACCTGACCCATCCCGTGTTCCACATGAACCGGGCCGAATCCGAATTGATGCGGTACATGCGCCGACTGGCTGACCGTGATCTTGCATTGGACCGCGCAATGATCCCGCTCGGGAGCTGCACGATGAAGCTCAACGCTGCGGCCGAATTGATGCCGGTAAGCTGGGCCGGATTTGCCAACATTCATCCCTTCGTTCCCTCGGATCAGGTCGAAGGCTATGTCGGGATGATAGAGGATCTGGGCGCGCGGCTTTGCCGGATCACCGGCTACGACGCAATGTCCATGCAGCCCAACTCCGGTGCGCAGGGCGAATATGCAGGGCTGCTGACCATCCTGGCCTATCACAAGTCCCGCGGCGACGAGCAACGCGGAATCTGCCTGATTCCCGGGTCCGCGCATGGCACGAATCCGGCAAGCGCGCAGATGTGCGGAATGGACGTGGTCGTCGTGAAGTCGCTCGAAGACGGCAACATCGACCTGGATGACTTTCGTGCGCATGCCGAGGCGGCCGGCGACCGGCTTGCGGCCTGCATGATCACCTATCCGTCGACGCACGGCGTATTCGAGGAATCAGTGCGAGAGGTCTGCCAGATCACCCACGACCATGGCGGGCAGGTGTACATGGACGGCGCCAATCTCAACGCGATGGTCGGCCTTGCGAAGCCGGGAGAGATCGGCGGCGACGTAAGCCACCTGAATCTGCACAAGACCTTTTGCATCCCCCATGGCGGCGGCGGCCCGGGCATGGGGCCGATCGGCGTTCGCGCCCATCTGGCTGAGTTCCTGCCCGGCCATCCGCAGGCAAGCGGGATGACGGGTCCGGTTTCGGGCGCACCTTACGGTTCGGCAGGCATTCTTGCCATCTCCTATGCCTACCTGCTGATGATGGGGGATGAAGGCCTGACGCAGGCGACCCGCGTCGCGATACTCAACGCGAACTATGTCGCGAAGCGTCTCGAAGGCGCGTTCAACGTCCTTTACAGGGGCAGCAAGGGAAGGGTGGCGCACGAGTGCATCCTTGACACACGGCCATTCGCGGACAGCGCTGACGTGACCGTGGATGACATTGCCAAGCGCCTGGTCGACAACGGGTTTCACGCGCCGACGATGAGCTGGCCCGTGGCGGGCACCCTGATGGTCGAGCCGACCGAATCCGAGACCAAGGCGGAACTCGACCGTTTCTGCGAAGCGATGCTGGAAATGCGGGAAGAAATTCGTGACATCGAGGAAGGACGTGTTGAGGCCGCGAGCAGCCCCTTGAAGCGCGCGCCTCACACGGTCGAGGATCTTGTCGGCGAATGGGGCCGGCCGTATTCGCGCGAGACCGGTTGCTATCCGGTCGGCGCCTTTCGTGTCGACAAGTACTGGCCGCCGGTCAATCGCGTCGACAATGTCTGGGGCGACAGGCACTTGGTCTGTGTCCGTCCGCTGCCGGATGCCGGGGAAGTCGATGCGGAGCGGGCTCCGGGAATGCCGCCTGCCCCGTGATGTCGATGCCGAGCCGGTTGGCGGATCGCATTATCACGTCACGTGCCAGTGGAACGCCATCTTGTCCTTGTCGACCAGTCCGGGCTCACCCTGCCCATCTTTCGAGCTTCGGAATCCCGCGCGTGAGCAACCAGGCCATGATTCTTGGCATGCCGTTGGCCGACATTCCGTCAACGCAATGTGCCTGGAACTCCTTGACCGTGACGTCCGGATGGCGAAAGGCGCCGTCTGTGTAGCAAATTGAGCAATACTTGGCGCTGCGGCTGCCATCGGTTTCGCTGCCACCGCCTTCGGGATCCTTGGAAAGCGGCATGCCGCAGCTCTGGCATCTCATTCCCATGCTTCCCTCCCGAGAATGATCCTGTCTTGACCCCCCATTTGTTGATGGCGGCCGTCAACTTGTCAACGGGCTTGCCCGCACGCATCGGCCCTTGTTCCGGTTCAGGGCTTGCCCATGGCCTCGGCGCGGAGGTCTTCCGAGCCGGAATCGCACTCCGGGCCAATGGCGCGGCATCTTGACAAGACAGCCCGCGTCCGCCACATGCGCTCCCGGCGGGGCCGTAGCTCAGTCGGGAGAGCGCGTCGTTCGCAATGACGAGGTCAGGGGTTCGATTCCCCTCGGCTCCACCAGCCGCAGAATGCAACCCCCGTGATTGTCGAGAGGGCGACATGCAGGAAAGCTGCACAAGGTGCGGCTCACTTCCAGCCGTCCCGCCGTGCAGCGGGCGAGACTTCCCTGTGACAAGCGCACGGTCCCGAAAGATGCTGACGCGTCCTTGCCATCCTTCGATCAGAGCAGTCGTTCGTAAAGCGCCCGGGTGTTGGATTCCGTCATCTCAACAGGATTGCCGCCCGTGGACGGGTCACCAAGGGCGTCGGCCACGAGCCGGTCGATATCGGGATTGCTGACGCCCAGATCGGCCAGGGTCTTTGGTATGCCAAGGCGTTCGTTCAGCGTGTCAACGAAAGCCCTGAACCCGTCGAATCCACCGTCAATTCCCAGATAGGCGGCGACCCGATCAAAGCGGGTGCGAATGGCCTCGGCATTGAATTCCAGGACCGCCGGCAGGAAGACGGCGTTTGTCGTGCCGTGATGCGTGCCATAATGCGCGCCGATCGGATGCGAGAGAGCGTGAACAGCTCCCAATCCCTTCTGGAAGGCACTCGCTCCCATTGCAGCGGCGCTCATCATATGCGCGCGTGCCTCGATGTCGGTGCCGTCGTCATGCGCCCGCGGCAGGTATTCCTTCACCAGTCGCATGCCTTCGAGCGCGATGCCCTGGCAAAGCGGATGGTAGTGCGGGCTCGAAAACGCTTCAACGCAATGGGCGAAGGCATCAAGCCCGGTGCCGGCCGTGATGGGCTTTGGCAGCCCGATGGTGAGTTCCGGATCGCATATTACCGCGGAGGGCAGCATCTTCGGATGAAATATGATCTTCTTCTCATGCGTGGCCGAGTTGGTGATGACGCTGGCGCGCCCCACTTCCGACCCGGTGCCCGCGGTCGTGGGCACCGCGACGATGGGGTGGATGCCGGCGGGGTCGGCCCGGGTCCACCAGTCGCCAACGTCCTCGAAGTCCCAGACCGGGCGTGACTGACCGGCCATGAAGGCGAGCGTCTTGCCCAGGTCAAGGCCGGACCCGCCGCCGAACGCCACGATGCCGTCGAAACCGCCGTCCCGGTAGAGCCGCAACCCGTCCTCGAGATTGCGTTCGCTCGGATTCGGATCGACGGCGGCAAAGAGCGCGCGTCCAAGCCCCGCGTCCTGAATGAAATCAAGCGCCCGCGCTGTGATTTCCATCTCCTTGAGGCCGCGGTCGGTGACCAGAAGAGGCCTCTTGATGCCGACGGCTTTGCAGGCATCGCCGATTTCGGAGATTCGGCCCGCACCAAAGCGGACAGGCGCGGGAAAGGACCAGTTGCCGGTGAGTTTCATCAGATGCCTCCCCTCAGGTGGCAGAACTTTGATCGGGTCAACGCGCAAAGTGCAACCCTTGACAGGTTCGCGCCGCGTCCGGTGTCTTTCCAACAGGTCCGGCTATGTGCGGAATCGGGAGAGTCGCGGCGGCTCATGAACGTGGCGTTCCCGCGCTGCGCCGGGCGCTTTCCTGTCCAAGGCGCTCATGACGGCCTCCGCGGCGCGAGCGGCCCCTTGGGCTGGCGTCCCTGCCGCTCACGCTCCCAGATCCCGAGGATCGAGCGCGTGAGATCGAACTCCCCGATGCGCGCCCTGGCGGTGAAGGCTCTGAGCGCGCCTCCGGGGTTCAGGATCGGCGTGCGTTAGTCGTTGCCCTTGATGATGCCGAGAAGTGCCGTGATCGAGGTTGTGTCGCCGCTGACCGCGGCGAGGCGAAGGGGCGTCCGGGACATGGCGTGCCTGTTCGGGAGGTTCGGAGCGGCACCGGCTTCGAGGAGCGCCTTGACAGCGTCAGGCTGTCCGCCCTGTGCCGCCGTGTGGAGGGGGCGACGGCTGTCAGGCAGGCGTGCCTCGACGTTTGCGCCGTGCTCGATCAGGATCGCGATCCTGGCGGCGTCTCAGGAACTCGCTGCGGCATGCAGATCGATCCCGAGGGAGAGCGCCCATGCCTCGTGGCGCTTGATGCGCTCTCGGATTGCGCCGGGCGCGTCGTGTTCGAGGTCGCTCATGATGGTCTCTGCTCTGCCAGCGGCATTTCTTCCATGGTCGGTCTCCCAGGCTTGTGACTGCGTCCTTCTCGGCGTTTATCTCGTGCTGTCCGTGCACGGGGTTTCGTCAATATCGGGGGATTGACATAGCCAACTTAGCTAACTACGTTGTGGCGATGCAGCCTTCAGTCCATTCCGTCCACACTGCCAAGAGCCAGCTGTCCAAGCTGATCGAAGCCGCGCTGCGCGGAGAGGAAGTGGTGATTGCGAGGGGCAAGAAGCCGGTCGTGCGCCTGGTGCCGCTGCCGCAGTCCGGGTTCCGCTTCGGTGTCCTGAAGGGCAAGGTCGGTACGCCGCCGGATTTCCTCGAACCCATGAGCGAGGATGAACTGCGTGCGTGGGAAGGCCGGTGAGTGCAGGTTCTTCTGGACACGCATGCATGGGTCTGGAGCTTTCTTGACGACCCGTTGCTGAGCCGAGACGCCAAGCAGGCCATCGCCGGCGCGGATGCGGTATTCGTCAGCCCGGCCAGCCTGTTCGAGATCAGCCAGAAGGTGCGCATCGGAAAGTGGCCCGAAATGGCGGACCGTCTGGACAGCTTGCCTGACACTTTGGCGGAACAGGGCGGGCTCACTGCAACGTTGACCCTGGAGGCAGCCCTGTACGCGGGTGCGCTTGAATGGCCCCACCGCGACCCGTTTGACCGGATTCTGGCCGCGACAGCGGTGCTCGGCGGGCTGGCCTTGGTGTCTGCAGACACCGTGTTCGACAGTTTCCCTGAACCAGGGTTGAACCGGATTTGGTGACCGGCAACGCTACGGTGCGGTCCAGGGCCGTGGATGCCTTCGAACCCGGTTCGTGATGCGTCGTGTCGCCCTCGTCGGTGGTTCTTGCTCATACTTCCCGCTTGCACAACTGGTCTCCTTCCATGGATTCTGAATCGCGTGTCGGAGCGGTGATGCGCGGGGGCAGGGCGCTCGTCCGCGAATGTGTCATTCCGACACAGCTAAACGAGGTCGCGGCGCTCATTCTCCGGCTCCCGGCCTGCAGGATTCGCGAACGCGCCCGGGAACGCACCTCGGCAGGATGTCGATCGGGACGAGACCCACCGCATCCTTCGCGGACGTGTCTGCCCCGGACTGGACCAGCGCGTCGATCGAATCGGGATCCGCCGTGATCGCGGCCAGGTGCAGCGGCGTCACCGCGCCTTCGGCGCGCGCGTTCGGATCCGCGCTGGCCTTGACGAGAGCCTCGACTGCAGTGGACCGGCCGCGCCGCGCGGCCGTGTGCAGCGGAGTCCAGCTGTTCGGCATGCGCGCTTCGACATCGGTGCCGTGCCTGAGCAGCAGGGCAATTCGCCCGGTCTCTCCGGACTTTGCCGCGGCATGAAGCTCGATTCCGAGGGACAGCGCTCGCGCCTCGCGGCGCTCGACGTACCTACCCTTGCACGGTCGCCAATGCGCTCGGTCGATTGATCATGAGTCAATTCTCAGGCCGTAAGCTGCTTTCTCCTGCGACCGATCGAGGCGCCGTCACGAACGTGGCGACCCGAACTCGGCAAGGCGGGATTCGGAACCTGGGCTGACGGCAAGATAGCATTCCGTTAAATCAATATGCGCCCAAGTCGCCTCCCGAGGCGGCGGTGCCGCTCAACCTGCGGAAGGCGTCGACCGATGCGCTGGCCGCGGAAGCAAGGTACCGCACGTCGCCCAGAATGGTGACCATGTCGTACCCCCACTCGATCCCGCGCATCGCATATTCGGGCGATCCGCAGTGAAGCGCTGCGTGGATGCCGGCACTCTTCGCTGCTTCGGCAATCCTCTTCTGCACGTCGATCATTTCGGGCTCTTCCCGGTCGAAACCGGGCGGTAGGCGGCCGCCAGAGACGCCGAGCGTCAGGTCAATCGGTCCGACGTACAGCCCGTCGAGCCCGGGCGTTGCGGCGATCTCCTTGAGATTCCTGACGCCGTCGGCGGTTTCTATCATGGCGATTGCAAGGATTTCCTCGTTTGCGGATTCTATCGAGTAGCCTTGGAAGGCGAATGCGGCTCGGGTTGGACCGAAGCTTCGCTGCCCCTTGGGCGGGTATCTGAGAAAGCTCACGAATTCGGCCGCTTCTTCGCGCGAATTGATCATCGGGCAGATGATGCCCATCGCACCCGCATCAAGGTACTTCATGATGATGCCCGGCTCGCGCCAGGGCACTCGTGCCAGGAGCGTCTTGCGTGACGCCCGCATGGCCTGGAGCATCGTCAGCGCCTCCGAATAGCCAAGTGCCCCGTGCTGCCCGTCTACCGTGAGCGAGTCGAAACCCTGCGCAGCCATGATTTCTGCAGTGAAAGGGCTGCCGATCGAGCACCATCCGTTCAGAACCGGGGCGCCGCGGCCCCAGATTTCCTTGAGTGCGTTCTTCATGTTGTTCTCCCCCTGGACCACTTGCCCATGCATCCCCAAGAGATCATGCGAGCGGCCGGTCCATGTCAATCAGATGCAGGTGCGGCGTGACGATCTGCCCTGCTCGATGATGCCCGCATCCGGCATGACGGCTGAACGTGCCGGGATGGCATGTCTTGCAGGATGGGCTGCGGTCACATCTCGCGAGTCAATGCGCTCTCGTGCCATTTGCGAAGCATCAGGTGGCTGATCAGCGAGGTGATCGCGAAAATTCCGATGCCAAGGATCGAGATCAGGATCAGCGCTGCATAGAGGCGTCCGAAGTTGAAGCGGTATGACGCTTCGAGCAGTGTCGACGCGAGTCCAAGCCCGGTGCCGGCGCGGCCGATGACAAACTCGGCAACCACCGCGCCAATGAGGGCCAGTCCTCCGGCAATCCTGAGCCCGCCGAGGAAGTAGGGCAACGCGGACGGTGCGGCCAGGTAGCGGAGTCTTTGCCAACGCGTGGCACCGTAGATCGTGAACAGGTCATGCAGGTTGTGGTCGGCGGACTTGAGTCCTGTTGTCGTGTTGGAGAGGATCGGGAAAAAGGCCACGATCCAGGCGCAGAGCAGCGCCGCGACGAAGGCGCTGTCCACGTAGATCTGCAGCAGGGGGGCAATGGCGACAACGGGCGTAACCTGGAGGATCACGGCATAGGGAAAGAAGCTCATCTCCGCCCAACGTGACTGGGTGAAGGCCACTGCAAGGGCAACGCCGCCCGTCACGGCGAGGAAAAGCGCGAGGATCGTCAGGCGCGAAGTGGTCAGCATCGCGGGCCAGAGCAATGCCCAGTCCTCAATGATCGAATTGCCGACAGGAATCGGCCCAGGCAGCACGTAGTGGGGAACGTCATTCAGCGTCACGTAGAGATGCCAGGCGAGCAGGCTGAGCGCCATGACGAGGCTTGGAAGCGTCCACTTGGCAACGCGGTTGATCCGGTCGCGTCTTGCCCGGATTTCCTCTTCCTTGTCCAGGGTCGGGACTGCGTCTTCGGACGGGTTCATGCAGCAACTCCCATGGCCTCTCCCAACGCGTTCGACACGTCCCTTGTATGGGACGCGTATTCGTTCGAGGTGCGGAAGTCGGCGTGGCGGGGATAGGGCGTGTCTATGCCGATCTCGCTGATCACCCTTCCGGGCCGCGCGGCCATGACGATGACGCGGTCGGAAAGGAAGACGCTTTCAAAAACCGAATGAGTGACGAATATCACCGTGCAGCCCATTGCGGCTTTCATCTCCAGCAGATCGTTGTTCAGCTTGAAGCGGGTGATCTCGTCGAGCGCGGCGAATGGCTCGTCCAGCAGGATCAGCCGGGGTCGCGTGACCATGGCGCGGGCAATGGAGACTCGCATTTTCATGCCGCCGGAAAGTTCGCGCGGGTGCGCGTCGCTGAATTCCGAGAGGCCCACGAGCTCAAGCGCGGATTCGATGTCGTGCCGCGCCTCCGCGAAACTCATTCCGCGAAGGCGATACGGAAGCCAGACGTTCTGGGAGACGGTCAGCCAAGGCATGAGCGTTGGTTCCTGGAACACGATTCCCAGATCGCCGACGCCCCTTTCGCCGCTCCATTCGAGCCGACCGCTGGTCGGGTGAATGAGCCCGGCAATCAGCCTGAGGGCCGTTGACTTGCCGCAGCCCGAAGGGCCGAGCAGCGACAGGAAGTCACCCCCGTTCACGGTCAGGTTCAGGTCCTTCAGCGCTACGGTCTCGCCGCCGAAGGTCTTCTCGATGCGGGACATGGTCAGGAGGGGCTTGCGCCCGTGCCTCGCTGTCATGCGCCTCTCCGCGTCAAGGTCACTTTTTCAGGTCGAGGCCGACACCCTTGCCCGTGAAGCTCGTGTCATATGCAGCCGGCCAGTCGACGTCGCCGTCAATCACGCCGGCGGTGACCATCTTGTCGAAGAAGTCCTCGACCTTGGCATCCGTGATGACTCCAATTCCCATTGTCTCGGAATCGCCTGAATCCACGATGCCGTGCTCTTTCATCTTCGCGATGGCATATGCGATCTTGTCCGACGACATTTCGGGATTCGCTTCCTGGATCAACGCGTTCGCGGCGGACGCATCGCCGTAGAGATACGAATACCACCCCTTGATGGAACCATCGACGAAGCACTGCACCACTTCAGGCCGTTCGGCAATGTCGCGGGCCATGGTCTCGATGGTCGTGGCGTAGGTGGAATAGCCCGCGTCCGCAATCAGGAACACGTTCGGCGTGAAGCCGCCCGTCTTTTCGACAAGGAACGGTTCGGACGAGAGGTAGCCCTGCATTCCCTTGCGTCTGTCGGCCAGAAACGGTGCCGGATTGAAGGTATATGGCTCGCGCTGCTCAGCGGTGAAACCGTGGGCCGCCATCATCCACTGGTAGTAGCTTTGAAACCCGTTGTCGCCGATCAGAAGCGTGAGCTTCTTGAGATCGTCCCAGCTTTCGGCCTCACCGGGATGGGCAAGTATGACTTGCGGATGCTTCTGGAAGATGGCCGCCACCGCAACCACAGGCACGTTTTCCTCTGCTGCCGCGAATGCCTGCAAAAGGTCGCCGCCCATGTGGAAGTCGATCCTGCCCGCAAGCATCAGCGCACGGTTGTTGATCTGTGGCCCTCCCGGCACGATCGTGACCTTGAGCCCGCACTCTTCATAGGTGCCGTCTGCAACGGCTTGGTAGAAGCCGCCATGCTCGGCCTGGGCAACCCAGTTGGTGCCGAAGCTGACTTCGGTTAGGTGGCTGCCCGCAAGGGCGGCTCCGGACGACGCAAGGAAGGCCGCTGCGCAGGCTAGTGAGATTTTGGACATCATCGTCTCCAGGTTCTGGTTCTTTTTTCCCGGTCCGGCGGGACGGGGACCGCCGTCCGGACGGGCAGGGTGCTTGCCCGCCCGCGTACGGCTGCAGAACCATTAATGGCACTTGCTTGATTCGCACAGGGCAGAGGCGACACCAATTGCGTGAGATTCGGCACTTTCCGGTGCGCGCTGCGAAAGATCTTGCCGGAGCAGCAAATGTCGCGCAGATTCCAATCGGCCTTTGTCGTGACGGTACAGTCGCGAATCGGATATTCTGGATCGGCGGCCGCAGCGATTTCGAGGGTGCGATGCCTGGACGCATGTTTCTGGAAAGGCCGCTGACGGAGGTCGCGTCGGCCCTCGGCATCGACGATGTCCCGCAAAACGAGACTCCGCGCCGCAACATCTCTCCTGGCGAGGACGTGATCGCGTGCACCCCCGGGCACCGCCTCGAACGGATGCGATGGGGGATGATTCCCGTAGGTCGCGTAAACGCGCGTGGTCGTCCGGTACTGGAAACGATCATCAATGCTCGGAGCGAAACGGTGTTTGACAAGACCGCGTTCGAAGGAGTCGGGCGAGCCGTGGTGCCCGCCGACGGCTGGTACGAGTGGACCGGCAAGGCACGCCGCAAGAAGGCTTGGCGCATCCGCCCGAAATCGGGCGAACTGCTCCTCTTCGCGGCGATCACGGATGTCTGGGAAGCGCCCGGCGGTCGGACCGTGCACCAGGTCGCGACCGTGACCTGTGAGCCGTCTGCGGATGTGCGCGACGTCCATCACCGGATGGGCGTGCTGATAGCGGCGGACGCGCTGGAGACCTGGCTGCACGGGGAGGAACACCTTGCGCGCAACCTGATGCGCCCGTTTCCGGACGGACGCCTGGTCGTTGAACCCGCCGATGACGTGGACTGGAACGCGCCATAATAGGCAAGGTCACAGCGCCCCTGTTCCTTCGCTGCCCCTGCGGTCCCGGTTCAGCAAGGATTCACGAATTGCAATGAACGTTGCTGCGGCGATGATCAGGCAGCCTCCCAGGATGACCCAGACGTCGATGGCCTCGTGGAACACGAAGAATCCGATGAGCACCGACCAGACGAGAGGCGTGAAGGCAACCGGCTGGGTCACGCTCAACGGAGCCGCGGCAAAGGACCGGGTCATCGTGTAATGGCCACAGGTTGCAAGGCAGGCGATCAGCATTATCCAGGCGACTTCGCCGGAGGTCGGCCAGCGCCAGACAGCAATCGCCAGAGGGAGGAGAAAGATCGTCACGACGATCGACATCATCGCCACGATCACCGAGGCAGGCAGTTCGGCCGCCAATCGCTTTGCAAATAAGTAGCTGCCGGCGAGGCACATGGCCACGAGTATCATTGCAAGATGCCCGTCCGAGAGCTCCCGCAGCCCGGGCCTGAGGATGAGCAAGGCACCGAGGAACGCGATCCCGACCGCAACCAGCCGGCGAATCGCCAGAGTCTCGCCCAGAAACAGCACGGCGCCAAGTGTCACGTAGACCGGGATCAGGTTGTTCATTGCCGTGACCTCGGCAAGTGTTATCCGGGTCATGGCGTGGAACCAGAGGCAGACGCCAAGCGCATGCACGGTGCCGCGCATCCCGACGAGCTGCCACTGCCGCCGGCTGAGGCGCGTTCTGAGCAGAATTCCTGTCATGGGAGCCAGGAAAACCAGCCCGAATGCGAACCGCAGGAATGCGGACTCGGCTGCAGGAAGATCCGCCGCACCATGCTTGACCGCTGCCGTCACTCCAACGAAGAGGATGCCGGTGAGGACCATCCACGCTATGCCCTCCAACGATCGCCGTGGGCTTTCGGAGCCGCGTGCCAGGTCGGACATTACCGCGCGAATTTCTTGTACTTTATTCGCCTCGGCTCCACGGCGCCCGGGCCGAGCCGCCGTTTCTTGTCTTCCTCGTAGTCCTCGAAATTGCCTTCAAACCATTCAACGTGGGCTTCGCCCTCAAAGGCGAGCATGTGCGTGCAGATCCGGTCGAGGAAGAAGCGGTCGTGGGAGATGACCACTGCGCATCCCGCAAAGTCGACCAGGGCATCTTCCAGGGCTCTCAGCGTTTCCACGTCGAGGTCGTTGGTCGGCTCGTCCAGCAGCAGGACGTTGCCTCCGGCCTTCAGGAGCTTTGCCATGTGGACACGGTTTCGCTCGCCGCCCGACAGCATCCCCATCTTCTTTTGCTGGTCCCCGCCCCGGAAATTGAATGCCGAGCAGTAGGCACGGCTGTTCAGCCGAGCATCACCGAGCTCGATGATCTCGGCACCCGCCGAGATTTCCTCCCAGACGGTCGCGCTGGCGTCCAGGTCGTCGCGGGACTGGTCGACATAGGCAAGCTGCACCGTGTCGCCCAACTCGATGCCGCCGCCGTCGGGCTGTTCCTGGCCGGTAAGCAACCGGAACAGCGTCGTCTTTCCGGCACCGTTCGGGCCGATGACGCCGACGATTCCTCCGGGCGGCAGACTGAAGGACAGGTCCTCGATCAGGAGCTTCTCGCCCATGGCCTTCTTGAGACCGTTCACCTCGATCACCTTTGAACCGAGACGCGGACCATTCGGGATGATGATCTGGGCTCGCGAAAGCTTCTCGCTTTCGGAGCGGGCCGCGAGTTCGTTATACGCGTTGATCCGGGCCTTCTGCTTTGCCTGGCGGGCCTTCGCGCCCTGGCGGATCCATTCGAGCTCGCGTTCAAGCGTCTTCTGGTGCGCGCGGTCTTCCCGGGCCTCTTGTGCGAGGCGCCTGGCCTTTTGTTCAAGCCAGGCCGAGTAGTTGCCCTCGTAGGGAATGCCTCGACCGCGGTCGAGCTCAAGGATCCATCCAGTGATGTCGTCCAGGAAGTAGCGGTCGTGCGTGACGATGAGGCAAGTGCCCTTGTAGTTGATGAGGTGTTGCTGGAGCCATGCTACGGTTTCGGCATCGAGATGGTTGGTTGGCTCGTCAAGCAGGAGCATGTCCGGCGCTTCGAGGAGAAGCTTGCAAATCGCGACGCGACGCCTTTCGCCGCCTGAGAGCGAGTCGACATTCGCTTCGTCCGCAGGACAGCGCAGGGCCTCCATGGCGACGTCGATCTGGGCGTCGAGGTCCCAGAGGTTCCGGGAGTCGATCTCGTCCTGGAGCTGAGCCATTTCCTCGGCCGTGTCTTCCGAGTAGTTCATTGCGAGTACGTTGAAGCGATCAAGCCTGGCCTTGTTCTCCGAAACGCCCAGCATCACGTTCTCGCGAACATTCAGAGAGTCGTCCAGCTGAGGCTCCTGCGGCAGGTATCCGACACGAATGCCGTCGGCCGCCCAGGCTTCTCCAGTGAACTCCTTGTCCAGCCCGGCCATGATTCGTATCAGGGTCGACTTGCCCGCGCCGTTGACGCCCACGACACCGATCTTGACACCCGGCAGAAAGGAGAGACGGATGTTTTCGAGGCATTTCCGGTTGCCCGGAAGCACCTTGGACACTCCGTCCATGTGGTAGACGAACTGGTGGGCCGTCATCTGGCTATTCTCCGTTCAGCGTTTCCGAGTGGATGTAGCCCGACGGCTGAGGTGACGCAATTGGCGCTGGCATCAGGCACCCTTCGGACTTGATCCACGGTTTCTGGACACGTAGGCAATGGCGCGGTCTAAGAATGGCCTCGGAAGGCGATGCAACGCCGCCAATTTAGGTGAGGGCACGTCAAAGACCTGCACGAGGTCGCAGGCAACCTGCCTGTGCCGGGAAAGTCCTGTCAGGTCCAGGTATCGTGACCGCTCATGCGCGGGATTCCGTGCTTGTCGTCGGGTGCCCCCTTTGCCGAAATAAACAATACTGCGATCACGGCACTGGATTGCGTCTTGCGCCGCCCAGGTCGGCTTCAGCCGGCCGCGCTGTCCGTGGCGGCCTTGTGGACGGCGGAACCACGCCACCCCGTCACGAAAGCCGCGCAAGGCCGGTCGTCAGCAGACTAATTGCAGCGGCTTACCCAAGGCCGCTGTTGCCATCTGGCACTACTTGTTAAGCGACGAGCGCATTGTCCTCCGACCGTGCACGGATTAGCTTGGGTGAGAGCGGGATAGTCGACGCTCGAGAGTGATCGCTCTGCGTGCGGGACGACCTGCCGGGCGACAGATTCGGAAGGATTGCGAGAGACGTGATGAGCGGAGGTGTGACGACGATCCAAGGGTTTAGGTCGAAATTCGCAGGCACCGATTCCTGCGTCCGACACGACGCAAACACCGCGAATTCTCGTCGACGACACGCATTGCAGTCTTTGGTGCATGCTCTCTGGGTCTGCGCATGGATGGTGGTGCTGGCGTCTGCGCCTCAAAGAGTCTGGGCTGGCAGCGATACTTGGGCTGACGTCAGCGACGTAACCCAGTACGTGCCGCTCGCGTGGGTCGTGATGCGCACGTACCATGCCACTGACGGCGAGGGCGCCTTTCAACTCGCCGCGGCGGGGATCACGACGGTGGGCTCCTCGGAATTGCTCAAGCGAATCACCAACCAGAAGCGCCCCAACTACAGGCCGGGCGATAGAAAGCGCTCGTTTCCGTCCGGGCACGTGGCGAAGGCATGGTTCGCGGCGGCGCATCTGCAGCGGCGATACGGATGCTACGAGCTTGAATGGAGTTGCTGGCGCGAGTCGGCGATTCCCTATGTCGCAGCTGTCGCCACGGCGATCGGTCGAGTCCGCGCCGACAGGCATCACGTCTCCGACGTGATAGCAAGTGCCGCCATCGCCGAGGTGTGGGTCCGGCTCACGACGGACAGGTTCGACGACGACATGCGCATCGCGCCAACTTTCGAGAATGGATTCGGCATCGCGTTCTTCAAGGAATTCTAGCCGCTCGCGGTGTACCGGACTCGGTGCCCGGACACCTGCGACCGGACGGGTGCGCGACCGATGGCGAATGCCAACGCATGCGCACCTCTGAGATCGCAATTTCCGAATGATCGTTCGACGGCTTGCCTGGAGGTTCCGAGAAGCGGTGTGGATCCACGCGGACATGGGGCAACGCGCTCATTCGCCGGTCTCGACAGCCATCTTCGCCTTCGGCAACACCCTCGCCGCCATTGGCGGGTTCAGCATCGACGATCTCGGCGATCTCTGCCAAGCCCGCTGTCGGACCGAGGAGCAAGACCGCGAATCGGTAGCTGGTGGCCGGGTTCTTCCGCTACGACAGCGAACGCGGTGCCCCGCAGCAACTCCGTGCCAGTTTCGCCATGTCCACCGCCATTCGCATGATCACCAACCTTGTCGAGTGGGAGACCAACGCGGTTGCCGATGCCAAGCTGCAGAAGAGTGCGAAATTCCTGCACTCCTCTGCCGCTGTCTTCCGCAACTTCGGGCGCTCGCGGTGGCCGACGCTGCCGCCGGATCCGTTTCGCGGACGGTCGGTGCCGCTGCGGCCTTCCGACAGCGAGAGATGCTGAATTAGACACCCGTCACCCTGCGACGGCACGCATGCCGCGCGCCAACTTCTTGTCCATCACTGCCCCAAGGGCTAAACCGCTGCGCGTCAAGATCGAGGAATGGCTCATGGCCAAGCAAAAAAGGCCCCCGCGCCCCAAGGCCGAACCGCCGAGGGGCTTTCGTGATTTTTTCGGCAGCGATGTCGTCGAGCGCAATGCGATGCTCGATGCGATCGCCGGGGTCTATCATCTCAACGGCTTCGAGGCGTTGGAGTCCCCGGCCGTCGAAACAGTGGATGCCTTGGGGAGTTTCCTGCCAGACGTGGATCGCCCCAATGACGGGGTGTTCGCTTGGCAGGAGGACGAGGATGGCGATTGGCTGGCATTGCGATACGACCTGACGGCACCACTCGCGCGGGTCTTTGCGCAACACCGGAACGTTCTGCCGACTCCGTACCGACGCTTCGCGATTGGGCCGGTATGGCGGAACGAAAAGCCGGGTCCCGGGAGATTCCGTCAATTCTACCAATGCGATGCGGACACGGTCGGGTCGCCCTCGATCACAGCGGATGCGGAAATCTGCATGGTGCTTGCGAACGCTTTGGAGGTCGTCGGCATTCCGCGAGGCGATTACGTGATACGGCTAAACAACCGCAAGGTGCTGAACGGCGTACTGGAAGTTGCTGGACTGCCCGGAGAGGCGGAGCGGGAGCGCGGCATCGTCCTGCGA
>JAJEGW010000182.1 GCA_022819605.1 Silicimonas sp. | reverse complement strand
GACGGTCTCGGACGGCAGCATCGTCGTCGACCGGGACATGAACGGCGCACGCGGCATCATGCTGCGCGCGCTCTACGGCAACTTGGGCCGTTTCCAGGCGGCGGGCGCGGAAGTTGCGCTCGTTGCGGAATGAATCAAGTGGTGCGTACCATGATCAGACACTGACTCAACCGCACGATCTCAGTGATTGCCGTCACCTGCAAATGTCTGCTTCTTGACGACACGGTCACGGTCCGGCTTCGTGAAATCGAGCCTTATCGCCCATTCTCCAAGCATGTCGAGATGGATGCGCACGCCATAGAGGCCCGGCTCTTCATGAGGGATCGCCTGAACCGGTTTGACATTGTGGGCACCCGGCATGGACGGCATGTCGGCGCCAACCGTGAACTCGGCATTGTTGACGGGATCACCGCTGTGTCTCTTCGTAAGCATCACTGTGCAGTCGTAGACCAGTCTTTGCTCGGTCGGCTCGCAGGTAATTTCCGCATCTTTCCTCTCTGCGCCAATGGCCATCGCCGGAGCGATGCCAAGAATGGCCGCCAGAATGACGCCATGTGTCATTGCCTTCATCTCCTACACCTCTACTGTACGGACTTTCGCAGACGGTCGGCTTTCACTCCCAGATAGCCGGCCACCAGGCGATCATCCTTTATCAAGTTCTCGGCCGAACCGTGAAGGACGATACGACCCCCCTCGACCACGTAGCCTCGGTCGGCAAGCGCCAGCGTCCGCCGCACGTTTTGCTCGACAATCAGGATCGTCAGCCCTTCGTTTCGAAGGGTGCTGATTAGCCTGAATACATCCTCAGCCGCAATTGGCGAAAGTCCCAAGGTCGGTTCGTCAAGAAGCAGGAGGCTGGGTTTCGCCATCAACCCCCGCGCCACGGCCAACATTTGTGCCTGACCGCCGCTGAGGTTCGACGCCGGTTCGTGCAGCCTGTCCGCCAACATGGGAAACTGCTGCAGTACATCGTCCGGAGAAGCATGACCGTGCACAAACGAACCTAGGCGATAGGCACCGAGCTGCAGGTTTTCCAGCACGGTCAGAGTTCGGAAGATCATCCGCCCTTCCGGAACCTGCACAATTCCTCTCTGGATATACCGATGCGCCGCATGCCCGGTCATTGCTTCGCCATTGAACAGTATAGAGCCTGCAGTTGGTCGAATGATCCCGGCAACCGCATTCAGGGTCGAGCTCTTGCCGGCACCGTTCGCACCGATCACCGCCACGATTTCCCCGGCCGTGACGGAGAGCGATATCCCTTGAACTGCGGCGACCTTGCCGTAGTTGACGCGAAGGTCCTTGACGTCAAGCATGGGTCGCCTCCCGACCAAGGTAGATGTCCGTTACCGCCGGCAGGGAAAGGACTTCACCGGGATCTCCATCAGCGACCAAGAGACCAGCGTTCAGTACGCAGACCCGCGCGCAGACCTGCACGATCAGTTCGATCTTGTGTTCGATAACGATACAGGTTCGGTTCGGCGTCACGCAGTCGGCGATCAACCGAGCCATGTCCTCGGATTCCGCGGGCGTCATTCCGCCGGCCGGTTCGTCCAGGAAGACGAGTTCAGGATCACACGCAAGAACCCGCGCAATTTCCAGGCGTCTTAGCTGGGGCAAGGGCAGGGTGTCGGCCAGACGGTTCCGAACATCTTGCAAGCCGACCGTTTCCAGGGCCCATTCGGCTTTTTCTCGAATTGATCCCTTGGCCAGCCCATCTCTTAGCAGGTGGTGAATGAAACTGTTGCCGCGAGTTCCGTATTGCGCGGCCTCGACGTTTCCGAGCACAGTCATGCGCGAAAACAGGCGAAGGTTCTGGAACGTGCGCGCAACGCCCAGTCGGAAGATCCGGTGTGCTCCGAGATTGGTGATGTCCGTATTGCGGAACAGGACCTGTCCGCTGTCGGGTCCATACATGCCCGTTACCAGGTTGACCAAGGTTGTCTTTCCCGATCCGTTGGGGCCGATCAATCCAACTGTCTCGTTGCGACCGAATTCAAGTGAAATTCCCGACAGCGCCGACAGCTTGCCGAACCGTTTGTCGACGGATACCAAGCTCAGCATGTCATGAGCGCTTCAACCAGCGCTTGATGCGATGGACGCGCACTTCGTCCAGGATTCCGCGCGGCATGACGATGAGCAGAACAGCAACAAGACCACCAAATACGATCATTCGGTAACCTTGGATGGCACGGATGCCTTCCAGGAAACCAATATCCAGCACGACCCCGATTATCGGACCCAGAGCTGTGCCCAACCCTCCAATCAATCCGTAGGCTAGGCCGTGGACGCCCAGCATGACATTGAAGACGTTGGGCTCGACGTAAGTCGCAAAGTGAGCGTAGAGGCAGCCGCCCAATCCGGCGACCATCCCCGCGAACATGATTGCCAGCAACTTGCAGAACCGCACGTCGATACCCTGACTCCTTGCCAGCAGCGGATCCTGACCGATCATCCGCAGAATGGCACCCAGGTACGAGCGTTCCACCAGGAGCATGAGCACCAGCACTGCGCCGAGCAGTCCGTAGATGATGAACATGAACTCAAGTGGCGTGATGTTGTTCTCGAAAATCCAGCGGATATCGCCAAATCCCTCGGCCCCATCGGGTCCGACTAGCTCGCCGTCAATTTCCACTTGGACATGGACGGAATTGAGTCCCAGGCGAATCATTTCTGCGAAGCACAGGGTTGCAATTGCAAAATAGAGTCCGCGCAACCTCAACGTGAGCGCGCCGACCGCGAGCGCGGCAACTGCAGCAACCAAGGAGCCCAAGGCCAGGGCCGGCACGAAGGGCCACCCCCACATGGCTGAAGCGACGCCCGATACATATGCACCGATGCCGAAGTAGGCCTGTTGTCCGAACGAGATTTCCCCCGCGACCAGGATGACATAGGCCGACAATGCAACGAACGCGATTATGCCCATGTTCGAGGCAATGCTGATCGCGTATTCGCTCACAGGTCAGATTCTTCTGAGTGCTTGGGCTTCACGCTCGACGATGCCCTGACCGAGCAATCCGCCTGGGCGCAGGACGAGGACCATGAAAAGGACCAGATAAGCACCCAAGTCCTTGAACGCATTGCCGAGGTACCACTGTGTCTGGGCTTCGATTACGCCGAGAAGAAGCCCGCCAACCACGGCGCCACGGAACGAACCCATTCCGCCCAGCATCATGGCGATCAATCCCTTGAATGTTGCCCACAGACCGAAATACGGCGTAACCTGCTGATCGGAGGCGAGCAGCAGGTATCCGGCGACGCCACCGATCAGGGATGCAAGCATGAAGGCACGAAAAGTGATGTGGCTCGGCCTTATGCCCATGTAGGCCGCCGCCGCAGGGTCTTCCGACACCGCCCTCAACGCCAGTCCGAACCGGGTCCTGAAGAGCAGGAGCCGGAGCAGGACCAGCACGATTGCCACGACAGCCAGTGTCGTGACGTGCTCCATGCGAAGAAAATACGGACCCACCTCGATCCCGCCGGCACTGAACAGCTTCGGAAACGGGTATGTGCGCCCGGGAAGCAAAATCGTCGCGACCTCTTCCAATTGCATCCAGATCACGAAACTGGAGACCATGGACGCGACGGCGGCGTCCTTGCGAATTGCCCAGAAGCACAGGCGTTCTACATACATGCCAACCAAAATGGTCCCGACAATAGTGGCCGCAGCAACCTGCCAAGGCTGCGCTTCAAGCGTGACGAAGATCCAGGTTCCTGCAAAGGCGCCCAACATGATTGACGGTCCGTAAGACAGGTTGATTCGTCGCATGACCCCGAAAATGAGGGTGAAGCCAAGCGCAATCAGTGCGTAGGCAGAGCCGATCGAGATGCCATCCAACGTCGTCTGGAAGAAGTCGACCATATTCCCCGCTTGCCCGTTACGCGGCCTTCGATCCCAGATAGGCGCGCTGAATGACATCATCCTCGCCGATTTCGCCGGGAGCGCCGCTGAAGGCGACCTGGCCCTGATCCAGCAAGTAGAAGCGATTGGCGATCTGCAGTGCCATGTGCGCATTCTGTTCGACCAGCACGATCGTAACACCATCATCGTTGAGTTGGCGAATGATCGAAAAGATCTCCGCGACGACCAAGGGGGCCAGGCCGAGCGACGGTTCATCCATCATCAAGATTCTGGGCCGAGACATCATGGCCCTGGCAACGGCCAGCATCTGCTGTTCTCCGCCGGACAGAGTTCCTGCAATCTGTCCTCTGCGATCCTTAAGTGCCGGAAAGCGGATGAAGGCATTTTCAATGTCCTCGCGAACCCTTTGGCGGTCGGTCGCCAGACGGCGGAAGGCACCAGCCTCAAGATTCTCTTCGACTGACATGGAAGGGAAGACCAGCCGGTTTTCAGGCACCAGCGCGACGCCGCAACTGAGGGCGTACGGCGCCGAAGTGCCGATGATCTCCCTGCCATCGACCATGACCGACCCCGACACTGGCTTGAGTATGCAAGCGATGGAATACATCAAGGTCGTCTTTCCGGCACCGTTGGGACCGAGGATGCAGGTAATTTCCCCTTGGTTGGCCGTCAACGTGACGCCCCTGAGAGCTTCAATGCTGCCGTAAGCGGTGACGAGGTCCTTGACTTCAAGCATGGTGGCTTCCTTCGGCGATGTCCACGTCCGGCGATCCGAGGTACGCCTCTCGCACCGCATCGTTTCCCTGGATTTCGCCGGGTGTGCCCAGTGCAATGCGCTTGCCGAAGTTAAGTACGGCAATGCGGTCCGTTACGCCCATGACGAGTTCCATCACGTGTTCGACGAGCAGCACGGTGATGCCGCTGTTCTTGAGCGTGAGAATTCGCTGCTTGAGATCTTCGACTTCCTCGCGGTTCATTCCGGCTGCCGGTTCGTCGAGGAGAATGAGTTGCGGGCGGGCAGACACCGCGCGAGCCAACTCGAGGCGACGCTGTTCACCGAAGGCAAGGTTTTGTGCCAGGTCGTTCGCCCGACCGGCCAAGCCGGCAAATTCGAGGGTCTCGTCAATGGCCTCGCGGATCCTGGCAGAACTGCCAAACCAGTTCTTCATGAATCCGGTTTCCTCGCCAGGTGCGTCGCGTCGCGCGATCCAGAGGTTTTGCCAGACGGTGAGTTCACCGAAGAGTCGAATGTTCTGGAATGTGCGGCTGATTCCGGCATTCAGCCGCCTGTGCGGCGGCAAGCCACCCAGGTTCCGTCCGGCCAGCGTCACCGTTCCGCGTGTGGCTGGAAACACGCCGCAAATCAGGTTTACGGTTGTGCTCTTTCCCGAACCGTTGGGACCGATGAGGCCAAAGACCTCCCCGCGTTCGATTTTCAGTGACAGGCCATCTACCGCCCGGATGCCGTCGAAGTACTTGCAAAGATCGTCCAGTTCAAGCATGGCGTTCCCCGTCGCTTCCTTTGCCCCGCCCAACGATCCGCAGGATCCGCGCAACGACATTGCCGTCGAGCAAACCGGCCGGCCGGAAGTTCATCGCAACGATGATGAGAAGACCAAAAAATATGTTTCTCCAGTCGCCCAGGAACCGCATTCCCTCGATCAGGATGCCCTGGATGAATATCACTGCAATCAATGTCCCAAATACGCTCGAAAGGCCTCCCAGGATTGGATAGGCGACCGCAAAGGTTGCGAGCAGAACCGAAAACGTCAGGTGGTCCACATAGGTGGCACTGTGAGCATACAGTCCGCCAGCCAGGCCGGCGATAACGCCGCCAAATGTCATGGCGGCGACCTTGACCGCAACGATGTTTACGCCCGAGCTCTGCGCTGCCAGTTCGTCCTCACCCACTGCACGCAAAGTCGCACCGGCCCGCACGCGATCGAGCCACCACAGCATGGCCATGATGAGTATCACGAACAGCCAGATGAAGAGAACGACATCAAAGGTGTCCCAGCCATTGGCGGCATAAAATCGAATTTCCCGGAAACCCTGTGTCGAGTCAGGACCCACCTCGACACCGTTCACCATGACTCGCCAGTTCAGGTTGAAGAAGAACAAGCGCACGATTTCGCTGAACGCGATCGTGGCCACCACCAGCATCAGGCCCTTGATGCGCAAGGCAGGGAACCCGACCAGGAAGGCAAAAAAGCCGCCAACCAGGGCGCCCGCGAACAAGCCGGGGACAATGTGATACTCGAATATGACCGTAAGGATGCCAGAGACATAGGCCCCGATTGCGAAGAAACCGACCTGCGCGAGGCTGAGTTGCCCGGTCAGCAGCAGGATATAGGCCGACAGTCCGAGCAGCGTGTGGATGCCGATGGTCTGCAGAAGGCCGAAATAATACGCCATGGCCGTCAGTCCCGATTGATTGCCTTGCCGAAGAGGCCGTTCGGCCGGAAGACCAGGAAAACGAAGAGCAAGAGGAACACGTAGATGTCACGCTGGTTGACCCCGAACAGCAACAGGAAGAGATTCTCGAATCCTCCGACCGCGAAACCCGCGACAATGGCGCCTGGAATGCTGCCCAAACCTCCTATTACGGTGACAATCAAGCCCTTTACAGTGATCGGCACAGTCAACAACGGCGAGATGACGCCAACTGCGGCTGCGGCCATGCAGCCCGCGAGTCCGCCGAGAACCCCCGTAATTGCGAATGTAGTCGCGTTTGTACGGTGACTGGCGATTCCGCAGAGTTCCGCAGCGACAACCTGTTGTGAGACAGCGCGTGTTGCCAACCCCAACCGAGTGCCGAACAAGACATAGAGCAGTACCAGCATGGCGATCAGGCTGGTCACCAAGACGAAGATCAGGTCGCCCCTGAATCCATAATCTCCGATCTCCAGGAAGACGTCGCCCATGACCGCCGGAAACGCAAGCGGCGAGCCTGCGGTCGCGTGAATGATGATCTCGTCAATGAAGAACAGCGCCCCGATGGATGCCATTAGGGGTGCCAGCATGTTGGTTGCGGGCATGTAACGAAAACATGTGATATAGACTCCGAACCCGATGACGCCGCCGGCGACGGGTCCGAGGACGAACGTCAGCACAATAGGCAGGCCCGACAACGATATCACGGCAAGACCAACATAGGCGCCCGCGATGGCCGAGGCCGCGTATGCCAAGTTCAGCTTGTGCATGGCACCAAAGATGAGGGTGAATCCCAAACCGATCAGCGCATAGGTTGACCCGAAAAGGAGGCCATCGATGATCGCCTGCACAACGTCGATAAAGTCAATGGCCACAGTTTCGGCCCTTTCGGGTCAGTGCGAGCAGGAACCAGCGGGACACAGACTGCCGTAATCACCCATCATGTCGCGCAGGTATCGAAGGCGGCCGATACTCGGCCGGCCGCCTCCAGATGTCAACGTCGTCTAGTTGGTTGCACGGGGATCGTGAATCACCGTCCACATGCCATTCATGGCCTGCACGAAGACGTAGGGCTTTAGCGCTTCGCCTTCATCCTGCACCCGTTGCACCTCGCCGATCAGGCCTTGGGTCTGTTCAAGCATCTCGAGGCCATCGCGAATCTTTCGGCGATCAGCCATGAGCGATTCAGGCGTGTTGTCTATGCCGACGCTTTCGATGACCTGCTTGATGATCATGACATTTTCCCAAGCCGCCGCGCTGTGAAGATCGGCGTCGCCACCGTTCTCATTGGCGAGCATAGCGACCTTCTCCGCTGCTGGCGTGATTGGCGCAAAGCTTGTCGGGATGATCATGCCCTCGGCCGCTTCCGCGCAACCCTTCATGACTTCGGCACTGGACGAGCTCGTAAGACCAATCAGGAGCTTGGGCTCCGCACGCCGTCTCTTCAACTCCTTGAGCATGCCGCAAGTCGTGAACGGATGGGATGAGATGACGTAGATATCCGCATTGGACTTCTTGAATGCGCGCGCCTGGACCGAGAAGTTCGTGTCTGCCATCAGCCAGTTGGAGGAACTGGTCAGCACCTCCGCGCTGCCCGAACCGAGGTCACCGGTCACACCCTCGATGTCGCCGGTCGCCCAGTCGAAGCCATGACGCTTCGACGCTTGAACGATAACCTTGGAGTAGGTGCCGTTGGAATGGCCCTGGTCTGTCTCCGTTCCGCCATAGATGGTCTTCAGGTCCGGATAGGTCTTTGCAACCCAGGCGAAGAGCTTGTCGTACATGTCCGGCTCGTTCGGCGTGTTTCGGAAGGTCCATTGGCTGATCTTAGCCAGTCCGTTGCGTACAGCCGTATCGGTGAGGATCGGGAATTGCAGCCCGGTGTCGGTGTCGTCTCCGACCGTCTTCTGGAAGACGCCGAACATGGCCGCAGCGGCACCGGAGCAGGTCGGTCCGATACCGATCAATGCCGAGGTTTCCGAAGCGACCTTGCGGGCGACCGAAATTGCCTGTTCGGCATTGCAGGCGGAATCGTAATACGTGTACTCGAGCTTGGCCTTTGATCCATCGGCCAGCATGATGCCGCCGGAATCGTTGACCTCCTTCACGGCGGCCTTGAGTACGGCCTCGGAGTTCACGCCAAACGACCGCAGCGGGCCCGACTTGGCGCCCCAACCGGCGATGTGAACGGTCTCTTCGGCCAGTGCCGGCGAGATCATGGCCGACAGGGCCGCTGCCGCGACCGCGGGTTTCAGGATGCGTTTCAAGTTGGTCATTGTTCCTTCCCTTTCATTAGCATTGCCGACGTTGAACCTTCGTCCGGGTTCGCTTTCCGCCGTGAGAACACATGGCTAAGGACACTCTCTGTCGCTTGTCTATCGCGTTTGCCAGGACTGCCGCATTGCCGTGGTTTGATTGATAACCCCGGTTTGGCACCGAGGGACTGGAATTCAGCTCCTTGCAACTCGGCACAGATGGACCAAGGGATTCCCACCAACCCGAGGGGATCACTCCAAGTTTCGGGCGCACGATGTCACTGCATTCCGACGATCCGAACATGATCGCGTCCAGGCCCCTTTTGACAGGCGCGTATCCAGCGCCATTGGTTGTGCCCGTCAGCAGAACTGACCCTTGACGAATTTCACGTATAACAATATTTGTCAAGCAAATCTATGAATATTGCAATGTCCCTCAGATTGCGTGGCATTGAGAGGAGAAATCGTGTGAAATACGAACCCGTCGTCACGGAGAGCGTCGCAAAACAGATCGCCGAGCAGATTCGCCGAGCCATAACCAACGGCACCCTGAAAGCCGACGACAAGCTGCCAACCGAATCGGAACTGGCCCGTCAGTTTAATGTTTCCCGCCCGACAATTCGCGAAGCATTGAAGCGGCTTGCCGCGAAGAGCCTCATCCGTTCGAGACGCGGGCCCGCTGGAGGAACCTTCGTGAGGGCACCCAGCACGGAAGACATGTCACAAGACTTGATCTCCTCGGTCGCCCTCATGGTTAGCCTGAGTGTGTTTGACTTGACCGAAATTGCCGAAACACGCCACGAACTCGAGCGCGTGTGCATTCGCCTGGCCGTCAAGCGACGCACCGAAGCCGAACTGAGCCGCATGGCCACCGAGATCAAGCTTCAGAAGGACGAATCACTGACGGACGAGGAGTTTTGCGCATCTGATGTCCGCTTTCATCGCGCGCTCGTGGATGCGACCCATAACCCGGTCATGCAGTTTCAGATGTTTACCGTGATCGAAGCCTTGCAGCCCGTCGAGAATATGGTGATCTTCCGCTTCCGGGAGCGGGAAAAGACCATCGAACAGCATGAGAAGATCTGGCGTGCGCTTCGTGCTCAGGATCTTGAAAAGGCCGAAAAGGCCATTGATGAGCAAATGGTTTACCTGCGCAAGAGCTTTTCTCAGGCACAGGAATGGCGGCGGAAGCGCGACTCGGCAGAAACGGTCGCATAAGCCAGCCACGTGAACAGTCGTCCGCTGGCTGCTGAATTCGCTTGGCTGAACGGGATCGAGCGACAAGAAAGTCCGCTTTGAGTACGTGTTCCGGGCGAATTCGATGGTTGACCATAGGCATCGTTCATCAGCAGGTCGCGGGGTTGTTCACGCCGTCACGGCCGCATTGCTTGCTGGCACCAACTTATGGGATCCGTGCGGCTGTGAGAGTGAGTGAGACATGCAGACAAAATGGCGTGTCCTGCCGTTCCGGGGCCTCGCGGCGCAAGAACTCGATCGTTTGGCCAGGGAGAATTTTCTTGACAATTTCCGCTGTTCGGAGACTGGAGACTGAAAGGCGAGATTGAATGGAGCGCCCCGTGAAACATGCAGCTTGCGCACTTGTGCTTTTTGCCACCATCGGGTCCGCGGCTCAAGGTCTCGCCGATGGCTTGACCCTTGCCACGTGGAATGTCGCGGACCTGCACCACGAAACAGGCGAACCGCTCAGGAACTGGTCTGTCGCCCGGGAGGATGTCGACTACTCACGGCTAGCTGCAACGGCGAAGCGGCTTGACGCGGACGTGATCGCACTGCAGGAAATCGGGTCACCTGCGGCACTTGAACGAATCTTCTCGTCCGAAGACTATCACTTGATCGTGTCTGATCGATATGTGCCGGGCAGCGAAATGCTGCCGCCCGAAGAAAGGGACATCTTCACGGCCCTCGCCATCTCCAGAGCTACTTTCCCGAAGCTTCCGGATGTAAGGACCGTGCAGGCTTTCTCGATTCAGCATGTCGCGCTCAGTCGCGACGGATCCGCCGAGAGCATTCGGCCGACCAGGTCCGCCATGCAGGTCGACTTCGAGCATGAAGGACAAAAGATCTCCTTCCTCAATGTCCATCTCAAGTCGTCCTGCCACCAGTATCCATTGCGGAATGTCGAAGACCAGGATTTCTTCACCGGGCGCGCTTTTCGATCGCGGTTTGACTGCAGGACGCTGAAGGCGCAGCTGGCCATCTTGGAGAACTGGATCGAGGCGAGGCACGCCCTGGGCCACCATGTGGTGGTGGCGGGCGACTTCAACCGCCGCCTCAATCTGGTCCATCGCAATCCAACGCGTCACGAGGACTTCTGGGCGGAATTGAACGACGGGACTCCAGCCGGCCTTGAGCTGTCAAAGGGACCCGAGGGCAAGGACTTTGTATGCTGGCCCAATCATGAAAAGAGGTTCGAGGAGCATATCGACTTGATCGTTGCGGACAATGCGTTCCTGCAGTTGTTCGCGAGCGTGGAGTTCGAGAAACTCGGTCTTGGCCATGACGATGCACCCGAGTATGCGGATTGGGATCGAAAGCGCCTGAGCGATCACTGTCCAGTTTTGCTGAGATTGGAATAGAACAACTTCCCGAGAGCGCAGGCTTCAAGGCGGGTTGGCGCGCAGCGCGAAACCGAACACTGGCCTCTGAACGGGTGGACGCGCAATGGTCGGCATGACGATTCGACGCGCAGTCGGGTTCCGGTGCTGCCGATCGGACAGTTCTCGTTTCCTGTTGATGCAACTGGAGTCGCGCCGGAATGACACCTCACTCGTGTAGCGTCCTCTCGCCGGATCAGAAATCGGGTTAGGAACCGGAGAAGATCTTGGTGATTGTGGCCAGTTTTTGCGTGCGCTATGTGTGTAATGCGCTGTCGCACAGGAGCAAATCTGGCAGTGTCGAGGCGCATTCCGGCGTAGCAGAAGCCGCCGCCAGTGGTTTGAAGATACACAAAAAAATGGAAACAAGCCAGCAATCCAGACTTTCCATTGCGCCAATGATGGATTGGACTGATCGCCATTGCAGGTATTTGCACCGTCTCATGTCGCGTCGTGTCCGGCTATATACCGAAATGGTGACGTCCGCCGCATTGGTTCTTGGCAACGCCAGGCATCTCATTGCCTACGACGAATCCGAACATCCGCTGGCACTTCAGCTTGGTGGTTCGGATCCGTCCGAGCTGGCCGAAGCCGCGCGGATTGCTGCGGGCGATGGATATGACGAAGTCAACCTGAACGTCGGCTGTCCCTCCGAACGAGTCCAATCGGGAACGTTTGGCGCCGTGCTCATGAAGAGACCTGATCTGGTGGCTGAATGTTTGGAGGCCATGCGATCTGCTGTCACGGTTCCAGTCACCGTCAAGTGTCGGATTGGAGTCGATGATCAGGATCCTGCTGTCGTGCTGCCGGACTTCCTGCAGCGCGTCAGGG
The DNA here is from genome assembly GCA_022819605.1 of Silicimonas sp. Taxonomy (GTDB): domain Bacteria; phylum Pseudomonadota; class Alphaproteobacteria; order Rhodobacterales; family Rhodobacteraceae; genus JAJEFO01. Next base: position 156,664 of record JAJEGW010000182.1, on the reverse strand, counting down.
ATGTTGGCGTGACGACCGTTGCGGTCCATGCGCGAAAGGCGTGGCTCCAAGGGCTCAGCCCGAAGGAAAATCGTGAAATCCCGCCTTTGGACCATGACCTCGTATGCGCCATGAAGGACCGGTTTCCAGACCTCCAGATCATCTTGAATGGCGGCATTGCCTCCCTGGACCAGGCACGTGTTCTGCTGGACCGGGGCATGGACGGCATCATGATCGGACGGGCCGCCTATCAGTCGCCTTGGCGCATCCTTGGAACGGCTGACCGCGAAGTCTTCGGAGAGAGATCGCCATTCTTGTCGCCGGCAGAAGTGGTTCGCGCCATGTGCCCCTACATTGAGCACCACCTCGATGACGGTGGGCGGCTCCATTCCGTGACGCGGCACATGCTCGGACTCTTCGCGGGGCGTCCAGGAGCACGCCGCTGGCGGCGCATACTTTCCGAGCGTGTTCGTGAAGACGGGGCAGGGGTTGGAGTTGTGCTTGAGGCTCTTGAAGCGGTCGCACAGTCTGCTGGAGACGGAGACATGGGTTTTGGAAAGGCCGCCTGACGCAGGCCTGGCAGGTTCGGTCCGGTGGTCGGAATTCTGACATCGGGATGCGGCGCAGATTTACCAGGAAGTTGCCCCGCTGGAAGTTCCGACAGCAATGACAAGTCGTTCAGCAAGAGCATTTGGTGCATCTGCTCGCGTCATGAAACCCGCATGAGTGTCGCGGTGCGCCTCGCCCCGGTTGAGAACTCCAGCGGAACTGCCTGCGGCGAGCGTCTCCATGATCGGCAACCAGGGCCTTGATCCAACACACAGATTCCGGAAGGGTATCGTCATCCTGGCCGTGATTGAACTTCGGCATCCAGTTCAAGCCCTTCACGAGAGCGGCCGGACTTGTCGATGCTCAGCGAATGAATTCACCGCATGATCGATTCATGTATGCCCTCGGTGTCGGCGATTTTCGGTTTCGACAGGTCGATCCCGGACGACCGAAGCCAATTGATTTTCCGGCCTTGATCGATTTCAATGATCCGGTCCCGATGGCCCATGCCCGCATTGCCATAGTTCGGGCATGCGCCTAAATTTGAGCGAAACAGGGAGAAATAGGATGCTTGCAAATCTCTTGCGGACGCTGTCCGCTGCGTTGCTTCTGGGAATTTTTGCCGGAACTGTGGGTGCGGCCGAATGGAAATTCAACAATGGGCTTCCAGAAGGCCGTGGAGAATCAGCGCAACTCGAAACTTTTGCTGCGGACGTGGCAGACCTGACCGGCGACAGCCTCATGATCGAGGTCTTCCACGGCGGTTCGTTGAACCTCAAGGACAACGACGTGGCGCGTTGGCTGCCCCGTGGAGCGGTCGAAATGGGTCTGGTCTGGGCGAACTACCTTGGCCGCGACGTTCCCGCCCTGAACGCGGTGATGATCCAGGGGTCTGTCGGCAGCCCCGAGGAACTGATTGCCGCGCTGCCTGAAATCCAGGAGATATACGCCGAGGTGCTGGGCGAACTTGACATCGTGCCGACCGGATTCATGGCCCTGCCGCTCCTGAAGGCCTCGATATTCTGCCGAGAGGAGCCGGTCAGCTCGCTTGAAGTCCTCAGGACCAAGAAACTCCGCGTCTGGAGCAACGATCAGGTCGAAACCTTCACCAAGCTTGGTGTCTCAGCCCAAATCGTTGGTCAGAACGATCTCTACGTGGCGCTCCAGACAGGCGTCGTCGATTGCGCAGTCTATCCTGCGCTCTTCGCGCACACGATTTCGCTTCAGGAAGTGACCAAATATGCTTCCTACCTCTATCCGGTTGCAGGTGTTCCCTACGTTCTGGGCGCATCGAAAGGTGCGTGGGATGATCTCAGTGATGCCGAGCGCGAGGCGGTTACCACGGCGGCTGCCCGTGTATGGGAGCGCACCAACGAGTATTCCAAGGCGGAGGAAAACGAGCAGGCTGCTCGCGCCAAGCTGGCCGAGCAGGGGATCGAGTTCCTTGAGCCGTTCTCTGATGAAGATCGTGCCGCGTTCCTTGATGCCGCCTCTGCCACTTGGCAGGAGATGGCCGAGGAAGCAGGGGGCAAGGCACCCGAGTACCGGCAGAGAATTCTCGACGTCCTCGGACGCTGAGCTTGAGCGAACGCAAGATCAAACGCAGGCGTCTGGCAATCGCGAACCGCATTGAGAGATTGCTGGCGCCTGTGTTTGTCGCCATGGCTGTCCTGGCAGCTCTGGCTGGCGGCGCGATTGTAGTTCTGATCGGCGCAAGCGTGACAATGCGCTACTTCGCGTTTGCGCCGTTCCGGTTTACCGAAGAACTTGTCGGGCTTCTCATGACGGCAGCGTTCTTTCTTGCCTTGCCACTGGCAACGCTTCGGGCCGAGCACGTTCGCGTGCTTGTGCTTGTATCTGCACTGCCTGACAGAGCAGCGCGGTCGGTCAGCATTCTGGCAGCACTGTTTGGGGCCGCGTTCTGTCTGTGGTTTCTTGCGCTTTGCCTTCCTTGGCTGGATTTTGCCTTTGATCGCAACATCAAGACGGAGGTTGGCCGTCTCCTGATGTATCCTTGGATGGCGCTTCTTCCCGTGTCCATGGCTTTGAGCATGGTGGCGTTCCTGGCCGGCAGTGCGTCAGGGAACGGTGGGTGGAAGACTGGCCAATCCTGACCAGTCAGAAGGAAAGTTATGCTTAGTTTCTGGGGGCTTCTGGTCGGCGGTCTGGTGGTGTTTGCTGGCTCGGGGCTTGCACTGGGGGCGGCGCTTGGAATTACCGGGCTCCTGATTCTTCACTTTCTTGCAGGCGGGTCGACATTTGTCGCGGTCGACGCTGTCTGGAACGTGCTAAACTCCTTCACGCTCAGCGCCATTCCACTCTTCATCATGCTCGGCGAGATCATGCTGCGGAGTGGAGTCAGTGAGAGGATTTACTCGGCACTGGTGCCTCTCTTCCAGCGTGTTCCCGGTGGCCTTCTGCATACCAATATAGCCGTCTGTACACTCTTCGGCGCAGTCAGCGGCTCAAGCCTGTCGACCGCCGCGGCGGTTGGTTCCGTTGCCTACCCCGAGATGACCGAACGCGGCTATGACCGACGGATGGTCGTTGCTTCGCTGGCCGGCGGCGGAACGCTTGGCCTGCTGATCCCGCCCAGCCTTTCGCTGCTGATTTACGGTGCGTTGACTGAAACCTCTATCGGGCGGTTGTTTCTGGCCGGCCTTTTGCCTGGCCTGCTCTTCGCGGGGATGTTCATGCTCTATATCCTCCTGCGTTGCCTCTCCCGTCCGGATCTTTCTCCGAGGAGTGATGCGGCCGCCGACTTGACGACGATTCTGCTCAAGCTCTTGAGCCTGTGGCCATTCCTGCTGCTGATCCTGGCGATCATGGGCAGCATAGCGTTCGGATTTGCAACGCCGACGGAGGCCGCGGGAGTCGGGGTGATCGCGACGATTGTCGTCGGCCGGTTCTGGGGCAATCTGACCCTGAATACACTGGTTGCGAGCTTCTATGCGGCAATCCTTCTCTTCGCTTCGATCGCATTCGTTGTCATGGGCGCGACCATTCTTGCGCAAGCCGTGAGTCTCCTAGGTGTTCCGCAGTCAATCCTTGAAGCAGTGCGCGCTGCCGAACTCGGGCCATTGCAAGTGCTGGCACTCGTCGTCTTGATCTATTTGGTGCTGGGTTGCTTCTTCGACGGGCTCTCGCTGATGATCATGACGCTTCCGATCGTGGTGCCGCTCATGGTCGGCCTTGGTTACGATGCGATCTGGCTAGGCGTGATCATCACCATCCTGATCGAGATAGGCCAAGTCACCCCACCCGTGGGGCTCAATCTGTCCGTCCTTGTCTCCGTTACGAAAGAGAAGGTGTCGCTTGGCGAAGCCGCAGTTGCCACGATTCCTTACTGGCTGATCCTGCTTGTGGGCATTGCATTTCTTGCGGTGCTTCCGCAAATCGCTCTTTTTCTGCCGACGTTGCTGATGTGAAGGAACACTTCACCAAAGGTGGAAGCACTGCGCTTTCCATTTTCCATCGCTGGCTTTACGGGTCATTGAGGTGAGCAACGCCAACGCGCGTCCGTGCAATGCGTCAATGCCGGACGCCCCGTGGTGCCTTACCCACTGAGCCGGGCTTCGCGGAATTGTCGCGGCTCTTTGACGACTGCGCACCGGGGTGTTTGCCGCGTCAATGAGGTCTGCGGGAGCGTGCCTGCCTTGCGCGATTTCCGAGCGGAACCGGGCCCGTCCTCAATCGTGGACATCCCGTTGATCGGGTGTCGGGCACGGTTCAGAACTGCGCCGCCGTCCAATTCGCTATCCGGGCCGATAGTCCCTATGCGCCTCTGGATCGTCCATGCTGTAGGGCAGGGACGTGAGCGCTTTAAGGAATTCCGGCGGCAATGACATGTCATTCCACTCAAGCATTTCGCGAACCCGCTCCGGCTTTGAAACTCCCACGATTGTCGAGGTGATCCTCGGATTCCGGGTAGAGAACTGCAGCGCGGCCGCCCCAGGAGCGACTCCATGCTCGGCCACCAGGGCCTCGATCCGGTGCACCGGTTCCAGAGCGGTCTCGTCAGCCGGGCTGTAGCTGATTTGCGGCATCTGCTTCGCGCCCTTTGCCAGAATGCCACCAGCAAAGGGTGCCGCGTTAAGGATCGCGATCCCCTTCTTGCTTGCATAGTCAAACATTTCGTCGGCTGATCGGTTCAGCAATGTCCAGCGGTTGTGGTTGATGAGTGCGTCGAACGGCCTTTCCTTCAGGATCGGGAGCATCATGTCGACCCGCCCCATCGCCAGGCCGACTGCATCGGCTATTCCCTCCTCCTTCATCTTGAAGAGTTCGTCCAACGCTCCTCCCTCGCGCGTAATTTCGCCAAGGTCTGCTGCGTGTTCCGGGTCGTGCAGGTGCAGGATGCCGACCTTGTCGACCCCAAGCCGATCGAGACTCTGCTCGATCGATCGGCGTGCCTGGTCGGCATCGAACTTTCCCGTCTCCATTTCGCGGTCGAGCTTGGTCGAGATCACGAATCCTTCAGGCAGACCGTCACGGGCGCGAATTGCCTCGCCGATACGGATTTCGCTTCTGCCGAATCCGTAGTTGTTCGACGTGTCGAGGCAATTTGCCGGCCCGTCCAAGATGGCGTCCAGGGTCGCACGGGCGCGATCCTCGTCCACGCCGTAGCCGTAGGTGTCCGGCATGTGTCCAAGCGCCGAGGTGCCGAATATGATCGGCGTGACTTCCACTGCCGTCTGTCCAATTGCGAGACGTTCCATTGATCCTCCTCAGATCGAGCCGGCCTCGACCATGTAGTTGCATGCCGTGCACATGGCCGCGTCGTCCGAAGCCAGAAAGAGGACCATGCGGGCCACGTACACAGGTTCGATTAGGTCGGGCAGGCACTGCCTTTCTCTGTGAGCGGCGAGGGTCTCCGGCGTGGCCCAGAGGTCTTTCTGTCGCTTGGTCATTATCCAGCCAGGGACAACGGAATTGACCCGAATCCGGTGCTTTCCAAGGTCACGAGCCATGGTGCGCGTCAGGCCATGGACCGCGGACTTGGCTGTAGCGTATGCGGGAAAGCCGCCGCTGGCTTCCCACCAGCTATTCGAGCCGAGATTAATGATCGATCCGCCACCGGCCTCGATCATGCCCGGAGCTACGGCCTGGGTCGCGAAGAACATGTGGCGAAGGTTCGTCGCCTGGCGTTCGTCCCAGTATTCAGGGGTCACGTCCTTCCAGTGGTGGCGGTCGTCGCGGGCTGCGTTGTTGACCAGCACGGAAACGCTTCCCAGCCGACTGGCGAGCGCCGCGATCGCGTTCCGCTGCGCGTCGATGTCGCGAAGGTCGCAGGTTTCGTACTCGACGGTGCCTGCAATGCCGGCGGCCAGCGCGGCGCTGCCTTCGGAGTCAAGGTCAATGAATCCGACCTTTGCCCCTTGGTTCGCGAACGCCCGGACGATCTCCGCCCCGATGCCCTGCGCGCCACCGGTTACAAGGACGGTCTTGTCCTTCAGGCTGGGAAAGATTGCAAATTCGGGCACTGCACCTTCTGGGGACCGGGGCGTAAATCACATTGTCCGACCTATGCTTTCTAGAGGTTGCTGGCAAGCGGCAGCAAGGTGGCACATGGATCGAGGGTACCTGATGTGCGTTGCTCTGAGCGAGACGCATCGGCGTGGTATTGTCGGTCGTCAACCCTTGAAACGCGTTTGGGGGAGACCGTGCACGCCAAGCCCGGAAATCGCGAAGAGCGATCCGGCTTCCGGCTGATCTTGCCCTGCGCTCAGGCCAACCCCGAGTGAAGTGACGAAGAGCGTATCAAGGTTCCTTCCTCCGAACATCGGTCGTGAGGGGCGCTCTACGGGAAGGTCCACAGTCATGTCGACACGGCCCGCAGGTGTGATCCGATAGAGCTGCCAGCCGTCAATTCCCGCCTGCCAGTAGCAGCCGTCGGCATCGACCGTCGCGCCGTCTGGACGCCCCGCAACGCTTCTGGTGTCGAAGAACACGTCCGGTTCGCCCGGTGTGCCGGTGTCCGGATCGTAGCTTGCGCGCCAGATCGTGCGCACCGCCTTGTTGCTGTCCGAGAAGTACATCGTTCGCCCGTCGGGTGAGAACGCGAGTCCGTTGGTGGTAAAAAAACCGTCTTTCCAGGGTGTGACCTGCAGGCTCGAGTCAAGACAGTAGAAACGTCCCATGCGCTCGGGAGAGCCGCCATCCTTCATGGTTCCAGCCCAGAATCTGCCCATGATGTCGGTCGCACCGTCATTGAAGCGGTTCATCGCAAGATGCGCTTCGGGGTCAGTGATCGGCTGGCGCCTTTTGCTGTCCGGATCGAAGAAGCAGAAGCCCGATTTCGTAGCCAGAACCAGACCGCCCGCCTCGCGAACCGCAAGGCAGCCAACGGGCTCGCCATAATCGATCGTGGTGTTCCTCCCACTTGACGGGTCGAAGCGGTGAATCAGTCCGGCCGGAATGTCCACCCACCAAAGCACTTGGTCTTGATCATCCCAGACGGCCCCTTCGCCAACCTGGCTTCGGCTAGGGACGACGCATTCTACTTTCATGGGGCAGGGCCTTTCCTCAAATCGCGGGTGTGTTGGCCCTAGGCCGATGCGACTCCGCAGAAGATGGTGTTGCACGGGACGTGTGGCTTCGGCTAGTTCGCTCCCATTGTCAATCATATCTGTGCGATCCCGGCGATCGAGCCAAGCTTCGGACAGGAGACGCGCGGCAGAGTTGGCGTCCGTGCCAATTCCTCGGTCATTGCGACATTGAGTGTCTGGACATTCGCTGTCGCCGGCGCGCTCGTCGTCGGCAGAGTGTGGGTCAGGAGGTGCCGAAGTCCAGCTCGACTAGCGTTCGATGTGTCGCCAGTACCCGTAGATCGACGCTCAGCACCGCGGCTTCGCGAGGGGTCCAGGACTCCCCGGGGATACTCGCTGCGGAAAATTCTGCAGCAACGATTTTGTGTAGAGGTTGCAGTATGTTCTGAAAGAGAGCGACCAAATCGAGCCATCACCATGGCGTGCGCTTGTGAGAGCAATAGCAGCGATTGAAACCGTGACATAGATGTACGTGCGCATCGAATTGTCCGACAAAAAGCAGGGGCCCCCAAAGAGGCCCCGCACCCAGCGGTCGAAAACCGCAAGGGGTGTCAGGAGCAATCTGTATCAGGCCTTCAGACTATTCAAGTGCTTCCTGGCTTCCTGAGCGAGTTCGGTACTTCATGCACGAAAGGCAAATCAATCGAAGCAGACTCCGCCTTGGGTGCCGGCCATGGAGTCTGATGCGTTGGCCCGTTTCGGATACTTGCCGCCGAAAGGAGGCTTTTGCTGGAGTTTCCTGCCGCCATGCGGCATACCCCAAACTGATCGGAAGGAGGGTTCGGAATGAGAATTCTCAGCACGCTTATTCGAGCGGCCACTTGGTGGAACGGCCAGACTTGGGGCACCCAGTTCCACACCTGGCTCAAGGGCAAGCGAGTTGGCGAAGACGAGCAGGGCAACGTCTTCTACCAGTCCCGGGACGGGAAGCGATGGGTGATCTACAATGGGGAGGCCGAGGCAAGCAGGATTGGTGCGGACTGGCATGGGTGGCTGCACTATACCTATGACGAGCCGCCGACAGAACAGCCGCTCGCCCGCAAGGATTGGGAAAAGCCGCACCAGGAGAACCTGACGGGGACACCGTTGGCATATGCGCCTCCCGGTTCTATCCGGCGATCCGAGCCGGTCGACCGGCAAGACTACGAAGCCTGGATTCCGGAGTGATCGCCGTGTCGGAAAACGCAACAGAAGTCCTGACGGGAGCCGGCGTTCTCGCCGTGGCCGCTGGCTTCCTGATCTACCTGGCGCAGGTCGGTGGCCTGAACCTGTCGGCGTCGGACATGGACACGTACACGGCATCCTTTCGTTCGGCGGAAGGTGTCGGCGTCGGGACGGACGTGCGGCTTGCGGGCGTCAAGGTCGGGTCGGTCCTCGAACTGAATCTCGATCCGCAGTCCTTTCGTGCCAATGCCGTGTTGAGCGTTCAGGATGACGTGCTCCTGCCGGACGACACGGCGGCCGTGATTTCTTCCGAAGGCCTTTTGGGCGGCAGCTTCGTGGAGCTTCTTCCCGGCGGGTCGATCATCAATCTCGAGCCCGGAAGCGAAATCGAGGATACGCAAGGCTCGATTTCCGTCGTTCAGCTTCTCATGAAATTCGTGTCCGGACCCGAAGAATGAACCGCGTCCTTGTGCTTCTGGCGTTTCTGGCCGGTCCAGCCACTGGTCAGGAAAACATCACTGCATCTGCCCTAGACGACATGTCCGTTGCCGTGCCCGGTGCGATGCCCGAGGAAGTCAAGGTGGTGCGTTCCGGAGGCGTCTTGCTCAAGGGCCTGGACAAGGTGTCGGGTGACGTGATCGATGTCGAGCTTCGTGTCGGCGAAACCGTCACCGTGGGCCGTGTCGAGGTCGATCTCGGCGAGTGTCGTTACTTCGAAGACAATCCGGCAGGCGAAGGATTCGCGTGGCTCACGATCCGCGATTCCGTGCGCGATACAGTCGTCTTCGATGGCTGGATGATTGCGTCAAGCCCGGCGCTCAATGCGCTTGATCATCCTCGATATGACGTCTGGGTGATCCGCTGCACCACGGCCTGAGGGTCAGTTTCGAGCGGCAACCGGGCAATGTCGGCCGATGCTTCAAGTGCGCGTGCCAATGATGCTCTGTAAGCCGCACGCGTGACTTCCCTGACGCCGAGAGAGGTCAGGTGCGGTGAACTGAACTGCGTGTCGTAGAGGACGAATCCGGTTCGCCGGAGATGATCGACTGCCCATGCCAGCGACATTTTCGAGCCGTCACTTTTGGCGGAGAACATGCTTTCGCCGAAAAACGCGCCGCCGAGCGCGACTCCGTACATGCCGCCGACGAGACGACCTGCCGACCAAACGCCGAATCCATGTGCGTGCCCCATGTCATGAAGCTCGATTACCAGCTCTCGGATTGTCTCGTTGATCCAGGTTTCCTCTCGATCTGCGCAACCGTCGAGAATCGCTTCAAATTCGACATCAAGGGTGGCCGTGTAGTTCCCGCTTCGCATCCGGCGTGCGAGAGACCGCGACATGTGGAATCCGTCAAGCGGCAGTACGCCCCGCACGCGGGGATCAACCCAGTGGACATCTGGGTCGTCGCGCGAATCCGCCATCGGAAAGACGCCGGTCGCATAGGCTCCAAGCAGAAGCTCTGCCGTCAGGCTCCGGTCACTCACGTGATCCATCCAGGTTGCGGTGGCGCGAACTCAATCAAGGGCAGGCGTTTCACTGGAAATTCTTGGTGAGCCACTTTTCCAGCCAGTGAATGTTGTAGTTGCCCGACTGGATCGCGGACTCCCTCAAAAGAGCGTCGAAGAGCGGTACGTTGGTGTCAATCCCGTCGAAAATCAACTCGGAAAGGGCGCGCCCCAGTCGCGCCAGCGCCTCTGGCCGGTCACGTCCGTGGACAATCAGCTTGCCGATCAGGGAGTCGTAATGGGGCGGGATGGAATATCCGTCATAGATCGCCGAATCCATGCGAACTCCGAGGCCGCCCGGAGCGTGATATTGAGTGATCCTCCCTGGAGAAGGAGAAAACGCTGGAAGTTTCTCGGCATTTATCCGGATCTCGATGGAGTGGCCGTCGATTTGCAGGCTCTTCTGGGAAAAGGAGATCGGTTCGCCGGCAGCGACCCGAATCTGCTCGCGTACCAGGTCGACGCCGTAAATCGCCTCGGTCACCGGATGCTCGACCTGCAAACGCGTGTTCATCTCGATGAAGTAGAATTCCCCGTCCTCGTACAGGAATTCGACCGTTCCGGCTCCTGCGTAGTTGATGCGCGCAACGGCATCGGCGCAGGTCTTGCCAATTCGGGCACGGGTCTTTTCGTCGATGGCGGGACCTGGCGCTTCCTCGAGGACCTTCTGGTGGCGTCGCTGCAGCGAGCAATCGCGTTCACCCAGATGCACTGCCTTGCCCTTTCCATCGCCAAAAATCTGGATCTCGATATGACGTGGCTTGCCCAGATACTTCTCGACATACACTTCGTCATTGCCAAACGCGGCCTTGGCTTCCGAGCGCGCGGTATGGAATGCCGACTCCATTTCGCTTGTGGACTTTGCCAGCTTCATGCCCCTGCCGCCGCCGCCAGCCGTAGCCTTCACGATGACCGGGTAGCCGATCTGCTTGCCGATCGAGATTGCCTCATCGAGCGTGTCCACGCCGCCTTCAGAGCCTGGTACGCAAGGCACGCCCAGACCCTTCATCGTGTCCTTCGCGGTGATCTTGTCTCCCATAAGGCGGATGTGATCCGCAGTAGGGCCGATGAACTTAAGCTCATGATCCTCGAGAATCTGCGCGAATTTCGCGTTTTCCGAAAGAAAGCCGTAACCAGGATGAACCGCCTGTGCACCGGTGATCTCGCAGGCGGAGACAATCGCCGGGATCGACAGGTAGCTTTGCGCCCCGGTCGGTGGCCCGATGCAGATGCTCTCGTCAGCCATGCGCACGTGCATGGCATCGACGTCGGAAGTGGAATGCACAGCAACTGATTGGATGCCCATCTCGCGACAGGCGCGGACCACGCGAAGCGCGATCTCGCCTCGGTTAGCAATCAGGATTTTCTCGAACACGGGCGCGACCCTACTCGATCACCATCAACGGAGCACCGAACTCGACTGGCGCACCGTCTTCGACCAGGATGCGCTTGACCGTGCCAGATATTGGTGCCGGGATATTGTTCATAGTCTTCATGGCTTCAACGATCAGCAGGGTCTGACCTTCCGTCACCGCGTCACCCGGCTTGACAAAAGGCTCGGCACCGGGTTCCGGATGCAAGTAGGCGGTTCCCACCATTGGCGAAACGACCGCTCCGGGCAGTGCGGCTGGATCATCTTCTTCACCTGCAGGCGTCGTGGTGGCTGCGCTCTGTTCAGGTGCCTGCGCAGGGATGGGTGCCTGTGCCGGGGCGGCAGTCGCCTGAATCGCGACGGGCGCCGCGATCGTGCCTACCTTGCTTACCCGAACATTGAGGCTCCCGTCTTCGGGGTGCTCGCGCTTCACTTGCAACTCGGAAAGGTCATTCTTGCTAAGAAGTTCAGCTAGTGACTTGATGAATTCGACATCGTCGTCATGCGATCGCTTTGCCATTCTTGCCCCTCGGCTCTGCTCGCGTCCCATTATGCGGTTTCTATATGGTGCGGGCGCAGAGGAAAAGTGCCTTCGACAGGCGCCAGCGGCGTACGTTGTGAGGCGCCGTCGGAGCCTATAATCTCGCCTGTACCCAGGAGCACGTGGTCGGGATTAATGTCGTGCGCACAACAGGCGCTGCATGACACTTCAATGTCTCCATGCCAGATTCGGGCCTCGTACAGAGGTGTTCAATTTCGGCTAGGTTGGGGTCAGGGTGGGGCAGAGAGCCGACGAAGGGCTTCGTCCGGCACAAATCAAATTTGAAGTGACGGTCGTACTGGATACTGCTACCAATTTCGTGTCGCGCACAGAACAGGGACTGGTTGACTCACGCACGACGTGCCACAGAACACGAGACAATTTAGGCCCAGAAAGGGCGGCAATTCTCAGGTAATGCCCGTTGTTTCACCGCAGGCAGATGGAGTAACAAAATGACCCGACACGAAACGATGCTCTCCGCCGAAGAGGCGATAATTCGCGTTGATCTCGCTGCCGCACTCAGGCTTTCCTGCCGCAATGGATGGCACGAGGGCGTGGCCAACCACTTCTCGGCCGCAGTCAGCGCTGACGGCAAGGAGTTTCTCGTCAATCCCAAGTGGGTGCATTGGAGTCGTGTTCGGGCCTCAGACCTGATCCTCTGCAACGCCGATGACCCTTCGACCATGGAGCGACCCGACGCTCCGGATCGGAGCGCGTGGGCGATCCACTCCGCTCTTCACCGAAACCTGCCGCAGGCACGCGTTGCACTGCACATCCATCCGCCGTATGCAACCGCGCTCGCGAGCCTGAAGGATCCGACGATCAAGCCGGTTGACCAAGTGACCGCCCGTTGGTTCGGGCGCTTGGCGTATGATCTGGCTTTTGGCGGCATCGCGTCCGAAGAGGAGGAGGGCGAGCGCATTTCCCGAACCGTGGGCAACCATCGAGCCGTGATGATGCAGAACCATGGTGTCACCACGTTCGGCACTTGCGTGGCCGAGGCCTGGGACGCGCTATACCATCTTGAGCGCGCTGCTCGGACAATGGTCATGGCCTACCAGACCGGGCAGGAGCTTGCCGTCATGCCGGACGATCTTGCCGAGGTGACTGCAGGCGAGTGGGAAACGTACAAGGACGCGGAGATTGCGCATTTCGACGAGATGAAATTGGTGCTGGACAGGGAGGAGCCTGAATACAAGGATTGAGAATTGGTGAATGCAAATGTCGGGATAATGTCGGAGTGTTCTGGCAGGAACAGCCTTGACTCGCCCCAAGGATCATTGGGTCATTCTCGTGCAGCCTTATTCGGTGACAGGGCAGAAATGCCAAACGGGCGAAAGTGCTTGATGCTTTGCGGCACGAAAACAAGACCGTAAGCCTCGGCGATCCTGACCACCATCGATTCTGCCATGCCAGGGCTGTGCCCAGTTGCATGCGCCCGTGCTTCTATCTTCCCTGAGGCCACCGCTGCCTTGACATCAGATTCAAGGATTTTGTCGACATGTCAGGCGCGGAGGCCGGTCAACCAGATTTCAAGCGCGGACGTCTTTGTCGTGGCAACCTTGTTCTGCAGCAGCGAGATGCCTTTCTGGATCTCGTGAATTGCGACGATTGACAGGAAAATGGGACCTTTACAGTCCATTTGTTCCAATCAGGCCATGATTTGTACGAACCCGTCCCGTCTTGGAGTGACTAGCGACGAAACGACCTCCGTATCGAGAAGGAACCCCTTCACAGATCTATTGTTCCGGAGGGAGACCGGTTGCGTGTGAAGCTCTCGCCAGGAATCGACTTGAGATAGGATACAAGACCTGCCGGATCCCGCGAGCGCGCTTGCCGGACCAAGTGTCGGCAGCGATTCAAAACGGTGGGACTTCGGTGGCAAACCGCGCTTTTGAGCGACGATTTGGCCGTGTCGGTTCGGAGACGGCAGTGGGGACAGGGACGGGCAGCGTCAAGCGAGACGGTCGGAAACGGACAATGAAACCGTGACAAGGGGAAAGGAACACGATCCTGCAAAAGCGTGGCGAATCGCCGGAATCCCGCCGTTCTATGCCGCTTGAATGTCGTGCCGGAACCTGCGGGTCGACACGCGGAGTCGGGTGATTGACCGACGCGGTCGGGAAGGATAGCGTGTCAGTGCATTGTGCCAACACGTGAAGTCCCTGGGGGACCAGCGGTCCTCGTTTATCCGTTCCGTTTGGCGGCACGACTGAGCTTGTGCAGGCGAGGCACGAACGGACGGCGCGGGACATCGCACTAGGGCAGTGCGCAAATGACAGAGGCCCTGCCGTCGATGCGATCGATGCAAGGCCGACGGACCCGTACACGTAAGGAGGAAACAGGCAATGGAATTCAAGCTAAAGATCGCCCTTCTGGTTCTGTGCGCCACGGCGACCCTGGCCGGCTGCGACCTGATGCCGTGGGCTCAGTGACCCTGAACTGAACGTTCTGCGAAGCTTGGGCTGCATTCCGAGCAACCTACGCGTGACGGACATCGACCGTCCGTCACGGAGCGAGAGTGACAGGACGACGCCGGCGGGACAGGATTCTCGTCCGCTCCCGGGCGAATCACGCACCCGGCGAGCCGGCGCCCGGATGCGTGGCGCCTGCGCGTGTCCGGCAATCAGGATGTCCGCGAATTCGGTCGTCGGCACTGCCGGGTCGGGCACGGAGCGAGGATGACCGCTTGAGCGCAACCGTTCCGCCTAGCAGCGGGACTTTCAAATGGAGCGGTGACGCCGATTGGCGAAACTGTAGGGAATTATATACAATAGTCACATGGTTCTATTCTGGCATTGCGCTCACGGTGGAAACGCGGCAAGAAGACCGTGCATGAGGGCGAGGCGTTGCTTTTCCGATGTCAGCAACAGAGCTTGAGGGCCACGGCCCTGCTGAACCGCCCCGCTGAAGGGGCAAACATGACGAGGCGTCCGGGATTGGCGCATCTGCACGGCGAGGAGCGTTGGCGTTGGCCACTTCGATGACCCGTGAAATCAATGCGAAGCCACGATGTGACTTTCGTATAAAATTCCCAAACTGTAGAAATTCCTGCCGTCGCGGTGGTTCATGATGACGCGGACCCTTCAGAATCTCCATGTCCTGGCGAAACGATGACTTCGGATTCGTGTGCTGAACGGTTGCCGTCACCGTGGCCGCAATCTGTCAGTTTTCGACGACAGGTGGACCTGAATTGTTTGCCAATGGTTTGCCATGTGGTTGACGAGGCATCAGGACGTCAGAAGGAAGGTTCCCGCAACATATTGTTTTGACATCACATTATATGGCGATCCGGGAAGGACTCGAACCCTCAACCTGCGGACTAGACGTTCAGGTCGTTCTCAGTCTGGCGAACAAGGCATGAGCCTACATCGCGGACCAAGTGGTTTGCAGCCGTTCTGGCAGCAAGGTGATTACGGATGTATCGGATGGTCGGCTCCCTTCGAAACACGGCACATGACACGCGCGGATACGGCATGCCGGACTTCGTTGAAGCTGCAAGCCCCAGCCGAAGCGGGACAGTGCAGGGATGAATGCTGCGATCCGGGTCGCGGTGTTGCCATGGTGCTGACACGGAACTTTACGGGTTCGGCGTCTCAAAGAAAATATAACGATTTCAAATGGATGAGAGGTGCTCGCTCGACATCTCGCAGGATCGAGAACGCTGGCCGAGTTATCCGAAAGGTGAAGACGGAACCAGCACAGAAATTCCTCGCCACTGTTCATGAAGCGGTGTAACGGGACAGAAGGGGAATCGCATGCGTCAACTGCCAACCTGGACGATCGGTCTCCAGAATTCTGCCACGTGGCGACCAGACAACCTTCAGAAAATGTAGGCGTTCAAATGTTCAAGTCCGGCGACGTAGTATTGTCCAGGTCCTGGAACCCGATCCTGGACAAGGGCCGCCATCATCGTGCCTGCCTCGGGTTCATTCTCATGTCTACGGATCTCGCTTCGGAAGCCGATTTCTTCGACATGGCTCCCGAGGGAGTTGCTGTGCACTTCACCCGGTTGAAGACCGAAGACCATACAACCAACGAAACGCTATTGCGTCACATCGAACACATGGCGGAAGCAGCCTCCCGCATACAGCCCGATCTGGAACCGGATGTTGTCAGCTACAGCTGCACGAGCGGATCCATCGTGATCGGCGAAGATCGGGTCATGTCCGAAATCAGGAAGGGTGCACCCTGGGCCCAGCCCATGTGCCTAGTTCAGGGCGTGCTTGACGCGCTGAACGAGCTGCAGGTGAAGAAGCTTGTTGTGGGAACGCCTTATCTGGACGAGGTCAATACTTCAGAAGCCGAGTACCTGCTGGGAAAGGGCTATGAAGTGCTGGACGTTCAGGGACTCAACCTAAGCACCGGAACGGAGATGGGTCAGGTAACGCCGGAATTCTGGAAGACCTTTGCGATCGAGATCGACCAGCCGGACGCGGATGCGATCTTTCTGAGTTGCGGCGGCATACGTGCGCTCGAAGTTGCCGAAGAGATCGAGCAAATCATCGGCAAGCCGGTCATCACGTCCAATCAGGCACAGTTCTGGAGTTGCTTGCGGCGAGCCGGAATCACGGACAAGTTGAGAGGGTTTGGGCAGATCTTTTCCAAGCCCGGAGAGGCTCTTCTTCCGCAGGCCATGCGGTTGCAGGATTTTGTCGATGCGACCCCGTGACGGAACGGTCGCCGTCAGGAGGTACCAAGCGTCAATTCTCTTTGAAGAATTTCTTCCCGTTTTCCTGACACGTAACTTCGGAAACAGGTTAGACTCACATTGGTTGACTGCCGGGGAGCAGATCTGGAAAGGCCAGTCGTGGAGGTCCTTGTGGGTACCGATGACTTCAGTTTGTCTGCGTTGAGGCGCGATTTTCACCGATTTCCCGAACTTGGGTTCCAGGAGAGTCGCACGAAGGCCAAGGTTGCAAAGTTCCTGCGTGAGCATGGCCTCGAAGTACACGAGGGCGTGGGCGTTGTGGGAATTCTCCGATCCGGTGAATGCAACCGGGCGATAGGGTTGCGGGCTGACATGGATGCTCTTCCGATTCAAGAGGCAAGCCGTCACGAGTATCCGTCCGAAACGCCTGGCGTCATGCATGCCTGTGGGCATGACGGCCACATGACCATGCTATTGGGAGCAGCCCGAACCCTTGCCGGAAACCCCGGTTTCAGCGGTACCGTCGTGTTCATTTTCCAGCCCAACGAAGAGCATGGCCTTGGCGCGCAGGCGATGCTCAAGGAGGGTATTCTGGAGCGTTTCCCCATTGAGGAAATCTACGCAATGCACAACTTGCCCGGCGCACCGGTTGGCCAGGTGTCAACTCGGCCTGGCCTGATTTGCTCCTCGGAAAGCCTGTTCGAGATCATAATTCGCGGCCAAGGCGGCCACGCCTCGATGCCGCAGGCTGGCCGCGATTTGATCACCGTTGGGGCGGAATTGGTGCTTGCCCTGCAGACAATCGTATCGCGCAAGCTGTCTCCCGGCACCGGGGCGGTGGTGTCGGTGACTGAATTTCGGACCGACGGTCAACGCAACGTGTTGCCGGGCACGGTGACATTGAAGGGCGAAGTGCGTGCCCGCTGTCCCAAAGATCGAGACAGCGTCGAGATCTACATGCGCCAGATCGCAGAAGGTGTGACAACTGCGCACCGCGTTTCTGTCAATGTGGACTTCAGTACCGAATTCATCGAGACGACCAATGCCGAGGGTCCCACGGAGGCAGTGACGCGCGCGGCTCGGAGCGCCGGGCTTGACATCATTTCGGACCGGCAGCCGATGAGTTTTTCCGAGGATTTCGCCCATTTCGCCGCTGCAGTGCCAGGCTGTTTCCTGCTCCTCGGCAACGGAGAGGTCGGAGCACACGGGCAGCCGCTTCACTCGAACGATTACGATTTCAACGACGATGTCTTGCCGATTGGAGTGGCATTCTGGACGGAACTTGTCCGTGACCGCCTTCCCAAAATTCCCGCTGGCTGAACCGCTCGGTACATCGCAGGCTGGCAACATGCAGACGCCGAAATGGGAGAAGCGTCGTCGCTTGGTCCAGCCTCGTTTCGTGTATGGCCACGATCTCGTCGTTTCCAAAGGCCGGTCGTGGGGGGTGTTTTGTCCGAAGGGGGGATGATTTGGACATGAAACGTAGTCCTTCGCCGGACCGAGGCTTCGGCGCGGCCGAGTTCGAGATGCGCACGGCGGTCGCTCAAGGAATGATGGACCGGTTCGCGTTAAGCGCCATGTTTCTGTCAACCGAAGCCGAGGTTCGCTACTATTCCGGTTTTCACACGCCGTTCTGGCAAAGCCCGACGCGCCCATGGTTTCTGCTCATTCCGCTCCAAGGCAAGCCGATCGCGATCATTCCCGGGATTGGGGCTGCTTGCATGGCCGCTACCTGGATCGAAGACATTCGTACCTGGCCGGCCCCGCGACCGGATGACGACGGCGTAACGCTGTTGGCCGAAACATTGAATGAGATCGCCGGTGCCGACGGTAAGATCGGGACTCCCATGGGACACGAAACCCATGTCCGCATGCCTGCTGCCGACTTTGACAGGTTGCGGACACTGGTCGGGGTTGACCGTTTTGTCGACGCTACCGGCATCGTGCGTGCGCAAAGGATGGTGAAGTCTGAGGCCGAGATCAAGAAGATCGCCCATATCTGCGCAATTGCGTCCGACTCATTCGAGGCGCTCCCTGGCCTCGTGCAGATCGGTGACACCGAACGTCAGGCCTTCGCCAAAATGCGGATCGATTTGCTGCAGCGAGGCGCTGATGACGTTCCCTATTTGGTTGGCGGTTCCGGCCCAGGAGGAGTTGAAAGTGTAATCGAACAGCCCACCAATCGCGTTCTGAGTTCTGGTGAGGTCATGATGCTCGACACCGGGGCGGTCTTCGACGGGTATTTCTGCGACTTCGACCGGAATTTTGCCCTTGGATGTGCCTCGGACGAGACACGACGGGCCTACGACGTGGTTTATGCTGCTACCGAAGCAGGAATCGCGGCGGCGGGTCCCGGCGCAAGATCGGCCGATCTCTTCCAGGCCATGGCCGACGTGCTGTCTGCAAGTGGAGCAGGCGAGGGAGTCGTTGGGCGTCTAGGCCACGGGCTTGGCATGCAATTGACAGAGTGGCCGTCGCTCACGCGCTCCGACAAGACTGTTCTCAAGGTCGGAATGGTTGTCACGATAGAGCCCGGCATGACTTTTGGCGACGGCAAGACCATGGTCCATGAAGAAAATGTCGTGATCCGCGAGCACGGTGCTGAGCTTCTGACCCGCCGTGCGCCCGCAGAATTGCCGGTGATTGAGTGACACGAATGGCGGTGACGGGCCAGGCTTGAACTTGCTGGGCCTCTTGCAAGCCGGTCGCCAAAGTGATGATTCCCGGCCAATGGGAGGACGAACGCCCGAATTCTCGAAGGGTGCCTCAGCATGGTGAGGTCCGGACTCTCCCAAGATTGAACTGAAATTGATTTGAGTTGTGTCGGCAATTTGCCAGTGACCGGGTACTGGTCCTGTGCCGGGAAACTTTCCAGCATTGCTTTCGGAAAAGTCGCGGGCGATCCTGGCGGTCAATCGATTCAAGAGCCGCGAGGTGTCTCAAGCCCAAGGCCGATGCTGCTGCGATGCCCGATTGCATGGGCTCGGTCCAGGGACGGTTTGAGCCACGCGCCTGAGCAGTCAAGGAAAGGAAAGGGAATGTTCCCCGGATTGGAACGGAAAGTAGTCGATCAGGCCGCGCATGATCGAAACGTCGAAAAGCTGCGAAATGCCGGTGTGGTTCTGCCGAGGATACTGGAACTTGCCAATCCCACGGTTCATCTTGCCTCGAAGTCCGCGGAAATCGCCGATGTCGATCCCGACGGACCGGATGCGCGCAATCTGTTTCGAGTGCATTGGCACAACGGCACGGACCGGAGGAGCCTCGTTGATGTACCGGAACACGTCGTTCTCCCGGAAGCGCTGACGGGAGTAAAGGCCAGGATAGCGGTGGCTTTGGGAAACCGTTTTCCGATGATCAGCGCGCACAAGGTGCTTGCAGCCTACGGATGCCTGATTCCACGTCTTCTCTCGGGTGCCTTCGATGCAACCAGGCAACGGGCCGTCTGGCCATCGACCGGCAACTATTGCCGCGGTGGCGTGGCGATCGCCGCTTTGCTGGGATGCCGGTCCATTGCGGTTCTGCCCGAGGGCATGAGCCGAGAACGGTTCGACTGGCTCAATCGATGGCTTGCGGACCCAGACGACATCCATCGCACGCCGGGCACTGAAAGCAACGTGAAGGAGATCTACGACGCCTGCAATGCCTTGGCCAAGGATCCGGAGAACCTGATTCTCAACCAGTTCAGCGAATATGGAAACTACATTGTCCACCGCTCGGTAACCGGCCCGGCCCTGCAACGCGTTTCCGAGCATCTGGGTGCCGATCACGATCTGCGCCCACGCGCATTCGTTGCCGCAAGTGGGTCCGGAGGAACGTTGGCGGCAGGGGAACATTTGAAAAGAGTCCTCGGAATTGATGTTGGCGTGATCGAAGCCCTGGAGTGCCCGACCCTTTTGTACAACGGCTATGGCGAACACAACATTCAGGGGATCGGGGACAAGCACGTCCCACTGATCCACAATGTCATGGCGTCCGACTTCGTGATCGGCGTGTCAGGCAGCGCCTGTGACGGTTTGAACCTTCTGTTCAATACTTCGGCGGGACGAAGATTTCTCTCAGGCCACAGGGGGATCGGCCAGGAACTGATTGCCAGCCTGGGCAATCTGGGGCTGTCTTCAATTGCCAATGTCCTCGGAGCGATCAAATACGCCAAATACATGGACCTGGGTGAACGTGACGTGGTGCTTACCGTGGCGACTGACGGAGCAGACATGTACCAGACCGAGATCGGCATTGCAGAGGACAAGCATTTCGGTGGCCGGTTCGACGAAATCACCGCTGCGGAGACCTTTGGTCGCTATGTTCTTGGTGCCGGGATCGAGCACATGAAGGAGTTGGGTCGTTATGAAAGGGAGCGCATCTTCAACCTTGGCTATTATACATGGGTCGAGCAGCAGGGCATTTCGCTGGAGCATTTTGACCGACGTCGAGACCAGTCCTTCTGGGACGGCTTGCCCGCTCTGGTTCCCTTATGGGACGAAATGATCGCACGGTTCAACGGCAGTTAGCCGGACATTGCCTGATACTGAATTGCGATTGACTGCCAGATGGTCAGAACTTGAAATTTCGTCCTCGATTTTTTCAGGCTGTCGGTGGGCATCGCCGATTCACTGCAACTTGGTCGCATGTGGCAGAAATGTGGCAGATGAGGAAACTCGGCATGCCTGCCCACAGGATAAAGGTGCCGCTTCTGATGAAGCACGCACACTGCATCGAGAGTACCAAGGTTGACCCGCGCATGCAGACTGCGCGCAGAATGCGTGGAGGTGGTCAAAGCCAATGCCGTTGCCAGTGGCAGCTTTCGCGCAACGAAAATGGGAGAACGGCCGAATTATGCCAACCGTGCAATTGTTGCTGCCGCCGGGCAATGATCGCTAATCTGACACTAAGCAACAGTCTGCCCGGCGGCACACCGGTCCGAGCAGCTCGGATTCGACGACGGCTCCTCGGACCGAATCCTGGGGCGCAGAGCGAGACTCCTCCGCGCCCGACAGGGAATCAGGACGTCATGTCATATGCCCGCTCGCCGCTCTGCGCGATGTCGAGGCCGGTCACCTCCGTCTCTTCATCGACGCGCATGCCGATGAGCGCCTTCAAGACGATGGCGATGATGATTGAAATGACGGTCGCATAGAGACCTACGATCACGACGCCGCCGAGTTGCCCGACCCAACTTGCATGGCCAAGGATCGCGAGCATGACGGTTCCAAAGATTCCGCCGATCCCGTGCACAGCAAAGACGTCGAGCGTGTCGTCGATCTTGAGGCGGTCACGGATGAGGTGGACGCCCTCCAGGCAGAGAATGCCCGCAATGGCTCCAATGATGAGCGCTTCAAGAGGGCCGACAAAGCCGGAGGCCGGCGTGATAGATGCAAGCCCGGCAATTGTGCCCGTCACCATGCCGACGAGCGATGCAGTGCCGTGCTTGATACGCTCCCACAGAGCCCAGGTCAGTGAAGCCGTTGCGGCCGAAATGTGCGTCACGGTTATCGCCATGGCAGCCCCGCCGTCGGCCGCGAGTTGCGAACCGCCATTGAAGCCGTACCAGCCGACCCAGAGCAACGCCGCTCCCACCATGACGTATCCGGGGTTGTGAGGCGGTCTTGACTTGTCCTTTCGCGCGCCCAGCAGGATGGCGAGAACAAGTGCGGCGATGCCAGCCGTCTGGTGAACCACGATGCCGCCGGCAAAGTCGCGAACTCCGATCTCGCCGAGAATCCCTCCGTCGGACAGCATGCCGCCGCCCCAGATCCAATGCACAACGGGTGCGTAGCAGATCAGCATCCAGAGCCCGGAGAAGGCGAGCACGAACGAAAATTTGACGCGCTCCACGTAGGCGCCGACAATCAACGCGGGCGTGATGATGGCGAACGTCATCTGAAACGCGAAAAAGAGAACTTCGGGCAGCGTCCCCGAAAGGCTGGTCGTGTCGACGCCGATCAGGAACATCTTGCCAAGTCCGCCCCAGATGCCTCCGGTTCCGTCGCCAAACGCGATCGAATACCCCGCAACCAGCCACAATATGCTCATGAGACAAGCCAGCGCATAACAATGCATCAAGACGCTCAAGACGTTTCGTGCCCGCACGAGCCCGCCGTAAAACAGTGCCAGTCCTGGCAATGTCATAAGTAGCACGAGTGCCGTGGCTACAATGATCCAAGCCGTGTCTGCCCCAACCATGAAAATTCTCCTTCCAAAGGTCTGCCTGCGCAGTCAGAAACAGCAGCATTGCTGGAAACAAAAGCCGGACGACGCAGAATTTGCACGATTTGGGGCGCGCTTTTGGAATTGCCTAACTTTTCGGCAAATTTGGCATCACTGGCCAATCATTTGAGCAATTCGGCAATTCCGGAATCGAGCAAAGTCAAGGCGTGTTGCACGCTGGCAGTCCTTACGTTTTCGCGACCAACCGCGCCGAAATTCCGGGTTTCGGTGAACGTGTCGGAATTCACCGATGCCAGGCCGAAGCACACCATCCCCTCTGGCTTGCGGCCGGCGCCGCCCGGGCCCGCGACTCCGGTTATCGAGACGGCGACATGTGCTTCCGAGTTTCTAATTGCGCCTTCGGCCATTGCTTTCGCGACCTGCCGGCTGACCGCACCGTGCCGCGCGATGGTCCCGGCATCAACTCCCAGCAGATCGATTTTTGACATGTTCGAATAGGTGACAAAGCCGCGCTCAAAGACGTCCGAGGATCCGGGAATGTCGGTAATGCTGGCTGCCACCATGCCACCTGTGCAGCTTTCCGCCGTCGCAATCATGATGCCGGAGCGCCTTGCACGATCTAGGAGACCGGAGACCGTCATGAGACGAGCCCAAAATGAGCAAGGGCCGCAAGAGCCGTTAAGCCGCATGCCGCGAAGACACCCGCCCAAATGTCGTCAAGCATGACCCCAATCGCGTCCCCACGACGGTCCGCATGACCCACAAGCCATGGCTTCCAAATGTCGAACAGGCGAAACAGCAGGAATGCCGCAAGGATGCCAGGCCAAAGCCTTGTTGGTGGTGTGCCCGACAGAGTTGCACCGACAGCGATCGGAAGAAGCGCAATCCATTGACCAACGACTTCGTCAATGACGATCCAGCCAGGGTCGTGTGGCCCGCTCTGCTCGAACTCCCATTCTATTGCCATGGTGCCTCCTGCACAAGCAGCAATGATCGCGACGGCAAGCAAAGTCGGTCCGCCGATTTGCCAGAGCGCCCATGCCGCGGGCAGTGCCGCAAGCGAGCCCCACGTGCCAGGAGCGGGGCGCAGGAAGCCTGCGTAGAAAAAACTGAGAACAAGGCGCCGAGTCAATTCGCCACCAAGGCGGCGGTAGCCATTGCAGCGATGCCCTCGCCACGGCCAGTGAATCCCAGTTGCTCGGACGTTGTTGCCTTGACGCTGATTCGATCCCGGGCAAGACCCATGATCTCTGAGAGCCGAGCCTGCATCGCAGGCACATGAGGACCGATCTTGGGAAATTCACAAATGATCGTCGCGTCGACATTTGCAACCCGAAAGCGGCGCCTGTCGGCCAGCGCGACCGCATGCTCCAGAAACGTTGCGCTTTCCGCATCTTTCCATTTCGGGTCTGTCGGCGGAAAGTGCTGGCCTATGTCGCCCTCTGCCAGCGCGCCATATATCGCATCGGTGATTGCATGCATGGCGACGTCGGCGTCCGAATGGCCAGCGAGGCCGCGATCATGGGGCACATGCACCCCGCAGAGCGTGACATGATTGCCAGGACCAAACCGATGTACGTCAAAGCCGTTGCCTAGGCGAATGTCCATAGCGGGTCGTATCCTTCACTTGATGCCGCAATGTCTATGCCGTGCCCGTGCTGCAGACAATGCCGGCCAGACAGGACAATCCTGATCTGACTCCATTCGCGCCCGCTTTAGCCTTCGTGACGCTTTTCTGCTTCCAGCCAACTGCCCACATCAAATTCAGTTTCGAAGTCTCGAATGCAGTGCAATGCGACCCGGCAATTTTCTGAACTCGCCAAAACGTTCTTTCGTCGCGCCAAGCCTACCGGTGGCGGACGGCAAGCCCATGTCACTTTCTGGCTCGTCCGGATCCTGCGCGGCGACAAATGGGTGCGTCGCGTCACCGTGCTCAAACTCGGATGCCACTTCGACCCGCCCGGAAAAGACTGGCTGGCGACTTGCCGTCGCGTCGTTGTTCTTTCAGTGGGCGGCTCGCCATGGGACCCGGGTCTTCGAGGGGAGCCGGGGCCACGTGCGCCGTAAAGCAGGTCAATTGCAGCCATGCGGGGCGTCGCGATTGCTGGGCCGGTGTCGAAGCGAGACGTTCAGGAAATCGGCATCGATTCCGCTTGCTGTCTTGACGCCTGCCCAACGGCATGATCTAAAAGGAAAAAATTTTGGACGATACGTATGGGTGGGAGTGACCCGATATCGGGGCATTGCCAATTGCATGCTGCAATTGTTGCTCGGGCAGGGTCGATGTGGCGGTGCTTCGTGCAGGAGAAGGGGCATGAGGAGCAGTGATTGACTCTTGGTTCTCGATATTTCCTTATGGGACGTCACTGATCCCGGCGCTTGCCGAAGGACCGAGCGAAGTGCCGACGATTCCACGTGTGAGCAATCCAGGGACTCAGCCTGAGAAGTCGTGTCAATGTCAGATCCGCATGCACTGCCATGCTGCGGGTGCCGGCATCAATGTCTGCGGCGGTTCATGAATGACTAAGATTCAGGATGGCGTCTGGTTGTCGATTCCCGTGACTGCAATCCTGCTGGACTGGAATGACAGGATCGTTGGAATGAATCCGGCGGCAGAGAGCTACCTGAATTCTTCAACCCGGCAGTCAGCCGGCTTGTCGGCATTTGATGCGTTTGCCACGGACGCATCTATGAGCGAACACGCTGCTAGAGTTCGGCGCGAGCAGGCCCCGATCTTCATGAACAACATGAATGTCGTCACGGGCGACAACGTGTCCGAGCGCTGCGACATCAAGTTGGCGCCCATGGTCGGCATGGCTGATCACCTTGTAATGCTGGTGGAGCCCAGGTTCGTTGGAGAGCGGCTGAACCTGGCGATATCCGGGTACTCGGCCGCTAGGTCCGCAATCGGCATGGCCGAAATGCTGGCGCACGAGATCAAGAACCCGCTGGCTGGCATCACGGGTGCGGCGCAGCTCCTCGGCATGAACCTATCCAAGGATGATCTTGCCCTGACCGACCTGATCGTCAGCGAGACACGGCGCGTTCTGGGGCTCCTCGAACAGGTGGAGCAGTTCGGCAACCTGCGGCCACCTGTGTGCCGGGCGGTCAATGTCCATGACCTCATTGTGCGTGCGAAGCGTTCGGCATCCCTGGGATTTGCAGCCCACATGGAGCTGGTCGACGAGTTTGATCCGTCGCTGCCGTTGGTATGGGTGGACGAAGACCAGATGCTCCAGGTGTTTTCGAACTTGCTGAAGAATGCGGCCGAAGCGACAGGCGGCTCGCCCGGGCGAATCCTGGTCCGTACATTCTACGACATGTCGTCGAAAATTCGACGCAATGGGCGGTCAACCCGACTGGCGCTGAATGTTGAAGTCGTTGATGACGGACCGGGCATTCCGTCAAACATCTTGCAGAGCATATTCGACCCCTTCGTCTCAGGCCGCGAGAACGGGACCGGTCTGGGGCTTGCCCTGGCATCGAAGATAGTTTCCGACCACGATGGCTGGATTACCGCAAACAGCACGCCGGGCAAGACGGTTTTTCGCTTGTCGCTTCCAGCTGCCCCGAAAGACCAGCAACAATAGCAAGACGAGGGACCAATGGATGGCACAGTACTGGTAGCAGACGACGACCGCACGATCCGCACGGTGCTGACCCAGGCCCTGACGCGCGGCGGCTGCAAGGTTCACGCCACATCTTCGCTTCTCACCCTAATGCGATGGGTCAACGAGGGAAAGGGCGACTTGGTGATCACCGACGTGATCATGCCGGACGGGAACGGAATCGAACTGGTTCCGGAGATCAAGTCGTTGCGTCCCGAACTCCCGGTCATCGTGATCTCTGCGCAGAACACCATCGTAACGGCGATCCAGGCGACCGAGGCGGACGCATATCACTACTTGCCCAAGCCATTCGATCTGCCCGACCTGATGAAGCGGGTAAGCCGGGCGCTTGCTGACAAGTCACAGCCTCGCGTGCAAGCGTCCCAAGTGGACGAACTCGTGGCCGAAGACCTGCCTCTTGTCGGGCGCAGCCCGACCATGCAGTCGCTCTATCAGGTGATTGCCCGAGTGATGAATACCGATCTGCCGATATTGATCACTGGCGAAAGCGGGACGGGCAAGTCCCTGATTGCTCGCACCATTCACGACTTGGGTGATCGGCGTACCATGCCGTTTGTCAGCGCGTCAGGAGCAGACTTCCAGAATTTCGAGGAGCCGCCCTCTTTGGTGAACAGGGCACGGAACGGAACCCTTTTGCTCGACGAAGTCGCTGACCTTTCGCTTGACGCGCAAACACGCATTGTCAGCATGCTGGACGACTTGAAAGAGGACGGTCCGCGCGTCATTGCGACCACGCAGGCCAACCTTGCGGCGGCCATGGACAAGGGCGGCTTTGACAAGGGCGGCTTTCGGCAAGACCTGTATTACCGGCTGAGCGGAATGACATTGAAACTGCCGCCGCTTCGAGACCGGATCGACGACATCATGCTTCTTGCACAGCACTTCGCGCAACGGGCCGAACAGGATGGATTGCCAGCCCGCCAGTTTGACAGTCATGCCGTCGAGCTTCTTCGTGCTTATTCCTGGCCCGGAAACGTTCGCCAGCTTGAAAGCACCGTGCGACGGCTGATGCTCATGGGCGGCGAGATGCAGATCCTGCGATCGGACGTGAAGTCGGTTCTTGACAACCAGCCTGAAGTCGCTCCCAAGGCTGATGCCGATGACGGAGTGTCCACTTCGGTTGCCAAGCATCTCCGGAGGTATTTTGACCTGCATGGCGGGCACCTTCCGCCCGCCGGGCTTTACCATCGGATTCTGCGCGAAGTCGAATTGCCGCTGATCGAAGCGGCACTTGACGCCACGGGCGGAAACCAAGCCAAGTGTGCGGAACTTCTGGGTATCAATCGCAATACGCTGCGGAAAAAGATCACGGAACTTGACATTCGCGTAGCACGGCGCCGCAAATTGATGTAATTCGGCAACAATAATGTGTCGAACCGGCGACCGCTGTTGCAAGTCTTCAACATGCAGCGGCGGCGGCAGGGCGCGATACAGCATCTATACAGGATCCCCTGTGACCCAAAGAGCACGCACAACGTCGCCGATGATGGCCAGCCAGTTCTGGAAATTGCGGCGATTCCGCAGTGCCGGGCCATTGAGTCTCGTCATTCTGGGACCAGTCCTGGTTCTGGCCACCTTCCTTGTGCTGGGCCCGCTCGACGGCAGTGCCTCGCCGTTGACGCTGCGTCTCGTCTTCCTGGCGGACCTCGTCTATGCGTTGGCGGTTGCAGCTTTGGTTGCCAGGCGAATTGCCGCGATGATTGCCGCGCGGCGCGCGAGGTCGGCCGGTTCCCGCCTGCACTTGCGGCTGACCGGTGTCTTTGCCCTGATTGCATTCATACCGACAGCCTTGGTGGCCATTTTCGCCGGACTGACGATCAATGTCGGGCTGGAAAGCTGGTTTTCCGAGCGGGTGAGCAGCGTTGTACGGGCGTCCCTGTCCGCGGCCGTGGCCTATCAGGAAGACCAGCGACGCGACCTTGCCGAAGATGCAGAGGCGCTGGCGGAGTTTCTGAATGCCCCGCGCATCCGCTCGGTCTTCGTCGACGATGGCGCACTTAGGCAATTGCTGGGACAGGGGCAGGGCCGCGTGCAGCGCGGATTGCGGGAAGCATTCGTTATCGATGGTACCGGGGAAATCCGTGCCCGCGGCGAACGATCCTATCTGTTCGACTTTGAAATGCCGAGCGGAGAGGAAATTGCCGCGGCAACCGGTGGAGAGACGGTGATCATCGAAGACCTGGAGACGGACGAATTCCGGGCGCTCGTGATGCTTGCTGCTTTTCCGAACCGGTATCTTTATGTGTCGCGCAATGTCGACGGCAAGATTCTCGGACTTCTGGACGAGGCGGCCGAAACGGCGAAGCTGTACAATGAACTGGAGGCAGCGCGTGGGCGACTCGTCTTCGAGTTCGGCCTTCTTTATCTTGGCTTTGCCGTCATCCTGATCTTGGCGGCGATATGGCTGGGCCTCTGGTTCGCCGAGCGGCTGTCACGTCCCGTTGGCCGTCTTGCCGGGGCAGCCCAGCGCGTCGGCGCAGGAGACCTCGACGTGCAGGTGCGCGAAGAAGCCGGCGATGACGAAATCGCCATGCTTGGTCGCCTCTTCAACCAGATGACCCGGCAGCTCAAGGGCCAGCGAGAGCGACTGCTCGCGACGAACCAGCAGATTGAACGGCGGCGTCGGCTATTCGACAGCGTGCTTTCCTCGGTGACCGCAGGCGTGATCGGCCTCGACACGCAGGGGCGTGTCACGTTTATCAACCGCTCAGCGGAGCGCATCCTCAAGATAGAGGGTGACAGACTGTCCGCGCCGCTGGAGAGGGCGGTGCCGGAATTCGGACCCCTGCTCCGGCGACTGAATGCAAGCGGCCGTGCTTCCGAACAGGACGAAGTCCGGGTGTCGCGGGGCGGCATTGCCGAATCCCTCCTGGTCCGAGTTGCGAAAAGGCGAGGCGTGGAAGGCGAGGAGGAAGGATACGTGATCGCGTTCGATGACGTGACCGATCTCGTCACGGCCCAGCGCATGGCGGCCTGGGGCGACGTGGCACGGAGGATCGCGCATGAGATTAAGAACCCACTCACGCCAATCCAGCTGTCTGCAGGGCGCATCAAGCGGAAATTCCGCGCAGCCGCAGGAGATGAGGCCGACCAGCTTGATCAGATGACCGATGTGATCGTGCGCCAGACCGACGATCTGAGGCGCATCGTGGACGAGTTTTCCAGATTCGCGCGGATGCCGGAACCGGAGCGCAGTCGGCAGGACTTGGCCGCTGCCGTGCGGGATGTCGTGACTCTGCAAGAGACAACCGATGCACATGAGTTGATTTCGGAGATTCCGAAGACGCCGGTCTATGCCGATGTGGACAAGACAATGATCGGCCAGGCGCTGACAAACCTGATCAAGAATGCCGGCGAGGCTATTGAGTCCGTCACGGAAAATAGTTCAGTCGCGGAAGGTTACGCACCGAAAGTTCATGTAAGCTTGGACATCGATGGACAGGCCGCGCGCATTGCGGTTTCCGACAACGGGATCGGGCTGCCGGAAGACCGGTCGCGGCTCTTCGAGCCCTACGTGTCGACGCGTGCAACGGGTACCGGATTGGGACTGTCCATAGTGAAGAAGATCATAGAGGAACACGGAGGGTCGCTGATCTTGACTGACGCCGACCCATTGGACGCTTCGGGCCAGATCGGGGCTCGCGCAGAAATCCGCCTACCCCTGGCGACCGGCATCGAGCAGGCCGGCGAGCTTGCCGAACGAGGGAGAGACGCAAATGGGTGACATTCTGATTGTCGATGATGAGGAAGACATTCGGACTCTCATCTCGGACATTCTAGGCGACGAAGGATTCGACACCAGGCTGGCGGCGAATTCGGAAGAGGCGATGGCCGAGTTGAACCGGGACCCGCCGGGCCTGATGATTCTCGACATCTGGCTGAAGGACAGCCGCATGGACGGAATTGACATCCTGAAGGCCACGAAACGCGACAACCCCGACATTCCGATCATCATCATTTCAGGCCATGGCAATATCGAGATTGCCGTCGCGGCAATCAAGCAGGGCGCCTACGACTTCATTGAAAAGCCGTTCAACATCGACCAGTTGCTGGTCGTGATCTCGCGGGCGATGGAAACCTCGCGGCTGCGGCGGGAAAATTCCGAACTGCGCCGCAAGGAATTGCGGTCGGCAAACATCATCGGGTCGTCGTCGGCGTGCAAGGCGCTGAGATCACAGTTGGACAAGGTGACAAGGTCGAACGGACGCGTGATGCTGACCGGCCCGTCGGGATCAGGAAAGGAAATTGCAGCGCGCTACATCCATGCCAATTCGGATCGTGCCAACGGACCGTTCGTTTCGGTCAGTTCGGCATCGATCGAGCCGGACCGCATGGAAGAGGTTCTCTTTGGTCGCGAAAGCACCGAACGGGGAATCGAGCAAGGGCTGCTAGAGGAAGCGCATGGTGGCGTGGTCTTCTTCGGCGAAGTTGCGGACATGCCGCCAGGAACTCAGTCGAAAATTCTTCGCGTGCTGACCGAGCAGCAGTTTCAGCGTGTCGGGGGCACAGACAAGGTGCGCGTCGACTTGCGCGTCATTTCTTCGACGACACGGAATCTTGAAGCCGAGGTTGAAGTCGGAAATTTCCGCGAGGAGCTCTTTCACAGGCTGAACGTCGTCCCGATCACGGTTCCCGGCCTCAGCGACCGCAGCGACGACATTCCCGAACTTGCACGGTATTTCATTGCGTCATTCAACAAGTCGCAGGGCCTTCCGTTGCGAAACCTTGCTGACGATGCGGTCGCAATGCTCCAGTCGATGAAGTGGCCAGGCAATGTGCGTCAGCTGAAGAACACAATCGAAAAGGTGCTGATACTGGGGGCAGACAAGGGCGACATCACTGCGGCTGAAGTCGAGGGCGAGAGCCGCGCGAAGGAGCAGGACAGCGGCCAAGCGGCATTATCCGGGGATTTCACCAACATGCCGCTTCGGCAAGCGCGCGAGATCTTCGAGCGAGAATACCTGAACACACAGCTCAATCGCTTCGGTGGCAATATCAGCCGGGCGGCGAAGTTTGTGGGAATGGAACGTTCGGCTCTTCACCGCAAGCTCAAGTCACTGAATGTCATGGCATCTTCACGAAACGCAACGACGGAGGGAGCCGTACCGGATGATGCAGACGAGGCAGTATGAGCTGCGGGACCGATACAGAGATGGAGTTGTGCATGGGGGATTGCCCAATGAATTTCGGCCGATTCAATCTGCTAGCCGTTTGACTACTGTGAACCCGAACCGGTTGAAATCCAGGTCTTCGGCCAGCATCGGGGGAGCGTCACGTTGCTGGCACAGGGGCATGATTTGCGCATCGAAGATAAGAATGACTGCTGCCCCAGCGTCGCGCGCGCGCTCGGCAAGGCGAAGAGGATGCTTTGGCCCCGGTCAGAGGGCATGTGCCGATTCCGGCGCAGTGCGCAATGTCTGCAGCGCCGTACTTGACGGCGGAACGCCGTCGCGGTGCGTCGACACTGATCGAGAGCCTAACGACCATCATCTTGAACTGGTGCCGGATCCGGACAAGGGACGATAAGGCGAGCACCGCGACGTTTGAGGTCACTACGCAGACCGACGTCGGGCCACTGCGTGCGGCGGAATTGTTCGGAGGGATTGGACCATTATCTAGGTTGGCACCGTGGCGGCAGGCGGAGAGAGAAGACTCGAATCAGGTGGAAACCCTGAGAAAAAGGGGAGAAAGCTCGCTTCTGCCCTCAATTTCAAGCTTGGAATTTCACGTCCTGAACGAGTTCGAACCACTGGTTCAGTGAAATCCGCTGCGGCGCAATATCCCGATGGCGGCGCACGCGAACCTCGCTTCGCACCTTCGTCACTTGCATCCGCTGTGGTAACGTAGGCCCGCAATGTCCGGAAGGCTGACCATTGTTTATTTGCCGTCAAAGACTGCTACGCGGATAAGACGGGCATGCGCCTCAAGCAATTGATTGTCCAACACTAGACTCGTCCTTCCCGTTTTCTGATCTCCGGACGGGCCGCGCCTGTGGTCTATAGTCGGCCTATCTTGTCGCAGGCCCTCAGGTCGAAAGTTCCAAACTGGCCTCAAGCGCAACATGATCTGATACGAAATCGCCGTTCTTGCCATCCAGTGCCATCCCGAGCAACAGCACTTCGAACCGGTCCGTTGCGAAAATGAAATCGATCCACCGGACTGACGTCGCGTCATCGACAAAATGAGGGCTTGCGTCTGGAAAGGTGTTGCGGTTGCGGCGCAGATCAGTGCCCGCGAACAGGTCGCGCAGCCCAAGTGCGCTGTCGGTGATGCTGGCAATCGGTGGAGACTCGGGCGTCGCATTGAAGTCACCGACCAGAACGATTGCGTCGGTCTGCCAGTGCGCGGCCGCAGCAGTCAAATGACCGATGATCGTTCTGCACTGCGCAAGACGTTCGTGATGTTGCTCGTGGCGAAATGCAAGATGTGTGTTGGCGACCAGCATCCTTTGCCCGTGATAGTCCAATGCGGCAATTTGCAGCCTTCTTAGCCCGTCGCCGTCGGCCGGCGGCAACATGAAGCTCTCGAATGACAGCAAAGGAAGGCGCGACAGTGTGGCGAGCCCTTCTTCCCTATCCTCCCACTGGTATTGCGAGGAATAGAGGCGCGTCATGTCCGGTAGCTGAGTGCACAAGAGATCCGATTGCGGGCGACCGGTGGGCGTGACCGGTGATACCTCCTGCAGGCACGCGATTTCCGGCTTGGCATGGGACAAGTATCTGTCCAACCGCCGCATCCGGTCGCGGAAGTCACCGTTCAGATTCCACAGGTTCAGAGAGAAGATGTTGAATGACATACTGCTTTGATCCTCACCTCATTCCCGATGGACCTCGGCCTGCGCGCGGAGAGCGGGTTTGTTCCGGAGCTTCGAAATAGACTGGGTTTGACAATGTGCGCCGAATGGGAGGCACTGTGGTTAGCGACTTTTGGTCACGAGGAAGCTCGGTCCTTTCTGCGCACCAGTCCATCAGTTCCTTGATTGCCCTCGCCCGGCTCGCGTCAGCAAGAATCTCGGCACGCAGAAACCTGCTGGGTGTTGGCAAGCGTATGGTTTGCTTCCAGGCATCGTCGGGAATTAACGTCTCGGAAACCGGACCTTCCTCGCTAACCCAGACCAGCCTATCGCCGGACGCACCTGTCACCTCGACATTGAGCGTGACGTCATCGCCGCTGGCCACCGTGCTCCCCATCGGATGGCCATTTGCGGTGAAGGCAAGGTGCGGGCCGGACGGAGACTCGGTGACAAATCCACGACCTGTTCTTAGCGCCTCGACGACCGCACAGGCGTCCAGGCAAGGCAGCCAAAGCACGGTTGTCGGCTTGGCCAGCCCGATGGGCCCTGGTCGTTCCCGCTCGGCTGGCTGGTGGTAGTCGCTGCCTCCAATGAGGGATATCCGTCGACCATCAGCCAGGAATCGATCATATCGGGCCAGGACGCCGTCGTTGCCGGTTAGCCAGTGGCCGTGAAAAACTTCCATGCAATCCATGTCGGGATATTCGTAGTCCCAGGGGAGCGGTTCCTTGTCGTGGTTTATCGAAAGAATGGCGCCTTGCCGTCTCACTTCGCGCACCAGTGCGTCCAAATCGCTGCTACTGCCAAGTCGGAAATCGATCCATTCGCCGAGGCCGAAGATATTTGCATGACCGCGGTAGGTGGTGACTTCCATTCCCGGTATGAAGACTAGATCTTCGGAACTCCGCGGACCGAAATACTGCCATTGAGAGGTAGTGTTGTGGTCGGTGACTGCAAGAAAATCGAGACCCGCAAGGCGCGCGCTTTCGGCCAGCAATTCCGGCCCGCCGCTGGCGTCGCTGTGATGGGTGTGACAATGCAGATCACCACGATACCAACCAGGGTGTTCAAGCCGTGGTGTGACCGGTTTTGGCGTCGCCATCACCTCGCGCGGCGCTGCATCGGCCATCAGGGTCAGGCGTACCGCCGCGCCGTTGTCGGGCAAGCGGTACATGCCTAGCAACAGCTTCCAGGATCCCGGGGGCATTGGTCCGGCGTAATACCCGGGAGTTGCCGCATCGGTGGCGACAAAGAACCTGTTGCGGGCGCTGCCGCTCCAGCCGCGAAATCCGGATCTGGTTGGATAATCCGTGGCTCGGCTGTCCATGATCCCGATGTCGAGGGCGCAATCATTGGCCTTTGCATACTCGAATCCGACATCGAGCCGTGTCACGCCCAAGGGCAGCTGAAACGGGATTTCCAGAAACGGCGTCCGGGCTTTGTCTGCCGGAGTGATGGTTAGATAGATCTCTGATACTTGCCCAGGCGCAAGGACAGGTGAGGCCATGATTCTAGCCCAGTTCGTGCCTGGTCGCAAAAAGGTCAGTGACGTGCCACATTTGACTCAGCCTTCCAGCGATCAGTGCCAAGGCTCGCCCTCCTCTCCCACAAAAATCGGGTTCGTCACGCCGCGGAGCCCTTCAGATTGATCGCGCAGTTCCAAGGTAAACCAGTTTCCCGCCTCTGCCACTGCGCTAACAGTTGTTTGCAGGCCTTGTGCTAAGTGCCAGCGTTGGACCTCTTCGCCTTGTCCGATCAATCTTAGGCTGAGGTTTGTTAGATCGACGCCTGTTTTGCCGCCCTGACAACCACAGGTTATTCGCATTGACCCGGATGCAGCGACATCGCCCATTTCTGCTGTGCTGCCGTTAACGGCCACCGCACGCAACATCAGATCCGGGCCGCTGGTGACATAGCTGTTGCCGCGTCTCAGGGCGTTCAATATCGCTTCGGGCGTATTGTCATCGGCAAGGACACGGTTGGCGGCAATTCGATGATCCGTGGGGGCCAGTCGGTGTGTGTCGGTGCCTGCTGTCGCCACCATCCTGTAGCCGGCGTTCAGCCAATGATAG
Source organism: Silicimonas sp. (assembly GCA_022819605.1). GTDB lineage: Bacteria > Pseudomonadota > Alphaproteobacteria > Rhodobacterales > Rhodobacteraceae > JAJEFO01. The sequence continues at coordinate 121,692 of JAJEGW010000182.1, read as the reverse complement.
AACATCTGAAGCGCACCTTCGTTATGGTTTCGCTGCGTCCACACCCGGTTCCAGACTTCGATATGGCGCGCAGGACCCGGGAGCATATCTGAAAAGGCCCAGCGGCAACCTGTGCAAAACGGATGCCCCTCGCTCTTGGGATGGGCAATCACGTAGAGGCCACCGCGGTCCAGCACGGCCCGGGCTATTTCGCTCATCGTGGTGCCGTCTTTGACCCGCCAGTCGATCCAGCCTTCGAGACCCAGCACCAAAGCGTGTCCGTTAAATGTGGTGAGTTCTACACCGTCGATCACGGTGATCTCGTCTCCGGCCAACCGCCGGACATGCGGCACGGCCGAAACCGTATTGTGATCGGTGAGGGCCACGAAATCATAGCCGCGCTGGTGGGCGGTCTCGAGATAGTCAGCAGGACTGAAATCGCCATCGGAATGAAATGTATGGCCATGCAGGTCGCCGGTATACCAACCCGCTCCTTTCCGTTTTGGCGCGCGCGGCAGGTTCGGTATCGGGTCAACCGGTGGCGCTTCGCATTCTTCGGCATCGCAAGCAATCTCGATCCGGTAGGTGACATTGCCCGGCGGCAGGATGCGGTGAGCGTCGATTTCGACGACCCATTCGCCTGCCTCGATCTCGCCAGGCAGATATCCGGGAGAGGCCCAGTTTCGCGAAATCACCGGGCTTTGGTCGGCGTTATTGTGCCGTGTGCCGCGGGGGCCATCGGGACCGTAAACTGAGATGCTGAGCTGATGCGCTATGTTGCCGACACCGGGATGCCGGGGCGAAAAGGAAAAATCCAGCCGCAGCGTGCCGGTGTTTTCGGGTACATCAAAGCGATGCGGTACATGGCACGCCATGTGGTCAAGCGTGAGTTGTCCTTCAATTGCCTGGTGCATGCGCACTCACTTTTTCTTGCTGTCGGCTCTTGACACGCAGCCTAGCCATGACCCGCATACTCGCAAAGGTGACTTCGTTCATTCGTTGACAGGTGGTCAGGCGACCGTCCGTGTTGGGCTTGAGTGACAGAATCGCGCGCTGGCACTTGTCGGTCACAAGCGCGCGATGGTCCGAAAACGTGCAACCAGGAAGCAGTTCCGCGGAATTGGGCGGTTGTCCCTGCGGGGACTCGCATGACGCATTTGCGCGTGCAACTCCGGCATCAACACCGCATCCAACAAAACCGATGAACTGGGATCCCGGTGCGCAAGATAGATCTGATTGGTCTCCGCCGCCTCGACGATGCGGCCAGCATGCATCACTGCCACGCGGTTCGAGATGTTCGAAGTCACGTTCATGTCGAGGGATCCGAACAGGCAGGAAATTCTCCACTCCTGCCGAGGAACTTGGAACAGGTTCAGTATCTGCGCCTGAACCAAGACGTCCAGCGCCAAGACAGGCTCGTCCGCAATCAAGATACACGGTCCCGATGCCTTGGCCCGCGCGATCCCGATCCCCTGGCACCGATCCCCGAAATCCTTCGCGCGTAGGAAACACACTGGCCCGCGGATTGAACAATCCAATATACACCAAGTTGTCCGGGTCGCTGTCATAGGTCGCTTCGACGTCCATTCGTATCACGTCACAGGGAGTACCGGCCGGGACATAAGGATTGCGACCTTCTCCAGATATCGGAGAGCGCACCGCCATTTCCAGAAGCGAAGGGCGGCTATGAGTTGGGTGCAGCGCTCCCGGGAATGTTCTCATTGCGTAATCCTTGCAGGGCAAGGGCTTCGGCGTGATGGCAGGCCACCCAATGCCCTCCCAGGTTGCGCATTTCAGGCATTTCATGTGTGCAAGCCTCAGTCGCGTAAGCGCAGCGTTCGGCAAAGACGCAGCCCGGTGGAAGGCTCAAGGGATCCGGCGGGTCTCCGGGCAGTCGCAAGTGACTGTCCTGATCGGCTCGATCTGGCGTCAGTACCGCGCTCAAGAGTGCCTCGGAGTAGGGATGGCGAGGGTGATCCAGGATTTCGTCCGTTTCTGCCAGTTCGACAATTCGGCCAGCATACATCACCGCTACTCTATGAGCGAGGCTCGCCACCACGTTCAAGTCATGCGAAATGAAGAGGTAACTCAATCCAAGACTGGACTGAAGGTCGCGCAACAGGTTCAACACTTGCGCCTGTACAGACACGTCAAGCGCGGAAACCGGCTCATCCGCGATGATGATCTTCGGGTCAGGGGCAAGTGCTCGCGCCACACCGATCCTCTGACGCTGCCCTCCGGAAAAAGCATGTGGGTAACGGCCTGACATCTCCGGGTCCAGCCCCACCAGGCGGAAGAGTTTGTGGACCTTCCTCACCAGGTCCGGTTCGGGAAGAGGTGCGTCCGGGCGTTGCCGCAAAGGCTCTGCTACAATATCGAATGCAGTCATGCGCGGGTTCAATGAGGAGAACGGATCCTGAAATACCATCCGCATGGATTGCCAAACGATGCGCCATTCAGCAGCAGAAAGATTGGTGATGTCATTGTCTTGCCCGTCCATCGCGAACATCACGCGGCCGCGCGTTGCTTTATGGAGGCCGACAATAGTCTGTCCTAGGGTTGTCTTTCCGGAACCGGATTCGCCGACGAGCGCCAGGGTTTCGCCCTGCCGCAGTTCAAGGGAAATGTCCTGCACGGCCTTGATCTCGCGGACCCGTTGCCCGAACAGTCCTTCCCGCTTCTCGAACGTCTTGCTGACGCTACGCAGATCCAGAATCTTGTCACCGAATTGCTGCATCCCTCTCCTTTTGAACGTGTCCGACCGTTTCGATTGCTGCGACAGGTCGAACATGGACGCGGCGCTTCCGAAGGCATGGCAGCGAACATGTACTCCGCCGGAATGCACAAGCTCAGGCCTTTGCACATCACAAAGACCCGGCCGGGCAAACGCACAGCGTGGCGCAAAGGCGCACCCTGCCGGACGTTCTTCCAAGGAAGGCACTGTTCCCGGGATCGTCGCTTGGCGGAACTGGGCGCGCCCTGGCAGTGACGCCATTAGCGCCTGAGTATAGGGGTGCCTGGGCGTTGCCAGTACGTCCGCCTTTGTACCGTGCTCTACGACTTCCCCCAGATACATCACTACCACCTCATCAGCCATGCGGGACACAACCCCTAGATCATGTGTAATGAACAGGATCGACATCCCCTGGCTTTGTTGCAGTTCTTGCAGGAGGTCGAGGATCACTGCCTGGGTCGTGACATCAAGCGCGGTCGTCGGTTCGTCGGCGATCAGAAGCGAAGGGTGGGGACCCAGGGCCATTGCGATCATCACGCGTTGTTGCTGCCCGCCCGAAAGTTCGAACGTGTACGCATCAAGGCGCTGCGCCGGATTTGGCATGCCGACGGCATGCAGCAGATCGAGTGCGCGCTCGCGCGCCTGTTTTTTTGTCACATCCTGATGCCGACGGACCGCTTCCATTATCTGGTTGCCGACCGTGTAGAAGCTCGACAAGGCGGTGAGGGGTTCCTGATAGATCAACCCTATGCGTCCACCCCGAATGCCGTGCAGAGCGGGACTTTTCTCGGGCGCTCCGGCCAAGTCTACGCCTTCGAACAGGATTTGTCCGCAGTCGATGGTCGCGTTCGTATCGAGAATGCGTAGAATGCTGCGCGCCGTCAAAGACTTGCCGCAACCAGACTCTCCGACGATTGCGACCGTTTTTGCATGGGGCAAATCGAATCCGACATCCCGAAGCGCTACGCTTCGGCGACGCCCATCCCAAAATGAGACCGTCAGCCCCTGCAGCGAAAGAAGTGCGTCAGTTCGCATAAGGGTCTGCCGCATCTCGAAGCCCGTCGCCAAGGAAATTGAGCGACAGGACGGCCACGACGACCGCCGCACCCGGCAGGAACAGCCATGGGGCGGTGGCAATTGATCTCAGGTTTTGCGCCTCCTGTAGCAGCACACCCCAGCTAACAACCGGCGGCCGAAGTCCAATTCCCAAAAAACTGAGCGACGTTTCCGCTATGATCATCCCCGGAATGGCCAGCGTGACCACGGCTATGATGTGCGACAGGAAGTTAGGCACCATATGACGCCGGATGATCCGTACCGGCCGGTTGCCGTCGAGGAGTGCTGCCTTGATGAAGTTCTCGTCCTTCAGCGACATGAACCGCCCGCGCACTACCCGTGCAAGCCCGGTCCAGCCGATGATAGACAGGATCGCCGTGATAAAGAAGTACGTCCTGATCGGTGGCGTCGTGGGCGGAATGGCAGCGGCAAGCCCGATCCAGAGCGGGATGGATGGCAGGGATTGAAGGAACTCGATCAACCGCTGGATTGCCAGATCGACAATGCCGCCGAAATAGCCCGAGATGCCACCAATCGCAATGCCGAGAACGAGGCTGATTCCGACGCCAACCAATCCAATCGTCATTGAGACACGCGTTGCGTAGATCGTGCGGCTTAACACGTCGCGCCCCAATCGGTCCGCCCCAAGAAAATACACCCGTTCGCGCGGATCCTTCGGGCCGAAGAAATGAAGATTCGCCGAGATGAGGCCCCAGAACTTGTAGCTGTCGCCGCGAACGAGGAATCCGAGCTCGATCACCCTGTCTGGGTATTCCACAAAGTTCCGCTGGCCCGTGTTGTAATCGGTCGTGGAGCGCAGGCTGTAGACATGCGGCTGAAACCGTCGGCCGTCCGGGCCATCGAGGATCCAGTGCATGCTCTGCGGCGGTGCATAAACGTGCTTGGCCTGGTACGTGTCCGGAGCATGCGGTGCGAGGAATTCCACGAAAGCAGCAACCAGATAAATCAGAAGCGTCATAACGCCCCCGAAGATTCCAAGGCGGTGGCGCAGGAATCGGCGCATCACGAGTTGGGAGTGACTCAGATGTGCGGCGTATGTCATCACATCATCTCCCGGCTCGCCGCCTGGCGCCGGATCTTTGGATCAAGCAGCATCAGGAGAAGATCCGAGAAAAGCGTTCCAAGTACCGCCAGGAAGCTCAGGAACATGATCAGCGTCGAGGCCAGGTAGAGGTCTTCTTCCTTCAATGCTTCAAGCAGCAGGGGACCTGTTGTCTGGAGACCCAGCACCACGGCCACAATGGTCTCGCCGGAGACGATCTTGACGAACAGATCGTTCAGTTCCGACACGAACGGGTTCAGAGAATGGCGCACTGGATACTTGAGCAACAGGTAAGTCTCGCCTAGGCCCTTGGCGCGGGCAGTCAGTACATACGGGCGATGCAGCTCGTCGAGGAGGTTGGCTCGGATCTTGCGGATGATTTCAGCGGTTCCGGCGGTGCCCAGCACGATCACCGGGATCCAGAGATGCGAGAGCAGATCCGCGAACCTTGCAAAGGTCCATGGCGCATTTACGTATTCCGGTGAGAACAGGCCGCCAACGCTCTGTCCGAAGTAGCGGAACGAAATGTAGAGCAGAACCAGTGCCAGCAGAAAGTTCGGAATGGCCAGACCGATGAAGCCCAAGAAAGTGAAGACATAGTCACCCAGCGAATATTTTCGCACCGCCGCGTAGATCCCAACCGGGACAGCCACGATCCAGACAAAAAGCAGCGTAACGATCGACAGAAGAGCCGTCAGGCCGAGCCGTTGGCCGATCAGTTCGGAGACGGGCAGGTCCCAGCCGAACGAGTAGCCGAAGTCCCCGCGAAGCAAGATGTTGCGAATCCACACAAAATACTGCTCTACGGCGCTTCGGTCCAATCCGTAGTTGCGCCGCAGGTCTTCGATTTCATGTGGCTCTAAATTCTCGCCATACTGGTTGGCCTCCTGCACCAGCCGATCGACAAAGTCTCCCGGCGGCAGGATAATGATAAAGAATGAAATGACGGAAATTGCAACTACGGTAAGCAGCATCAGGACAAGACGGCGAGCTAGAAAGCGGGCCACGGTCTGTCTCCTCAGCAGCTTCGGGGAAAGGGCGCGTTCGCCCTTTCCCTAGTCGTGCCCGCAGCTTACTGGCTCGACGATTCAATGTAGAAGGTCGAGAAATTGGCCGGCGCAATGCCCGGGTAGAGCCATCCTTCCAGAAGCGGCTCCGGGACATTGCGCAGACGATTGTTGACGGCGCGGTAGTTGCCCATTGGCAGCGCGATGCCGATCTGCGCGAACTCGTCCGCAGCAATTTGCACCAACTCGTCCCACGCCTCCGATTGTGCGTCGCCAAAGAGCGTCGGGATCGCGTCCTGAAGTTCCCATGCACGCACATAGTTGGTCGGCGGCTCCACGCCCTCTGATCCACCGGAATCGTACCACTTTTCCCACTCCTCGGTCCAAGTCTTGCCGCGAGGCAACATCTCGCGTGCAGCCAGCATGGGCAGGCGACCGGAACCGTTTTCGGCCAACCACAGGAAGACGTCACGATCAGGATCGTTGCGTCGGGCCACCGAAACCGCATCTGAGACGAAGTTGAGAACGACGTCTACGCCAACTGCTTCCCAGTATCCTTCGATCAGTTCCATCATGTCGCCCCAGTCCGACTTGAACTCGTTGTTGACGTCAACGACCACGGTGAACCGGTCACCGTTGTCCGGACGCAGGCGAAATCCGTCGCCGTCTTTGTCTGGCAATGCCTTGTCCAGGTACGAACTGGCCAGATCAGCATCGTATTCGGTATACTGGGTCGCCAGCTGTTCGTTGTAGAGTGGAGATTCCGGGCGCGGCGCTATCTGGTGGGGTATGCCTTGACCCAAAAAGATCACTTCAATCAGTTCCTGGCGATTGATCGCGTGCGACAGACCGATGCGGAAGTTCTTGTCGTTATAGATCTCTTCCTTCACCGGATCCGACGGATAATGCAGCGGGAAACGCAAGTCTGCTACATTCATGTCCGCGGAATTTGCCGTCACGAAGCGGTAGTTGCCCTGTTCCATGTTCTGGAACATCACACCCCTGTTAGCCGGTGTAGAGATATTCACGCGCGAAATGTCGACTTCGCCGGAGAGCGTCTTTGCCAGTTGAACTTCGGGGTCCGACACCAACACCCAGGCGCGCGCGTCGATGTATGGCAACTGATTGCAGGCCGTGTCGACCTTGAAGTAGTAAGGGTTGCGCTGGAACGTGAAGCGCTCCTTGCCCAGGAATGGCTCGGTTGGAACCCAAGCCTGAACAAACGGTCGTTCCGGGTTGTTGTATTCCGACTGTTTGCCGTACGAACCCACGTTTGCGGCCCACCACTGGGTATAGTCGTCGGCGTTTGCGGCCGCCATGAGTTCGGCGACACCTTCAGGGTTCAGTGACTTGATCAACTTCCGGTGGTAGTGCTCTGCGAACTGAACGACGCGCACGCCATACGAGGTCGACAGGTTCTCTAGGAACAGGCCATTCGGCTTCGACCATTTGAACTCGACGGTGTAGTCGTCAATTTTCGTAACGGTTGCTGGCTCGCCGTCGACAATGAAGAAGCCGCGCGGGCTCGACTGGATATCGGTGTTGGTTTCGACATGCTCCCACCAGAAGACGATGTCGTCGGCAGTGAAGTCTTCGCCGTCTGACCATTTCATGCCTTCACGCAGATGGAAGGTGTAGGCGGTCGCATCGTCGGAGACATCCCAGCCCTTTGCGACGTTCGGCAGCACTTCGCCGCCGTCAACCGACCATCGCACCAGCGCCTCATAGCCGAAGTGACGAAACTCGGCCAGGCGATTGCCCCCTGTGGAGTCCACCATGGTTCCGCCATAGATGCCGATTTGCTCGGCCGGCTCAACGATCAGGGGTTCGGCCGGCAGGCGTTCGCCAACAGGTGGGAGACCGCCGGCTGCAACGATGTCTGCCAACATTGGCGACTCGTTGTATTCGGAGCAGGTCTGGGCAACTGCGGCGGATGTTAGTCCGAAACTAAAGGCAGCGCAGCTTGTTGCCATAAGAAATAGACACTTTTTCATTTTTTGGACCCCCTCTGGCTCATGGTCTTAGAATTTCAACTTCAGGCGAGTCTACACACGCGTGCAGAACAGGTCAACTCTGGTGATTCGGTGTTGCAGTCGCGTGGCAACTTGATGACGAACGCATGAAAATGCGCCGCTCAACTCATCTTTCGCGTCGGCCGATAGTCCCGCGCAAGACCAACTCCGTCACCATTGCGGGTGGATCGAACTTCCGGTTTTGCGGATCTCGTCGCCTCTCGAGAATCCCGGTGACCGCTGCGGCCATGCTGTCGACATCTTGACGGATGGTTGACAGGTTGTAGATCGGCCAGCGTGCCATGAATATGTCGTCAAACCCGGCAATTGATACATCTTCAGGGACGCGGTGTTGCGTTTTGAGTCGAAGATAATCCATGACGGCAAAGGCCATCACGTCATTGGCGCAGAAGATCGCGTCAGGCGGTTTCTTTCCTGCGACAAGGGCAGGGGCCGCCTCAAACGCCTGTTCGTAGGCGAATTCGCCACTTGCCTCGACGGCAAGATGCATTCCCCTGCGAGCGATTTCCAGGGCAAGCGCATCCCGACGAATTTTCGAAGAGATTGACGACTGTCGTCCGGCCATGAATCCGATCGAGCGATGTCCGGTTTCCCAAAGATAATTCACCAACTCTGCAATGCCTACGGCGTCATTGGCAGCAATGCTGTCCACATCAGTACGTGTTCGCTCGAAATTCAGCATGATCGGACGCACGTACGGCACCGCGTGCCGGGCGACGTCGACCGACACCGAATCCGACATGACGATCAATCCCTCGACAGGGAAAGTCAGATGTTTCTTCAGCGAGGATGCTCCATCATCCGTTGGCGACAGACTCAACACCACGGGAAGGCGTCCGGATTCCTGAAGCGACCGGATAAGCGCGGAGTGAAAGCTTGGCCCCCTGATCGCGTCGACCTGATTGAGGACGACAACAACAATGTTGGATCTGCCTTTGGCCAAACTGCTCGCCAAGCTGTCGGGGCTGTAATTCAACTCAGCAGCGGCCTTCAGTACCTTGGCCTTCGTGTCAGGTGCGATATAGGCGGTCTGCGAGAACGCGCGTGACACCGCCGAGCGAGATACGCCGGCCAGCCGCGCCACATCTCTCGCACGGACGCGTTTTCCCGTGGCCAATCCTAATGACGTGGACATTCGCACTACCTTTTGAATACCGATCCCGAACCGCCTTGTGCGCGGTTGCTAAACCTTGTTCAAGCCGGCTCGTTTTCCAGTCGGGTCAGGAAATGGTGAACCGAAAAATCCTCGTCTCCGCTCAACAGTCTCCAAAGCCGAGTCCGCTGGATTATGTCAAGATGCCCGCTCCGGGCGTCGGCCCAGGGATGAAAGATTGACAATTGCGCCTGAACGTCATGCCTGCACGTCGCCGGAGAATGCAGCGGCTTTGGTGCACGCGCCATGGCAGCGTCGTAGTCCGACATGTCCCAATGGCCGGACTGCGACCCCGCCGGATTCAGGCGCATTTTATACATGGCGCGCACGCTGTTGCTCGCGTTGCGCCGTCCGGCATGCCAGAGATTGTGATGCAGGATCAGGACGGTTCCGGCAGGACCGGTTAACTGAATCTGGCCCGCCAGGTTCTGATACCGGGCAATGCTGGTCTCCCCGGCCTTGCGTGTGTGGCTTCCGGGAATGACAAGCGTGCCGCCCATCTCTCGTGTCATGTTCTGCGGATAGATCATGATCTGAATGTCGAACGCCGCATCCCGGGCATCGATCATTGCATCGCAATGCAAGTGTTGAGATACTCCCTGGTTGGGCTCGCGGATATGCATTACATGGTGATCGACCTTGCAATTCGGCCCTAGAAGCGAGTGGATCGCGCCGGCGAGTTCCGGCAGGGAAAAAACGCGGGAAAGGACATCGCTATCGTCAAATGCATCGGTGAGCGGAGTGCCCCATGGCAGGACAGGCAATCGTGCCCGGCCGCATCTGTCGTCCATGCAGTCCGCCACATAGGCAGCACGAAAGGCATCGCAAAGATCCCCTGGCAACAGGCCTTCCAGCTTGAGAAACCCGTCCCTCACAAAGCGGATCATTTCGCCCGTGCCAAGTCGCTTCATCTCGGAGTCTCCACAATTTTTTCCATAATGACCTCGAAGGATTGCCAGCCAGGCTGGTAGTTCAGTTCGCCAGGTCGCGGCTCGAGCGCAGAGAACTGAATTGCACGCCATCCGTCGCGCAGTGCATCCAATCCCGTAGCGTAGGGCGGCTCATTCTCGTCACCGGAAACTGGCGGCGCGATCGTGTCGCCGTCATATCGCGTCCAACCGATAACGGGGGAATCGAGCGCGGAGTTATGCAGGTATAGGATGAGCAGTTTCTGACGCAATTCGACCTCCTTGATCGTGCAGAGTCTGCAAGCGTGTGCAGATGAATTACACTACAAGAATTCGCATTACAAGAGTAAGCGAACCAGAGTACGGCGTTGATTTCGGACGTGGGCCGGCTTTTCCTTTGATAGCATAGGCCGTCCGTCCTTCGGACTTGCCCTTGGGGCGAATCACGTTGCGGCGCGACGGCGGCATGGTGCGGTTTCAAGGCGTCGACGTGCAACTGCCAAGCCATCGTGAGCGCCATCCTCCCGCATGACGTGCAAATCGCGGCGTTCCCCGGGGGCGGCACCGTCACGAATTGCAGGCCGCCTGCTATCCGCAAATTCGGCAACGCTCTCAGCCGCCGGACGATCGAAAGGTGCTGATGCAACCACCCGGTTGAGCTCCAAGGAACGCCAACGCCGCACCGATTGACGCGGGTGTCGGGACTGTCTTGTCCGGTTCGGGCATCATGGCGCTCAATCGCGGGATCCCGTGCCTGACCTTCGGGGCCCATCGCAGATGGCCCTGAACCAGGCCGACGCAAAGGCTCAACTTTACTTTCCGGGAGAGAAAAGAGGAACTCGCGAGCCTCAGTCGTGCAGTGGCTGGTGCATTTGTGCGAACTTGCCTACATGAATCTCGCAGGAAACTAGCGAACCCGCACTTTGGGACTCGCTCGCTCGCTGCGCAATGTGTGAAGCCATGTAGCCGTCAATGAGATTCGGCCTGACCGCTTTGCAACTGCTGACGGCATCGAGAAACGCGGTATCCTGAATGAAATAGGCCTCGGGATAGCGGGCAAACCAGTCGGTTGAGATCGGACCTCGATGCAGGCCAGCGGCATTTTCGTGGAGCACCAGCGGGTCGGCGGGATTGGAAACTGTCAGACGACCGCCAGCGCCAAAGGCTTCAACGCGCTGGTCATAACCGTAACTCGTGCGCCAGCTGTTCTGGATGACGACCTGTTGTCCGCGCGTTGCACGCATTGTCGTGGTCGCGGTATCGATGTGACCGACGCTGGCAAAGCGTGGATTGATCAGGGCGTCGCCCAGGCACACAAGCTCGCAAATCTCGTCATCGAGAAGCCAACGCGTCAAGTCAAAGTCGTGGATGGCTGTCTCAAACAGCAACCCCGCCGAACCGACGAGCGACTCCACGGACGGAGCGGAAAAGTCTCGGCTGACGATTCGCAGTTGTTCAATCTCGCCGATGTCTCCTGCCTGGATGCGTTGTTTCAGAGCAGCCATATGCGGGTCGAAACGGCGGTTGAAACCCATTTGTATTCGATCTGCGAAAGGTCTCAGCACCGGCATGGCTGCGTCGATGGATGCCATGTCGACCCCCAAGGGTTTCTCGCAGAACACATAGGCTCCACTTGGAACGATCCGAACCAGTTGTTCCACATGCGCCGCCGCAGGCGTGACGACAAAATATGCATCAAACGTGCTTGAGGACAGCGCTTCGGTCAGCGGCAGCCATTCGGCACCGAGCTCACCAGCCAGTTTCCGGGCGCGCGAGGGGTCGACATCGCAAATGCTGAGGCCAGACAGGTTGGAATGCCTGAGAATGGACTCGCCGTGAAGCCGTCCCATGCCGCCGCATCCCACGAGGCAGACACTGAGCCCACGCTTCTCAACCGTGGTCATGACGTGGATTCCTGTCAAACGGGATGGAATGGTGTTCAAGTAATTCGGAAATATGCGAAAACCCGGTCTTCGCCATGGCTAGGGGTGGCGCCTTCACGGGGTCTTGCTCTGCTTCGACCACGAGCCATCCATCGTAGCCGTGTTCAGCAATTCTCCTGATCAGCGGGCCGTAGTCCAAGTCACCGTCTCCCGGAACCGTGAAGACGCCCTCATGTACCGCCTCATCAAGTGTCTGCCTGTGAGGATCGAGAGTATCACGGACAGATCTGCGAATGTCCTTAAGGTGAATGTGGCCAATCCGGTGCCACCATCTTTTCATCACGACCCCGTAGTCGCCTCCCGCCACTGCCACGTGACCAGTGTCGAGAAGAAGGCTAAGCGGTTCACCTGCGGCGGACATGAATTGATCAATTTCGTCCACGGTTTCAACCGGCATCATTACATGGGGATGATAGACCAGTTTCAGACCGGATTCACTTACACGACTTGCGAAGTCCGTCACGCGCCGGGCGTAAGTTTGCAGGTCAAGATTCTCCAAGGGTGGCGTCTGTGAAAGTGCCGCTGCAGAACCTGCCGACGGTCCGGCCGCGCACTCTCCGTAGACCATTACCTGGCACCCTAGCGCCACGAGGTGCCTAATCATTGGCAAGGCTTCCGGCCATTCATCCTCGACGGACCGTTCGGCAAGGAATCCGGAATACCAGGACGTGACCGGCTCTAGTCCGAAACTTGCAAGGGTTGCAATGACGGTTTCAGGCTGTTTCGGAAATTTGCGACCCAGTTCAATGCCGGTGAACCCGGCTTGTGCCGCTTCGGCAATGCAAGTTTCGTAACTGATGTTGTCGCCGAGTTCCAACAGCGCTTCGTTGGTCCAACTCAAAGGACTGATACCAAGCTTCACTTTGTTCATGGTGGAATTTGCCTGAGCCGAAGTATGTGGTTGTACGTGCTTGGTTCCATTCAACCATCACTCGTAGGTGGTTGCTGTTGCCGACGCAAGACATCACCCTAATTTGGGTTGTACGTAGTTGCCCGACTTTTGCCACGCGCAGGTGCCCTGGTCTGTAGCCCGTTGATATTCACGGAACCGATCCTCAAAAGTCGACACAACACGGCACCCGCCAGGCAGCGGGCGGCATGCTGCCACGAAGAAATTCGCTGTGCGCTATGTGCCAGCGGGACAAGGTGCCGGCCATCGGTGGCGGGCAGGTGCACATCCAACATCTGGATCGCGGCGAACGCCTTGTTGAAGCCGGCTCTGCGATCCACGGCCCGGGAGGAGAGGCGGCGGAGCTTGGTGTTTGACATCGCTCTCAGGACGAAGAAGCTGCTACAGAGATGGAGACAATGGCAGCGTTCGAAGTCGAGGTATGCTCGGTCCATTACGTAGAGCGCGCCAGCTTTCGGAACCAGCATGCCCAGAACGTTGACGTCATGCAGCTTCCCGTCGGAATTGGGAATGAATGCGGGAATGTTGCCTTGCAGGTCGAATTGCGTGTGCGGCTTCACGGCGCCCTTCGTCTTGCTGAACCGCGCCTATGGGAACAGCGACAGGCAGGCTTCGATGTCGCGCAGGATGCTCCTGTAGGTGGACTGGGCGAGAGCCATGCACCAGTACAGGTCCGCGCAGGGGAGTGCTTTGACGTACCGGTCCCCGCCAATTCGCGAGACAGAGCGGCAGAATGTGTCCCATGGTGGGTGCTGCATGATCTGGGCGAAAATGAGACTGCCGAAAAACAAAGCGTTCTCACTCTTGATGGTGCACAACAGGGAGGAGATGTGACTTGAGTGGAATTCCGGTTCAAGTCGGCAGCGCCCGAAAAATCCGATTAGTTTATATGCATCATCATCTTATGGAAAGTAAATCCAATTTTCTTGGAACAGAAGTGTATTCCGATGTGAATTTCTCGCAGATCCAGAAATTACCGGGTGTCAGATAGCGACATGTGAAAACGGAATGCGAAATTTCCTTCGCACCACATCGGGAAATTTGTACCCCACTTGTTGTTGTGCAGACAAAACCTGATGCCCCGCTGCATCGCGATGTCGCCGCCATGAAATGGTAGAAACGGCACCGCGGCAGGCCCGACCAGCGGGCAATCCAACGGTGTGATCTGCAGGTGCCGGCTGTCTGATGTCGTGCAGCTTACCGATTGGACGGCATGTAGCTGTCTGTTTCCATTTTTGACTACGGCTCTGGGGTTTACATCGTAGTCAAGCTTGCGAAAGCGCCAGCTTTTCGGATCTACCGTCGGCGCGAAGGTCACGAATGATGCCTCCGGCATCCGGTTCGCCGGTTTGTCGAAGAAACAGACTGTGACTTCCAGCGTGTCGCGATCAACAAATCGATAACGAAGCTCAGGTGCGCCCGGAGCGCCCAGATCATCCGTTGCAGTTCCTGAGAACTGGAATTTTCCGATCGCTTGGCCGCCCCCTTCAATTGCGACGCCCAGCCATTTCGGCTCGAAGATGCCCGAACGGGCAGTGCGCGCGTGTTCCAACCCAGGTTTTCCATGATCCTGTACGCTCCAGTGGGTGCGTTGGGTTAAGTAACTGTCTGCAAAATCTCGGTAATCCTGCGCGTCGTAACTCTCATAGGTGAGTGTGGCTATCTGCCCCTTGACGCTCTTCAGGTCACAGCCATTGGGAAAGCGCACACGGCAAAGCCCGCCTGTTGCCCCTTCGAAGTCCAATTCGCCGTCGCCGAGGGTTAGGGATCCTTGCTTACGAACCGCAGTGGCCGAAGGCTGCGGGTGCAAGGGAGTGGCAGCGATTTCAGCTTCTTCCCGATCTTCGGGTGGTAAGACCGAAACCGCGTCATCGATCAATTCCTCCTGCTCGCGCCAGGAACGCTCAGTCAAGGCAAATTTCGAGTCGAATTGTCTGGCGGCCTCGAAGTCCTGTCGGTCCCAAGCCGTTTCGTCACGAAGAAAGGTCTTGATATCGACGCCCCAAGTATGCTCAGCGACCATACACAATCGGCGTCCCATTGCTTCGCGCTGCGGAGTCAAACCGTCACGCACCCATTGGCCATAGAGTCGCCTCAGCGCCATATATCTCGACACTTTGGCCGGTGCCGATCCGACCCCATGGACCCAACTGTCGGCGATCTCATCGGTAACAACCGGAAACCTTTCGCGTTGTTTCCACAGCAGATCGCCATACTCATTGAGCGTTGAGGCTGCAATGATTGTGTCGGGATTGTCACGCGCCATCAGCCGATGGGTTTCTATGACTTGAGCGATGCTCTGCGGTCCCACGTTGTCCGCAGTATGCGCGAAACCAATCCCTTCATCCAATTCGCTGGGAAAATGCGTTGTGCCGTAGCCGCATTGATACATGACAACCAGTTCCTCTCCCCCGGCTGCCTGCCATCTGAAAACCGGCGGCACGTCCGGGGGGGTGCTGGCGGAATTGACCCCGATGTGGAGAAAGCGGATTCCGCCCGCCGCCATCAACGGCACGATGCCCAGCGTATGACCCGGGACATCCGTCATCTTGGCGCCCGTCGTTTGGCGACCAAACCGGCGATCCAGATCTCGGCTGAAGCTCAATCCGGCCTCGAACAATTCCGCAGAAAGCAACTCTGAATGTGTCGTGTAGGGCAACGCATGCCAAGCGATAGTCCCATTCTCGATCGCGTCCTCAAGATTCCGTCGGCCCTCTGGTGTTGCCTGTTCAAGGTGCTCATGGATCAACCAGGCGCCGATTGTCCAAATGAACTTCGGCCTGTCGGGGTTTTCGCGCCAAAAGTGCTTGGCGGTCCGGATCGCCATGGGGATGAAGTGGTCGTGATACTGTTGACGCACGCTAACGGCATAGTCGGTGAACCCGATATCAAGATGGGTCTTGAAGACCAGGTAAATTTTTTTCCTCGCCATGGTCGGCTACTCCTTTAGATACCTGCTCAGGCAACGGTCCCGCGAGCGATCAGTTTGGCTTCGATCCGTTCAAAAAAAGATGACGCTGCAGGATATTCCAACCGATCCCGAATGAGACGGACCAAGGGCCTCACTCGCTCGACGCTATCAAGATCGACGGTCACAAGATCGTAGCGCTTCAATCCAGACTGTTTGCTGTTGTCGAACCCAATCAATTTGTCGCCTCCTGGAACCGAAACGCCCAAGCCATGCCGAAACACGTACAATGCGCGTAATGCGCAGACATCTTTAGACTCCGGACTGAAGTCCGTGCGAGTCCTGCAGGCATGCTGCTTGGCATGCGTCATGACTCGATGGAGGCAGTGGAGTGGTTCGGCACTAGCCGCAGCGGTGTAGAGTTGACCTGAATCGCGCTGGCCTTCGAACTCTATGTCAGGGAGAACTGGCTCGGTCGCGGGGGCAGGCCGTGTCCGACGTCGGCCCGCAAACTCGCTCTGTGCTTGGCTGAGGATGCAGGCGTGCGTCTGCCAAGCGCGGAGGCGATGATATTTGTCCCGCGCACTGGCTGTCCGCCGGATTTCCCCGACAGTTCCGGCTTGTGGCCGTATCGAGAACTTGGTTTTTCGTTGGTCGAGCCGGTGACAAAGGCGGAGGAGTTCCACCGCTCGGAGGCGACGGTCGCGATGCATCATCCGGACGATGGACGTCTTCCGCACGGCGAGCGGGTCCGATACCGGGCACGTTCGGGGTGGTACAGTGTGATGAGCGGTATCGGCGCCATTGCCGTCGGCATCCAGTTCGGGCCGCACGACGATGTCGTCGGCTAGACGGCCGACGGCTGCGCGCCCAAAGACCGCCACAATGCGCATGTGGAGCAACCCTCTCACTAGAATTGGCCAGACTGCACGCGTGTGCAGTGCATTATCGAAAAAAGCTGGGTCTGTCCAATCGGCACGGGTCATCACTGCTTGAAATCACTTGCGCCAATCGTGCGACGCAATTCAGGGGGGAAGGGGAATTTGTTCAAACTGTTGCCTTCAACTGGCTTCCAGCATGGCGACTTCAACAGAATGGATCGATCCGCATTTGGAAGAGTCACAGAATAGGATGAGAGGCGGGAAAGTTGAGCAGATCGAGCAAGAGCGGATCGTTAGACAGGATCACACCGCGCCTGGGGCGGGCTACGTGACATTTCAACCGGTGCGATCGCAGAGACGGTAATTTACGATTTCGATCGGACCCGCTGGTTGCAAGACAGTGCAATACCGAAGCGACCTGCATGGGTAGTGCGCTGATCAACGCTGCCTATGCGGCGGTCGGCCTGACGACGGGGGGAACGCTGACACTAAGGCAGTATGGCGAAGATTGCCGACACCAAGACAAGATTCGTCCGGAATCCACCAACGCCGGAATTTCGCTCGCCTGATGGTTCTATCCGCTCTGTCGACGATTTCGGCAATTGACGCATTGGGCACGCAGCGTGAATTCGCCGCGTCCGGTGCCGACGTCTACTTGGGTCGGGTCCTTCTCTGATTCGGCTAAAATGCGCTCAATCAACAAGGCAAGCATGGCGGACAATCTAGCCGCTGCCAGTTCACTTCTTGCCGGATTCGGTCGAATCCTTGACTTAGACCGAGGTTTCAATGGCGGGATGGCGCGCCGATAGGCCAGCCGGAATTGGTTTGCACGTCAATTGGTCTTGCTGCATCTTGAACACCTCCGTTGCGCGTGCCAGAAAATTGCCACCGGAATGGCCATGAGGCTTTTCCGTAAGCGACCTCGCCCGGAAGGGAGAGGCTTGGAAGGCAAAAGTCCTGAAAGCCCATGCTGATCCGCACGAAAAAGGAGGCTTCCATCCAACCTTCCCGTCAACATGCATTCAGTGCCTGCCTTGGAACGCTGCCTCGGTTTCGGCCACTCGAAGATTCGTTTGTGAGCACGCCGAATAAGGCACGAAATGGGGCGGAGCGTTACGCTGGCGGTCAGGTTGTACTCGGGGAGTCCGGCATCGGTCTCCATCACCGAAGAAGCCTTGGCGACTTCGATTGCGGCGCGGACCGCGCATTCATCCCTACCTCGAACGGCGCAGTTTCCTGCGGGGTGGACAGATGAAGGTCATCATCTGCGGCGCAGGTCAGGTCGGCTGGCAGATCGCGCGGCATCTTTCGGGCGAGAAAAACGACGTGACCATTGTCGACAAGAACCCGGACCTTGTGCGCAGGGCGACGGACACCCTGGATGTCCAGGGCGTTGCCGGACATGCCAGCTATCCCGACGTCTTGCAGCGCGCCGGGGCGCGGGATGCGGAAATGATCATCGCGGCCACGCATTCCGACGAAGTGAACATGGTTACCTGTCAGGTGGCCCATTCGATTTTCAATGTGCGGCGCAAGATCGCGCGCCTGCGTGCACAAAGCTATCACGCGGAGATCTATTCCGACCTCTTTCGCAAGGATCACATGCCGATCGATGTGGTCATCAGCCCGGAACGCGAAGTTGCGGAAGCGGCCCTGCGACGTCTGAACGTGCCATCGGCATTCGACACGGGCGTCTTCCTTGGCGGGACCGCACAGTTGCTCGGAATCCAGCTGGACGAGGACTGCCCGGTTCTGGACACGCCGCTCAGGCAATTGACCGACTTGTTTTCGACCTTGAGGGCTATTGTCGTGGCCATCAGGCGAAGCGGCAGGCTCTTTGCGCCCAGTCCGGGTGACCAGCTCTTTGCCGGCGATCAGGTCCATGTCATGACGCACTTTGATGACATTGCGCGCATCTTGGGGATTTTCGGCAAGAAGGTGCAGCGACAGGAGCACGTCGTGATTCTCGGTGGCGGGAATGTCGGATTGGCAGTAGCCGAAGCGCTGGAAAGGCGAGCCGAACGTCAGCACGTACGCGTTGTCGAAAAGGACCTCGCAAATGCCGAGAGCGCAGCCGATGCTCTGGAACGCACAATCGTTCTGCACGGTGACGGCATGAATTCGGAACTCTTGGCGGAGGCTGGAATCGAGCGTGCCGACGCGATCCTCGCGGTGACCGACGACGACAATACCAATCTCCTGGCTTCTGTGCGAGCCAAGCAGGCCGGGTGTCCGTTTGCCATCGCTCTCGTCAATGATCCAACGCTGATTCCGTTGATGGATCCCTTGTCGATAGATGCCTACATCAATCCACGCGCGACGACCGTCAGTTCGATCCTGCGTCACGTTCGCCATGGTGGCCAGGTCCGGAGCGTCTATTCCATCGGGGATGCCGAAGCCGAAGTGATTGAGGCTCCGATCCTGTCGACCTCTTCGCTTTCCGGAAGGTTTATCCGCGATATCGAGTTCCCGGACGGGGTGATCGTGGGAGCCGTCGAGAAGAGCGGCAGAATGGAGAAGCCGACGGGCTCGACGCGCATTGATGAGGGCGACGTGATCGTGGTCTTCGCGCTTGCGGGCGACGTGCCTGAGGTTGAGCGCCTGTTCCAGGTCTCGATCGACTTTTTCTGATGCTTCGGCTTGGCGATGAGCCGTTCATCGTGAGCCTGATGGGGCTTGCCGGAATCTCGATGCTGTTGCCTGCGGCGCATGCCCTGGCCCTCGACGATCACCTCACGTCGAGGGCGTTTTTCTATGCTGCCCTTCTGTCCGGTCTCCTGTTCCTGATGGTGGCACTGGCAATGAGCGGCATGCGAATTCGGAGCTACGGACGCAGCCACCTGATTTCCATCGTCGGTAGCATGGTGCTGCTTCCCGTGATGCTGGCCGTGCCGCTTTCGGAAGCCGCCCCCGGCACGGCGTTTGTCGATGCGTATGTCGAGATGGTTTCCAGCCTGACGACGACGGGGCTGAACATTCTGGATCCGGAAACCCTGCCACCGTCGGTTCATCTCTGGCGGGCGCAGGTCGGCTGGATGGGAGGGTTCTTCATCTGGGTCGTCGCCATCGCAATCCTGGCCCCCTTGAGCCTTGGCGGATTCGAAGTCACGTCCGGCACCGAAATAGGGCAGCAAGGCCAGCTGGCGAGTCCTTCGGCCAACCCATCGCTGCGCTTGCGGCGCTATGCATTGCGGCTCTTCCCGGTCTATGGCGGCCTGACGCTGGTGCTCTGGCTTTTGTTGTACCTCGCGGGCGACAGCGCGTTTGTGGCGCTCTGCCATGCCATGTCCACAATGGCGACATCTGGAATCTCGCCGGTCGGAGGCATGAAAGGAAGCGAAGCCGGTCCATTGGGTGAATTCATCATCCTGATATTTCTTGTTTTCGCCTTGTCGCGGCTCACATTTGCACGCGAAGAGCGGCCACGTGGTTGGCGAAGCCTTCTGGATGATCCTGAATTGCGGCTTGGATTCCTTCTCGTGCTGGCGGCCGCTGCCTTGCTGTTCCTGTGGAACTGGATCGCGAGCTTCGAGACGGAAGCCGGCATGACATTGTCCGGGGGCTTGCGCGCGCTCTGGGGGGCGCTCTTCACGGTAGCATCGTTTCTGACGACCACGGGATTTGTCGCGGAGGAGTGGAACGTGGCCCGGCTATCGTCAGGCCTGAATGCACCAGGTGTCCTGCTCCTCGGGCTGGCCCTGCTGGGAGGTGGCGTGGCAACAACCGCCGGCGGCGTGAAACTCCTGCGGGTCTATGCGCTCTATCAGCACGGTGTGCGTGAGATGGAGAAGTTGGTCCAACCTTCCTCGATCGGCGGTCAAGGCCGGCAGGGACGTCGATTCAGGCGGCAGGGCGCTTATGCCGCCTGGGTGTTCTGCATGCTCTTTGCACTGTCGTGTTCCGTGGTGATGACCGGGTTTGCCTTGATCGGAGGGCTAGGTCTCGAGGAATCCCTGGTACTGACGGTCGCGGCGCTTTCGACAACGGGTCCGCTGATCGAGATTGCCGGCAGCACGCCGATGGAACTGACCAATCTCGGCGATGCTGCATTGGGTCTCCTGTGCGCGGCAATGGTTTTGGGCCGGCTGGAAACGCTTGCCTTGATCGCGCTCCTGAACCCGGATTTCTGGAGATAGGCGCTTACCGAATAGATTAATTGGATGATTCCGCGCAATTGGGGTGGTCATGGACCTCTCGGAACCCCATATTGGACGCCAAAACTTGCGACAGGTCGGAGAAACGACCGCAAAAAAAGAAGAGGCTGTGATCCATGGCTACAGACAGACAAAACTTGCAAGATGTGTTTTTGAACCACATCAGGAAGTCGAAGATTTCCGTGACGGTATTCCTGATCAACGGCGTAAAGCTGCAGGGCGTCATCACGTGGTTTGACAACTTTTGCGTCCTGCTGCGGCGTGACGGCCAGTCTCAACTTGTCTACAAGCATGCTATTTCGACAATTATGCCGGCTCAGCCCATTTCACTCTATGACGGTGAAGGACAAGGACAAGAGTGAGGAATCACGACGCTGGGGGCGTGCGCGCCCTCATGCTTCATCCAGACATTTCGGGCCTGGGACGACGGCGTGATCCGGCCTCGGCACTTGAAGAAGCCGTTTCGCTCGCGGCGGCGTTGCCTGGGGTTGCGCTCGTCGGCGCGGAACTGGTGCGGCTTTCGCGCGTTGCTCCCGGCATGCTGTTCGGAAAGGGCAAGGTTGAGGAAATACGCGCGCTTGTCGAGGCTCGACAGGTAGAGCTGGTTCTCGTGGACGGGCAGGTGAGTCCCGTGCAGCAGCGAAACCTGGAGCGGGAGTGGAAGGTCAAGCTCCTGGACCGCACGGGACTGATTCTTGAGATTTTCTCGGATCGTGCGGTGACGCGCGAGGGCGTGCTGCAGGTCGAAATGGCTGCGCTGTCCTATCAGCGGACACGGCTGGTCCGGGCTTGGACGCACCTCGAGCGCCAGCGGGGAGGCCTGGGATTCGTGGGTGGTCCCGGAGAGACCCAGATTGAAGCCGACCGTCGAGCCATCGACGAGCAATTGGTGCGCTTGAGGCGTCAACTGGGAAAGGTCGCCAAGACGCGAGGCTTGCACAGGACGGCCCGTGCAAGGATCCCGTATCCTGTCTTGACGCTCGTAGGTTACACGAATGCAGGCAAGTCGACGATCTTCAACCGATTGACCGGGGCAGGCGTGCTGGTGAAGGACATGCTCTTTGCGACGCTGGATCCGACCATGCGCGCGCTGAGGCTGCCCAATTCGGGACAGGACGTGATTCTGTCTGACACGGTCGGCTTCATTTCCGATCTGCCAACGCAGCTCGTGGCGGCGTTTCGCGCGACCCTTGAAGAGGTTCCGGCGGCCGATGTCATCCTGCATGTCCGAGACATTTCCCATCCCGAAACCGAGGAGCAGCAAAGAGATGTGCTCGCAATCCTGGAAGATCTGGGTGTCGGCCAGGGGAGCGTCGTGATTGAGGTCTGGAACAAGATCGATCGCCTTGACGGGGATGCACGGTGTTCGCTGGAGACGATTGCGTCACGCAGAGAAAACGCAGTGATGATCTCCGCCCTGAATGCGGTCGGGACCGCGCCATTGCTGGAACGCATCGAGGCCGCACTTGATGTCGGGCGAAGCCGCGCAGTGATCGAGATCACGCATCAGGAAGGACGAAAGCGCGCATGGCTTTATGAACAGCGAGTCGTGGTAGGAGAGATCGAGAACGAGACGGGCTGCCAGATCGAGGTGAACTGGACCCCGTCACAATCCAGTCGCTATTCGAGGCTTTAGATGGCAGCATCCTCACTCGTTCGGCAGCAGCCACGTGGTGCCGATCGAGCCGGCCCTGGCAAGTTCCGGATCGAGCACCATCGGGATGTACTCGCCACGCCGCCAAAGTTCTCCGAGATCTTCATAGTGGCGGCTCAGCGGGTGTCCGGATTGCCCGGTGGATATCACGAAGACTGAACTGTCCGGATCGGCAAAGTCGTACACGCCACGATATCCGGCTCCGCGGCGGTTGAGAAAGGGCTCGGGCCCGACGCCGACAGTCTGTCCGCGAAGCAACGTATGGTCTCCGCCCGACGTCGACTGACGGATGTTCACGAGGGCTGCCAGCCAGCCGCTTTCTCCCAGTACGGGATGCTTGTGAGAGGCCTGATGTGCGTCACCCCAGCGCAGTGTTTCCAGCGGCTGGCCATAGGTCTCGTCAATCCAGACCAGTGCATCGTCAAGCGAGAGTCGCGCGACTTCCCCGCATGTCTCCACACTCTCGGACTGGATCACGTCGCACCACGCGCTTGCGCCGTCGATGTTCCGGAATACGCGTTCGAGAAAAATTGGCTCTGCGTTCGGAAACTTGTCCGCGAGCGGGCCGAGTTCATCCCTGATCAGCCTGTCCTGCAGCCGTTGCATCCAGGCCGCGTAGATCAGCGGTTCCGGGATGTGCTCGTTCATCTCGCCGTTCCAGTCGGCCAGGAGATTCAGGGCGTCGCGGCGCAGGCGCTCGACCGTGCCGCTCTCCGCAGCTTCACCCGTGAACCAGAGGTCACGCGCGACCAACGGCAGCAATGTACGCGCGGTCACCGATACGGCGTCAAGCTGTGCCTCGATGAAACTCTCGCGGGTGTGAACCCTTCGGTTTTCCATCAGGCGGTGCCATCTCTGTATCCTCTGCGTGTCACCCCAGCGATAGCTGACATGCAGAGGGTAGGCCCGGTTCGTCATCTTGTTGTTCGTGTTTCCGATGATGCCGTTGGCCGGGTTCCGGAACTCCGGATTCGTCGAGTATGGGAGGATGCCCAACCATCGATTTTCCGAATGCCAGCCGGGTGTCGGAATGCGACCCTGGGTCTGGTTCCTGGCCGATCTTCGTGGCATTGCACCAATGACCTTCAGCGCGACCTCCTCAAGGTCGGCGACAACGAGATTTTGCGGCGGTGCAACGAAATCCTCGCCTGCCGCGATTGCCTCGTCTATGTTTCCCGCCCGCATGATTCCCATCATCGCTTGCGCCGACGTGTCGGCGTCACCCAATGCAGTCCATGCAAGGGCGGCGACATGGCCGGGCGGAACGATGGATTCCAGATCGTAGCTGGAGTTGGACAGGATCGGGCCGTTTTCGCTCCATCTCAACGTGACGGTCACGGGTTCTGAATTCTTCACGTTTATGATTGACGGACGCGAATCGAGCCGCTTCCAGCCGTCAGGCGTCAGAACTTCTTCAGGTTCGTCGGGGTTCAGCCTTTCTAGGAAAATGTCCTGATCGTCGGCATAAGCATAGGTGAGACCCCAGCCATGGCGCGCGGACCGGCCAGTGAGCACGACTGGCATGCCGGGGATAGTGCCGCCGATCACGCCGCCTGTGGCCAGTTCAAGCCGCGCGAGGTACCAGATTGACGGGGCCGTGAGTTCGAGATGCGGGTCGTTTGCGAGAAGGGTGCCGCCCGCTGCCGATCTTTCCGGCGCCGCTGCCCATGCGTTCGATGCGCCTTCCGTTCCGGGCCTTGCGAAGGGTGAAAGCGGAATGTCGGATGCAGAGGCCGTTGCATGCCGAGGCACGCTGGTGCCAAAGAGTGTCGCAAAATCGGCCGTGGCAGTCATGCTGTCATTGGGTATGTCGGGAAGGATATCAAGCAGGCGCGCCTCCGGCAGTATGTTGGAAATCTGCGTGCGCAGCACCTCCGCTCCAAGGTGTCCGGAAAGCCGCAAGGCCATCAACTTTCCAATGACGATCGAATCGGCGGGTTGCCAGAGTGCGATCACGGGTTCGAACAACCAGAATTCCGGTGCCCCGCGTCCTCGGGTGCCGGATTTGACTTCGGACAGCCAGGCGTTGACCCCTGCAGCATATGCCTCTAGCGCCCGGCGCGTGTAGGCATCTTGCGCTTCAAACGAGGCAGCCGCCTGAGAATAGATGTCCAGCCTCCGTATCAGTTCGTCGATCTGCAGCGTACGGGATCCGAAAATCTCCGAGAGCTGTCCTTGGGCCGTTCGTCGTAGCATGGACATTTGCCACAACCTGTCTTGGGCGTGAGCAAGGCCGAGACCGAAGAACACGTCCTCGTCGGTTTCGCCAAAGATATGCGGAACGCTTGCGTTGTCGCGCACGATCTCCACCGGAGCTGTGATCCCTGCAACCGTCAGGGTTTCCGAGTAGTCAGGAATCGAACGAAACAAGAGCCAGTACACACTCGCGGAAAGCAACAGTCCCAACGCCAGTAGCCCGGCAACGATTCGTGTAAGCCAGCGAAAGAGAGCGACCATGAGTGCCTTGTTGACTGCGCCCGCCGGTGCGGTAGGAAATGCGGCAGACGAAGATTATGACGGAGCGAAGGGGGATGCCATGGCAAATTGTGCGTTCATAGGGCTTGGCGTCATGGGGTATCCGATGGCGGGTCACCTCGTTGCCGCAGGACATGAAGTTACCGTCTACAACCGTACCGGAGCCAAGGCCGAGGCTTGGGCCAAGGAGCATGGCGGCGACTTCCGTGCTACGCCCCGTGAAGCGGCTGAAGGCGCGGACTTTGTCATGGCCTGCGTCGGGAATGACGACGATTTGCGCTCGGTTTGCCTTGGAGAAAGCGGGGCCTTTGCGGGGATGTCCGCGGCGTCGATTTTCGTGGACCACACTACGGTCTCCGCCGCCGTCACGCGCCAGCTTTGCGAGATGGCCGAAGAACTCGACCTGTCCTTTGTGGATGCACCGATTAGCGGCGGGCAGGCGGGAGCTGAAAACGGCCAGCTTTCGATCATGTGCGGAGGTGACGGGGACGTGTTCCGTCGAGCGGAACCGATCATGCAGGCATATGCACGGATCTGCCGCAGGATCGGGGAGAGCGGTTCCGGCCAGTTGACGAAGATGGCTAACCAGATCGCGATCGCAGGCCTTGTCCAAGCGCTGTCCGAGGCGCTTCACTTTGCCGAGAAGGCGGGCCTTGATGGGCGTGCGGTGGTCGAGGTCATCAGCCAGGGTGCCGCCGGCTCCTGGCAGATGTCAAATCGTCACGAGACCATGCTCGACGACCATTTCGAACACGGTTTTGCCGTGGACTGGATGCGGAAGGATCTGGGCATCTGCCTGGCTGCCGCGAACGAGTTCGGTGCAAGCCTTCCGGTGACGGCGCTGGTCGACCAGTTCTACAAGGAAGTGCAGAAGATGGGTGGGGGGCGGTGGGACACCTCCAGCCTGTTCAAGCGCCTTCGGGAACTTGGTTGAAGGTCAAGTTCCCTGCGCCATCCGGAACCGGCAACGAATGGTGAAGGTCAGGGAATGATCCGCGTGTATTTCGTGCCTGTTACGGATGCTCCTGCAAGCAGTCCTGCCTGACCGAACACAATTCCGATTATCGGGGCGAGTGCAGTGGTGGTTTCGGCGCCTATATTGCCGGCAATGGCTTTGGAGGCGTATTCGATGTCCGCGCCCGCTGCCCATCCCTGAGATGCGCGGAAATTCGTGAGCGCCTCCTCGGTCATGAAGAACAGGATATGTGCATATTGTTGCGCACCTGCCTGGAGCCCGAAACTTGCCTGCGTCGCCGAGTAATAGTCCACGGTGGCGTCGTTGACCCTGAGCGCGCCACGTCCGTAGGCGCCGCCGTACAGGAAGCTTGCTTCCGTCACCAACGGCATGACCAGCATGCCTGCGGCCTTGTTGCGGAGTTCCCTGGTTCCGGGATGGCTCGTGTCAATAAAGGCGAGCGCTGCATCTACGCGCGCATCGACTTTCGCAGCACCGCTTCGTCCGCCACTGCTGCAGGCGGACAATGCAAGAGTTGCTACGGCACCCGATAGCAGGGCGCGACGGGGGATGGATAACATGGAATCTGCCCTCACTTGGCTGTTGCCTCATTGATGGCCTTCGTGGCCATTCTTGTCGCCACCATAAAAGTTGATGCTCCGAAAGTCACTTTAAAAAATTCGACATTGCGCAATTCCCCGGGTCTGCCTTGGCGGCACTCGGGGAGTTACCCGTTTGTTTGTCGATTCGAGTGAGGATTCGCGCTTCTGTCACCAAACTTCGGCCGAAGCGTGCCGGATGCCGCAGCACGGTGTGCCTGAGGACGGCTCGCCCGTATTTCAGGCCACGTACCGAAGGTCGGCCGTTGGCCGAGGCGTTCTGAGCGCGCGGACCACATCGCGAGTCAGGTGCGGCTTGTTGAGCGTATAGAAGTGCAGGTTCTCGACACCGCCATCCATCAGGTCGCTGCAGAGTTCCGTGCAGACGGATATCGCCAGAAGATCATGGCGGTCGTCGCGAAGCGCGGTGTCGAAGGCGTCTGCAAGCCACGCGGGAACATGTGCGCCGCAGCGATTCGCGAAGTTCTTCATTCGCACCCAGTCTTCGATGGGAAGAATGCCGGGGATGATCGGCACGTCGATGCGGGCGGCATCGCAGGCATCACGAAAGCGGAAGTAGCTCTCTGCCTCGAAAAAGAACTGGGTTATCGCCGACGATGCACCAGCGTCGACCTTGCGTTTCAGCCATTCGACATCCGCATGCGGTGAAGGCGCTTCGGGATGCGGGTCGGGATAGGCGCTGGCGCGTATCTTGAAACGGTTCAGGTCCTCAAGCGCCGAGATCAGCTCGCAACTGTCCTTGAAGCCGTCCGGATGCGGGCAGAACGTGTCCGTGCCGCTCGGCGGGTCACCTCTCAGTGCGACGATTTCCAGGACTCCAGCGGCGGAGTAGGATTCAGCTGCGGCCAACGTCTCTTCGCGGGTTGCGTTGCAGCAGGTCAGATGCGCCGCAACAGTGAGGTCGAAATGCTCCTTGATCGTCTTGACCGTGTCGAGCGTCAGGTCGCGTTGCGCGCCGCCGGTGGCGAATGTCACAGAGACGAAGTCGGGTTCAAGAGGAGCGAGTTCGCCTACGGCTTCCCAAAGCCGGAAGGACGCCGGGACTCCCTGGGGCGGAAAGAACTCGAATGACAGGCTGGGCAGGGGCATTGGCTTGAGATTCCTTTCGGTTGAGGAGCTTGTGCCACAGCGCGTATTGTGAGACAATTTCATAATATTCACTAAGATTATGAGGCTGACACATGTACTTCGAGCTGCGCCATCTGCGTACGATCAAGGCGATCAACGACGCAGGTGGTCTCGCGCGGGCTGCGGATCAGATGAACATTACCCAGTCTGCCCTCAGCCATCAGGTGAAGGGGCTCGAGGATCAGGCTGGTGTAGAACTTTTTGTTCGTCGTACGAAGCCGCTTCGGCTCTCGGCTGCGGGCATGCGTTTCCTGAAGCTTGCAGAACGGGTCCTTCCCGAGGTGGAGGCGCTGGAGGAGGACTTCCGCAATCTTCAACAGGGACGCTCCGGAAGGCTGCACATCGCAATCGAGTGCCACGCATGCTTCGAATGGCTCTTTCCGGTTTTGGAGCAGTTTCGTCGGGCTTGGCCGGATGTGGACGTGGACATTCGTCCCGGCCTGGCCTTCGATGCATTGCCCGCGCTTCAGCGGGAGGACGTAGATGTTGTCGTCTCATCGGACCCGGAAAGCCTGGACGGAATCGACTTTTCGGCACTCTTTGATTATGAGCCAGTCTTTGTCGCGTCGTCGCAGCACCCGCTTGCCGCCAAGGACTTTGTCGTCGCTGATGACTTTCGCGACGTGACCCTGATCACCTATCCGGTTGATCGATCCAGGCTTGACGTATTCGCAGAACTGCTCCTGCCCGCAAAGGTCGAACCTCGCGCAATCCGCCAAGTGGAATTGACGGCTGTAATCTTGCTGCTCGTAGCATCAAATCGAGGCGTGGCCGTCCTTCCCGACTGGGTGTTGCGGGACGTGAAGCTGGATTCCGACTACGTGACCCGGCCGCTGACCAAAAAAGGCATTACAAGACGGCTCTACGCGGCGACGCGAGATAAGGACACCAGCCAGCCGTTCATGGCGTACTTGCTACGCCTAGCACGCACGGAACCGCTGAAGCCTCGGCGCATGTCGGCCTGAGCCTGCGCAAACTGGTCTCGTAAGCGCGTCAGAGTGGCTTGGGGAAACAACCTTGAGTCACATCCAAGCTTCGGCCAGCCAGCGCCCCATCGGGATTGCCAGGTCACGTATGGCCGCATGAAAACACCACGCACCAGTTTGAGTGACCAGCCCGGAATGTCGATTATTCTTTCAATCCCCTTTGCCAGGCTGGTAACCACGAGCCTTCGTTTCAACTTGCAGCGAGTGACGTCGGTGGTCTTTCCGCAGAACATGTGGCGTACGCAATATCCGACGCTGTAATCGGATCAGCCGTATCAATGACCGTCAGCTCCTCGGTCATGCTCCGCCTATCCCTTTGGTCACCTGTGGCTCGAACGAGCCTTTCAGACCAAGAGCCTTGGCAACCTTCAGGACGGTGGAGAGTGGAGAATTCCCATCTCTCGACAGCGCCCTTTCCAAGCCGACGCGGCTCCTCTCGACTTCGCGGCGAGCGCCGCCATGTACAGTGCCCGTGCAACGATTTCGAGGGTTTGGGCGACATAGGCCGGCTCATTGACGCCTTCCTCCATCATCGGCTCAATACAGGCTGCGATGTCCTCCTCGCCTTGCAGGTAATCGGCAGTGTCGTAGCAAGCATACGCCGTCTTCTCCACTGCTCACTTCTTGCACTTTGGCGAGCGCCCAGGGTCGCGTGACTTCCCGGAAGTGGGACGACTTGTCTCCGCCACGAAGCACTCTCCTGTGTACACTTGGGCCGAAAACGAGCTTCGGTCGCGAGGTGCAGAGGTGCCGCAGCGCAGCCTGGCCAAAAAAGCCATCGTCTTCAGTCGACGGAGTGTTCACAAGATTTGTCCGAAGGTCAACACGGGGATTGGAGATAAACGACGACCCTTTAGAGCGGCGCAGGATTCCAGACGGCCAAGTTTGACGCAATCGCCACGACAAGGCAGGATCGGCGATTGAGGTTTGCATTCGCGCCCATGCCGTCTTGGTTGAAAATCAGTAGTCAGGGTTGGCAAACCAGGGTTCGTAAACTCGCTGCACGGTTGGCCTTTGCGCCACAACGCTCGCGACACGCTTTACGTTTGGAAATTCTTCGATTGTTGGATGCCCTTTGGCCGGGCGCAGCCACGTGGTCAGCATGAACAGGTAGATGTCGGCGGCGCTGAATCGATCGCCCAGCAACCATTCGTTGCGGGAGATCTGCCGGTCGACTACCGACCAGGTCTCTCGCAGTCGACGGTTGCCTCGCAGTTGCGCGCCGTGTTCTCCACGGGGAGAATTGGCAAATCGATCGGGATAGTATGTGAGCTGAAACGCGTTCTGTACCGAGTTGGAAAAGTAGACGAGCGTTTGGAGAAAGAGCGCTCGTGTCGGTTCGTCTATCGGGGGTGCAAGTCGAGATTCGGGATGACGGTCACACAAGAAGATCGTTATCGCGGCGCATTCATACATGGCGCCTGAATCCCACAATAGCACCGGAACCCAGCCATTTGGGTTGATCTCCAATTGCTCGGGCGGTCGTCGTTCACCTGTCACGATCGACGTTTCGAGAAGCTCGTACGGAGCGCCGATTTCGTCTAGGATGACCCGGACGCCCATGGAAGCGCTTTTGAGCGCGTAGTAGAGTTTGTACATCCCAATTTCCTTCAGTGAACCCTGATGAGTTGCGCGGCTTGGCGAGCTGTCTCGAATCTAGTCACCAGATCAAGCCTCGGTGAATAGAAAGTTGGTGGCACCCAATCTCAGCGCCGGCTCCCTTGGTCACCATGCGTTGCCAAGCTGACCGATTCGGCAGATACGCATGTGTCAGCGGGCCTGCAAGATAGCCGTCGTCACGAGGTCGCGGATCTCAGCCACAGAGGCTCGCCTTGGGTTGGTAGCTGCGGCGCTGTCTTGAATGGCCTTCTGGGCGATCCTGCCTGCGCAGTCCGCAGGAACGCCAATTTCACCAAGTGACCTGGGTATTTCGATCCCGTCCAGCATTGATTCGACTGCGCGGATGAATCCTTCAACGGTCCGATCCTCAATGCCCATCGCCTCGGCCATTCGGATCACCTTGGCATCCAAGCCTGGCAGGTTGAATCGCAATACCACCGGCAAAATGATCGCGTTGGTCAGGCCGTGTTGCGTGTCGTATTCGGCACCGACCATATGTGAGATTGCATGCACAAGGCCAAGCCCTTTGAGAAAGGAAATCCCGGCAAGGCAAGACCCAACAAGCATCCCGCTGCGCGCTTCAAGATTGTTCGGTTCGCGGACAGAGAGGGGAAGTGATTTCGCCACCAGCGACAGTCCCTCAAGCGCGGCTCCGTCGCATAGCGGATGGAAACCAGGCACGAGATAGGACTCTATCGCGTGGGTCATGGCGTCTGCCCCAGTCCAGGCTGTCAGGTTCGGAGGCAAACCAAGCGTCAAATTCGGATCGAGCAAGGCCAAAGCCGGTTTGCATTTTGGGTGCCATATGCAGAACTTCATGCCTTTCACGACATGGGTCACCATCGCCGTGCTTTCGGTTTCGGCGCCTGTGCCGGCAGTGGTGGGGATTGTGATCAAGGCTGGAAATTCCGGCACGACATTAGGCACGGGTCTTTCATACTCGAAAGCCCAAAGGTCCACGCCGCTCTTCACCGTCAGACAGATGGCTTTCCCGCCGTCCATCGCGCTGCCACCCCCGATGGCGATAATGCCATCATGGTCGCCAGCGACAAACGCTGCGCACCCGGCCCCGATCTCGTCATCACGCGGATTTGGAGAAATGTCGCGGAACAGGCCCGATTCTAGGCCAGATTGCGCCAGGCATGCCTGCAGCTGCCCAATGAACGGCAAGCTATGGCTGCCGCGGTCGGTAACAACCAATGGCCTCTTGATGCCTATGCTGTGGCATCTGTCCCCGATTTCTGCCAAGCGGCCGGGACCAAACGCGATGGGCACTGGAATCGTCCAGTCCTGAGGCTCGAGAAAGTCGGACTTAGCCATGCTGTGCCTGTCCCAGGTGAATTGATTGATGACGCAATCTATCTTATCTCGCCATGCACAACATCACATGAAAGTCCGGTTGAACAAGGCCTCCGCGCTGCGCAGGCCTCAATGGCGGTGCGCGTGGCGGCTGGCAAAGATGTCTAAAGAACTGCAACCAATTTGATGGTTACATCCGAAAGTGTCTTGAGTGGGGCCTCGCGTCCACTGCCGCTGGATCTTCATGAAACGTATCCGGCAAGGAAGATCAATTTGTGCCTGGGCCATTTCAGGCGGCGCCTGGTCTGCGGCACCAGGGCGCTTGATCACCAAGGTGGCCAATCGGATGCGACGGATTTTCCGCTCGGGACGCTTACTTGTTCCCTGATGCGACATTCCCCCTGCTGCCGTAAATTTCGGCAGGGGTGCCTTCTTTCTGTTCCAGTCCAAATTGTCTGGCGAGCAAGAACCGGTAAAGCTTGAAGGCGAGCCGTTCTTCGTCCGCCTCCAGCTGGTGTCGTGCAGTCGATGTCATTGCCATCGTTCGGCATGCCTCGTCTGCAACCACCGATGCAGTTTGCATACCGAACGCATCTGCCTGCCCGATCGCATCGCCTGGGCCGAATTGATGCAGGCGCGAACCTTCGCCGTCGCGCGCGGAGGCCCGGCCGGAGATCAAGAATTGCAGCCGCAATTGGGGGCCATCCGCACCCACCAAGGTCTCTTCGGCGGCATATTCGCAAGGCGAGAGCCAGTCGCGAAGTTCATTCATCAAGTCCTCGAATTCGATCTGCTTTTCTAGATGGCGTTCGAGATTGCGGCCGACGTGCTCCAGCAAGGCAGAGCGTTGGCCATCTGCGGTGGTCGCACCCGCCCTCCAGGCTGCGATGACGATGTCCTCGCAGCATTCGAGGGCGCGGTCCGTATCTGGCTTCAGAATCAGTTCCGCAAATGCCGCTTCCGGCAGGCTTCGTCTCAGGCTCGAACTCAGTTGATCGGACACCGCGCTCAAAACTACCTTCGTTCCGACTTCGTTCGCCGCCCACAGAAACCGGGACAGCGCGTTTACCGCAGAGAAGTCGAAGCCTGAAACGGCTGTGAAATCCAGCATCAGGCAGTCAGGAGGGGAAGGACCCTCGACGGACTTTCTGAGGCGGCTGATCAGCGGGTCGGCGCTGCCGAAGAAGATGTAGCCGCGCAACTGATATATGTACGCCCGCCCGCCTTCCTCCAGCAAAATTGCCCGATCAGGAATGCTGCGCGCCTTGTTGCTTCGCCGTTCGCGCACTGTGAACTCGGATTCAATCAGGTCGGTGCGGCTGAGGCGCACGGTGAAGAATACGAGTGTGGCCAACATGCCCGCGCCTACGCCTTCAATCAGGCCGAAGAGGACAATCACGGCGAAAATCATCACGACGATGGCAAATTCCGCCCGGGGAAGGAGCCTGCGGTTCTTGGCCAGACCCTCGTCCAGCATGCCCAAGCCCGCAAAGATCAGGATGCCGCCGACCAGGGCCGTAGGGACAAATTCCAGCATCTCGTCTCCGAGGAAAAGGGCGAAGCCGATGACAGAAGCGGCAACAATGCCGGTAAGCCGAGTGGTGGCCTTGAGCAGCTTGCTGCGCAGAGACGAGGGCACGATCAGCGTTGCCACGGTCCCGCCACCGAAGCTGGCAACCACACTGGCAAGTCCGCATGCACTGAACTCGCGATTCCAGTCGAGATCCTGATTTACCGCAAGTTCAAGCCCGGCAACGTTCATGACGACGCAAATGAACGCGATCAGCATTAGCGTCAAAATGTTGGGGACTTGGCTGGCCAATGCATCCCATTCCACAAGTGCCAGATCGGCGGGCAGCAGAGCAGGCCACAGGCCTCCGTCTGCCGTGCTCGCGAGCAGCAGGCCGGTTGTTCGCGCTTCTTCTCCGGAAACGCCTAAGGTGCCGAGGGCGAGATGGTACGCACCGATCGCGGCGATCGCGCTTGTCGGCAGAATCAGCGCATTGCCCCAGCGCTTCAACGCGACATAGAGCGCGATCCCGTACGCTGCGCCGGGAAGCCAAGTCCACAATACGGCGGGCTCCAGAAGCGCGGATGCCGTTCGCCATTCTGGAGTCGCTCCCATGAGCGAAATGGCCGCTAGGCACACGGTGCCCCCGATTCCAGACACGAACCCAGCAGCGACGGGGTAGGGGATGAAACGCACCAGATTGGTGAGACGGAATCGCCCAATCATAAGGCAGCAAATTCCGGTGGCGAGCGAACCGATCATGAGTGCACAGGCCACCGTGACGAACAGCGACAGTCCGTGCCCATCCGTCGTGCTTGCGATCAATGCCATGATGATCACGAGCGCTGGAGTCAGGCCTGCGACAGCACCACGATAGCCACCGGTCAGCGTGACGATCAGGCAGCCGGCGAAGTTCCCGAACAGGATCATGCCGATGCCTTGGGAAGAATAGGGTGCCAGTTCGCCGGAGAAGATGAAGCTTTCGAAGGCAATTTGGGCAACAAGCAGAGCGAGACCGGATGTGAATCCCGCCGACAGCGCTGGAACGGCTTTCGTCGACAGGACATCCCTGCGAAGTTCGGATCCGAGATTCCGGAGGGCTGGTGTCATGCGGTTGCCTCACAAATGCAAGTTACGACTCCAATTTCAGCCCAACTACAAGATACTGGTACCGGCTTGCCCTTCTTCTGAGGCTGTGAGGCGGCTGCGAGACATGTCAAGCACTTTGTCCCGCCTGATCTATGGTCATTGCCCGGCAGAAGACAGCATGATCCCGTTCCGGCACGTTGCCTGGGACTGAAATTGCAGAATTGCGCACGGCAGCACGAATGTGCTGGCTCAGTTCCCGCTTCGCACGAAACGGCCCGCATCTTCGGCAGCCTTTCTGAGGGCGTCTGACTTGTTGACCGTCTCGATCCACTCCATCTCAGGATCGCTGTCCCAGACGATCCCGCCGCCCGCCTGGATATGGAGCTTCCGGTCCTTCAATACGGAGGTGCGAAGGGCGATGCACATGTCCATGTCGCCGCAAGCACTGAAGTAGCCGACTCCTCCGCCATAGATTCCACGCTTTTCGGGTTCGATCTCGTCGATGATCTCCATTGCCCGGACCTTGGGTGCACCTGACAGCGTTCCGGCAGGGAGTCCCGCAAGCAAGGCAGAAAGCGCGTCGTGCTCATCCGAAAGTTCGCCAACGACGTTGGAAACGATGTGCATCACGTGACTGTAGCGTTCGATCGTGAACTCCTCGGTTGGTCGCACGGTGCCGATTTTGGCCACGCGGCCGACATCGTTGCGGCCCAGATCGAGGAGCATCAGGTGCTCGGCCAATTCCTTTTCGTCTGCCAGCAACTCGGCCTCCAGGGCGCGATCCTCTTCTGGCGTTTGCCCTCGAGCGCGCGTGCCCGCGATGGGCCGAATGGTGACTTCGCCGTCGAAGACGCGAACCAGGATTTCAGGCGATGCACCGATGACCTGGAAGCTGCCGAAGTCGAAATGAAACATGAAGGGCCAAGGGTTGATCCGGCGCAGCGCGCGATAAAGCGAGAATGGCTGGAGCTCGAATGGCAATGTCCATCGCTGGGACGGGACAACCTGGAAGATATCGCCCGCCGCAATGTACTCGCGTGCCTTCTTGACCGCTGCCAAGTAGTCTTCCTTGGAAAAATTCGAAACCGGTTCCAATGCGCCTGCCTCGTCTCCAAAGTCACGACCTGACGGCGGCAGGGGCCGGTCAAGATCGCGGACGGCATCCATCACGCGTTCAGCGGCCTGGTTGTACGCAGCGCGCGCAGAGAGGCCGGACGCGGTCCACGCTGGAGAGACCACGATCACCTCGCCCTTGACCCCGTCAAGCACGGCGACCACCGAGGGGCGCAGCAGCACCGCATCAGGGAGACCCAATGGGTCCGGGTTCACTTCTGGCAATCTCTCGACGAGCCGAATCATGTCGTAGCCGAGATAACCAAACAGTCCGGCTGAGGCTGCTGGCAGGTCTTCCGGAAGATTGATGCGGCTTTCGCTGATGATCTTCCTGAGCGAGGTGAGGGGGTCTGCCTGATCCTCTTCGAAGGCAAACGGGTCATGGCGGAAATTCCGGTTGATCCGGGCCTTCTTCCCATGACACTCCCAAATGAGATCCGGCTTCATGCCAATGATCGAGTAACGTCCACGCACTTCGCCACCGGTTACGCTCTCGAGGAGAAACGAATGGGCCTGCGCGCCCGTGAGTCGCATCATCAACGAGACCGGCGTATCCAGGTCAGCAGCAAGGCGCGTATAGACCAACTGGTTTTCGCCGCGCTCGTAGGCCGCCTCGAAAGCGTCGAAAGACGGTTCCGGTGTCATGTCAGCGCAATTGCGCGTGGACGGCGTTCAGTGCTGCCTGGTCCACTTCGACTTTAGCCTGCTCGACCAGGGCTTGAGTGTAGGCGGTCAGTATGCCGCCAGATAGTCCCGCCGCGATCCACTCTGCAAACGTGTTCCGTTCCGCCGCAGTGTCCGGTGAACCCAGATCGGGTTTCGTGATCGCGTCCAGCCGCATCAGCCAAGCCTCACCATCGAAGGACAGGACTCGAATCTCGTCACGCTCCATTTTGAAGAGGGCCGCGATGAAGTCCGTTGGTGTGCCTTCGACGAACCCGTTGCGCGGAAGCTCTCGATCCGACTCCAGTGCCAGATCAAGCGCTGCCATTTCCCGACCGGCGCGCAGTTGCTCCGCAACGGCTTCGGCTTGGGCCGCCAGCGCCCTTTCAGTGCGGACACGAGTCAAAACGGTCGCGACTTCTTCGCGCACGTCAACCAGCGGACGAAGCTTTGGTTCACGGACCTCTTCCACCTCCATGGCGAAAATGCCGCCGTCTTCCAGTTCAACGACTTCAGGAAACGCGTCCGTCCCGGCTTCGGCGGCCGCCGTGCGAAATGTCGCGTAGGCCGCAATTCCGTCATATACGTCCTCGTTCCATTCGATCTGACCTTCCTCCAGATCGGTCCGCTCTGCCAGCATGGCCATGTCTGCCCCGCCCGCGAGGAGATCCTCGACAGCCGGTACCAGTTCCAGGATCTGACGCCTTGCCCGGTCAAGGGCGGCGTCTTGCCGAAGTTCGTCCTTGGCATCCTCATATGTGGTTTCCTGACTGGCCAGGATGCCGTTCATGCGGTAGAGCGCCGGTCCCAGTTCGGAAGGAAGCGGGCCCACGACACCGGGCTCCTCCAGCGCAAATATCTCGGTTGCGGCTTCCCCGAGTTCCTCCTCGGCAACGTCGCCGAGATCGACATCGGAGAGATCGAGACCCCGTTCCGCCACGAGTGCGTCAAAGGTGATTTCATCGCTGTCGATGCGATTCTTGGCTGCTGACGCTTGTATTTCATTCGTGAACACAAGGCGTTCGACGAGACGTCTCTCGGGCTGCACGAATTCGTCGATGCGAGAATCATAAAGCGTGCGAAGCTGCGCCTCGTCGACCTCGATCTGCTCGGCCAGGTCATTGGGCGTCAACAAGGCGTAACGGATCAACTTCGTTTCGGGTCGCGTAAAAGGACCGGGATTCTCCCGATGATACGCTGCAAGCTCGGTGTCGGATGGATTCGGGACCGGTTCTTCGAGATCCTCGGCCGTCAATCGAGCCCATGTCACGTCGCGGGTTTCGCGTTCGTGGATGAACAAGGTGTCGACCAGAATGTCGGGTGCACGGGTTCCGCCGCGAATGGCGCTCCGTAACAGTTCTTCGGCGGCGTCGCTCCTGATCTCGGCCTCGAACTCGCTTGCATTCAATCCGGCCCGTTCAAGCGCGAACTCGTAGACCTGTCGATCGAATTCACCGGAGGCATCGCGGAACTCTGGCAGCGACTGGATGCGATTGCTCACGGTTTCGTCGCCGGCCGAGATTCCGAGCGTTGCCGCTTCACTTTCGACAGCTGCCGCGTTGATGAGTTGGGCGAGCACGGCGCTGTCCATGCCGAAATTTCGAACTTCTTGAAACGTCACCGGCTGCCCGATCTGGCTCTCCAATCTTTGAATTCGAGAGTAGATGGCGCGCGCGTAGTCGTTGATGCCGACCTCGGCTTGGCCAACAGTGGCCACGGAACCCGCTGAGCCGCCGAAATTCGTCACGCCAAATCCGGCTAACCCAAGAATGAGCAGGGCCATGATCACGAATGTGCCGGTGCTCTTTACCTTGTCCTTTGCCATGTGACCTTGCCTCTGGATTTTGGTCGCGATGTCCTAGCCGAGGCGCGGGTTCAGGGCAAGTGCCGCCCGTCAAGGTTGGGCCAGTATGCGTGGTCAGCTTGTGTGACGCATAATTTGCCGCGGAATTCAATCAAGAGTTTACAAGAGGTCGTCGAACCCCGGCCTGGTGCAAAAGGACGCTGGAAGGCACAACGCTGCCTAGCCTAGGCAGGTTGGTGATGTGCCGCAAGCGTTGCGCACATTCTTGCCAGATGCCGTCGCAGCAGAAGGGGTTCTTCCACCGTGACAGTTTCACCCCACGTGATCAGGTGCCAGCAGA
Organism: Silicimonas sp.; assembly: GCA_022819605.1. Taxonomy (GTDB): domain Bacteria; phylum Pseudomonadota; class Alphaproteobacteria; order Rhodobacterales; family Rhodobacteraceae; genus JAJEFO01. The sequence continues at coordinate 83,707 of JAJEGW010000182.1, read as the reverse complement.
TCTCATCGAGACCTCCTGCCTCAAAGCGGACCGTGACCGTCCCGTCTTCGTGCACTTCTGTGGTCTGGTCCGGATGGAACAGAAAGAACGAGGCATCCGGCGCTGCGGTCCTGTCGAAGCGGAGCATCACCTGAACGGGCTCTTCCTGGAAGGTGCCGAATGGGCGCAGGGTGAAGCGCTGCAGATCGAAGGCCGGGTCGCGTTCGAAGCGTTTTGGGAGCACCTTTGCATCGTCCATGCCGGTGAGACGCCAGAGACGGGGTTCTTTGTTCCAGTCGTTTCGGGCAACGAGAAATGCACGATTGCCATAGATCAGGCCGTATGGTTAGAGGCGCTGGCAGCTGGTCCGTCCGGACGAGCGGGCGCAGTAGCGGAATTCCACCATCCGACTGGTAAGGATTGCCTCTCGCAGAAGTTCGACCAGGTCGGCATTGACCGGCTGCTGCGGGCCCGGTCGCATGGCAAGTCCCTCGACTCGCATCAGCGCTTCGAGATCGGAGTCTCGCCCTTCCAGCGTGTCGCTCTGGATGGCGCGCACCTTGGTGTCGACTTTTTTCAGCCTCGCCGCCTGTTCCTGAAAGCCGGTTCGTTCCAGAGCCTCTGAGGCGGTGGCAAGCGCCGACAGTTCCTCGTCAGTAATCTGCACCAAGCTGCGCAGCGCGCCTGAACGCAGCCGCCAGTGCAACCTGTTGTCATCAGAGGGAATGGTCTCAAGCGGTCCGAAAGCCCATTCGACCGCATCTGAATTGACGAGCAGAGAATTTTTCGGGATCGACTGATTTGGTGACCGCCAAGACACTAAATCGGGCACATTCATTGAAGACATGCATGCGACGACGGGATGCACCTCGACTCTTCGGCGCGGCGCAGGTGATCCGCGTCTGGCTCGCTGCTGAGCCGACGGCATCGCAGGCTACGCTACGTCAATCCGCTTCTCGGCCAGCATGCAGGCCATGGTCCTCTGCTATTCGGCGATTTCGATCGCCTGTGCCGCCGATGCGAGGGGACACGCGCGATACGGCGCGAGAATCCGCAATTCCTGCGTGCGACAAGAGCTATTCCAGGACTTGAGCAGACGGCGCCACGCACGGATCAGGTTTGTGCCTTGGGTAACGGGAAGCCTCCGCACGTGATGCCGGGGCAATAGAGATGGCCGCGTCGGGACAGCCGCAGCGCCGCACCCTGGTCAGAGCGGCGCTATGTCGCCCTCGGCACGGAGCGCATGGAAATCTGCCTCGAACTCTAGAAACCGCCCCTCCGTGACCGCATCGCGGATCCCGGACATGAGTTCCTGGTAATAGTGCAGATTGTGCCAGGTCAGCAGCATCCCCGAAATCATCTCCCCGGCGCGGAAAACGTGATGAAGGTAGGCCCGGCTGTAATTTCGGCAGGCGGGACAGGTGCACGAATCGTCCAGTGGGCGCGGATCATTCGCGTGCCTTGCATTCTTCACGTTGACGGTGCCCCGGCGCGTGAATGCCTGGCCTGTGCGGCCCGACCGTGACGGCAGCACGCAGTCCATCATGTCGATCCCGCGCTTTACGGCTCCGATGATGTCGTCGGGCTTTCCGACGCCCATGAGATAGCGTGGCCTGTCGCGAGGGAGCATTGCAGGCGCATGATCGAGCACGTCGAACATCGCGTCTTGGCATTCTCCGACGGCCAGACCGCCAATCGCATACCCATCGAATTCCATGGCCACGAGCGCCTTGGCGCTTTCCTCCCGCAACTCCCGGTTGAGACCTCCTTGCTGGATTCCGAACAGCGCATGTCCCGATCGCTCCCCGAACGCGGTCTTCGATCTCTCCGCCCAACGCATCGAGAGGCGCATGCTCTTTGCGATCGCCGTGTCGGGTGCGGGCAGGGCGGCGCACTCGTCGAAGCACATGACGATGTCACTTCCCAGAAGGCGCTGGATCTCAATGGATCTTTCCGGCGAAAGCATGTGTCGGGAACCGTCGATGTGAGACGTGAAACGGACGCCCTCTTCGGTCACCTTCCGCATGCCGGCGAGGCTCATGACCTGAAACCCGCCGGAATCTGTAAGGATCGGCTTGTCCCAGTTCATGAACGCGTGAAGTCCTCCTAGACCTGCGACCCGCTCCGCGCCGGGCCGCAGCATCAAGTGATACGTGTTGCCGAGGAGGATGTCCGCACCTGTCGCCGCAACGCTTTCCGGAAACATGGCCTTCACGGTGCCTGCGGTGCCAACCGGCATGAACGCAGGGGTCCGCACGTCGCCCCGCCCGGTCTTGATCACGCCCGCACGCGCCGCGTCGTCCGTGGCGTTCAGCTTGAAGGTAGGGCTCTCAGTCATGACGCGGGTCCGGTTCAGGCCGAAAGTCGCTCCATGAACTCTTCGGGAACGTCAAGATTTGCCGTCACGCGCTGGATGTCGTCGTCGTTCTCCAGCGCGTCGATCAAGCGCAAGAGTTTCTGGAATCCCTCCATGTCCAGTTCGGCAACCGTCGTGGGTTTCCAGATCAGCCTGGTGGATTCCGCCTCGCCCAGATCCGTATCGAGCGCCTTGGAAACATCGTTCAGCGATGCATCCGCCGTCAGGATGACGTGCCCGTCCTCGTCGGAGTCGATGTCTTCCGCCCCGGCGTCAATTGCCGCCATCATCACGGTGTCCTCGTCGCCGGCAGATGCCGGGTAGACGATTTCGCCCTTGCGTTCGAACATGAAGCTCACCGAACCCGTCTCGCCGAGGTTGCCGCCGTGCTTGTCGAAGCAGGCGCGCACGGTTGACGCGGTCCGATTCCGGTTGTCGGTCAGCGCTTCGACGATGACCGCAACGCCGCACGGTCCATATCCTTCGTAGCGGATTTCCTCGAATTCATCGCCGTCCCCGGCCTGGGATCTCGAAATCGCGCGCGCGATGACATCCTTTGGGACCGAGTTCGACTTCGCTTCCTTTATGGCCAGCCGCAATCGGGGATTCTTCTCCGGGTCAGGATCGCCGAGCTTTGCGGCAACGGTGATTTCCTTGGAAAGCTTGGAGAACAGCTTGGACCGGGCCGCGTCCTGTCGTCCCTTGCGGTGCTGGATGTTCGCCCATTTGGAGTGGCCGGCCATTGCGTTTCGGTCCCTTTCGCCTAGCGGGTTGGCCGAGGATATAGGGCAGGTGACGGCTTGCGTGCAAGGGCAGGATGATCCTGAAGAGCGTGCCGCTCGCTGGAGCTTTGCCCGCTATGGACCCGAGCGCAATGTACTGCTACAAATTGTGCGGTGGATGTCAAGGACCGCAAGATAAGCGGCACGTGGCCGACAATTCGACGCCTGGAAGACGCGGCGATCAATCGCATTGCGGCAGGTGAAGTCGTCGAACGACCTGCCTCAGCGGTAAAGGAACTCGTCGAGAACGCGATTGATGCCGGTGCACGCCGCATTGCCGTCTCCGTGGCGGAGGGTGGCAAGCGATTGATACGAGTCGAGGACGACGGTTGCGGCATCGCCGAGGATCAGCTGCAGCTTGCCCTTTCGCGCCATGCGACGTCAAAGATCGATGGGTCGGACTTGCTGAACATTCGCACCTTGGGATTTCGCGGCGAGGCGCTGGCATCGCTTGCTGCCGTCGGGCGGTTGAGCGTCACGTCCCGGCCCGAGGGATTCGGTGCCGCGGTCATCGAGGCGGCTGCAGGAGCTGTGGAACCGGTGCGTCCTGCAGCGGGCAAGCCGGGCACGACGGTGGAATTGCAGGATCTTTTCTTCGCCACTCCGGCCCGGCTCAAGTTCCTGCGCAGCGAACGAGGCGAGATGCGGGCGGTCACTGACGCGGTGAAGCGGCTGGCCATGGCGGAACCGCATGTCGGCTTCGAACTCTTCGACCACACGGACGCACCGCGCCGCGTCTTTGCCGTTCAGGCGGAATTCGGCGATTCCGTGCAGGCAATGTCAGACCGGATCCAAGGCATTCTCGGGAAGGAATTCATCGAGAACGCCATAGCCATCGATGCCGAGCGAGACGGCCTGCACATGACCGGATTTGCGGCATTGCCGACCTATTCGCGCGGCTCCGCCGTTCATCAGCATTTTTTTGTCAATGGCCGTCCCGTGCGCGACAAGCTCTTGTTCGGCGCCCTCAGGGCGGCCTATTCGGACGTGCTCAGCCGTGACCGGCACCCTGCCGCCGCCATCTTCATTGATTGCGTGCCGACCTTGGTCGACGTGAACGTTCACCCGTCAAAGTCCGAGGTGCGCTTTCGCGAACCCGGGGTGGCGCGCGGGCTTGTCGTTTCCGGTCTTCGGCATGCGCTTGCGGAGGCTGGCCACAGGTCGTCAAGCACGATCGGAACCGATGCCCTTGGCGCGTTTCGGGCATCGCCAGAAGTGGCGCGTGTCTACCAGATGGACGGCAGGCCGGGGCGCGGCAAAGCAACAGTCAACGTGCAGGATGTTCATGGCGATGGCGGCTTCTTGCAGGACTTGGATGGAGTCGCCGCCGGTCGCGTCGACTCCGTGGATGCCGAGAGCGAGGAACTGGACTTTCCGCTGGGAGCGGCCCGGGCGCAATTCCACGAGAACTTCATCCTCGCCCAGACCCGGGACGGCATCATCCTGGTGGACGCGCATGCCGCACATGAACGCCTGGTCTATGAAAAGCTGAAGGCGCAGGTAGCCGAATCAGGGGTCGCCCGGCAGGCGCTCCTCGTCCCGGAAATTGTCGAGCTCGGCGACGCTGCGCCTGAAATCCTGGAGCACGCGGAGGAGCTGCGGACGCTCGGGCTTTCGATCGAGCCCTTCGGCCGAGGGGCGATTGCCGTGCAGGAAACGCCCGCGATCCTCGGCCAGGTCGATGCCTCACGACTTCTGAAGGACATTGCCGATGAACTTGAGGAAGGAGGGTCATGCGGCACGCTCAAGGCGCGAATCGACGCAGTCCTGTCTCGAATCGCCTGCCACGGCTCGGTTCGGACCGGTCGATTGATGCGTGCCGAAGAGATGAACGCCCTTTTGCGAGAGATGGAAGAAACGCCAAATTCAGGTCAGTGTAATCACGGACGGCCGACATACGTGGAATTGAAGATGCAGGATGTGGAAAGGCTCTTCGGTCGGCGGTGATGCGTGCGGACGCCGCAATTGCGACACCGACGGGTCGAGAGTCTCGACTGCCGTTGCAGCAGGATCTCGGCCGCAACTTGCAGCCGAGTCCAGGACATGGCGTTCGACTGGTCCCATCGGGCCCTGCACATGACGTCTACCTGCGCAGCCGCGCCTTTCGGCCGCCACGTCGTCCGGGCAATCGCGACTTTCGATCTGGCAATTCAGCCATGATTCTGCCTCGCTCCTCCGGGGTCATCCGACGCCAAAGCGTGATCTCTTCGCCCGTGCGGTGACAGCCGAGGCAGATCCCGGCATCAGGATGTATGAGGCACACCTGGACGCAGGGGCTCTCGATGTCTTCGCGCTTCCAGAGGTCGTCGCTCATGCGGTCCCCATGCTGCAGATCCGGTCCAGCGCTCCCTGCAGAATGTAGGAGGCGGCAACGTGATCGATGACTTGGCCACGACGCTTGCGCGACATGTCGGCCTCTAGAAGCGCACGTTCCGCTGCGACTGTCGAGAGCCGTTCATCCCAGAAGGCGATGGGAAGCTCGGTGACCTTAGCAACGTTTCCCGCAAAGGCTCGCGTCGCTTGGCAGCGTGGACCTTCCGAGCCGTCCATGTTGAGCGGCAGTCCCAGTATCAGCCCGACGACCTCCCGTGAGGCGCAGGTCGCCAAGAGGGCTGAGATGTCCCTTCCCGGCTTTCTTCTGCGAATTGTCTCGACCGGGCTTGCCACGCGTCGCCGCGTATCACTCACCGCGACACCGATCGTTGCGGTCCCGAGATCAATTCCGGCCAGGGCACCGGAGGCAGGCAATTCTGCCGCAAGGGATTCGATTTCTTCGAAGATCATTCGGCAAGCCCGGCCCGCGCACCTGCATCGCGGATGATCGCCATTGCCGCCGCGTCGCCGCCAAAGACAGCCTGCGCTTCGATGTAGGTATTCCGCGCTCGCTGATCATCTCCCAGTACCATGAGCGAGTGGACAAGTTGCGCCCACTCTTCCGGCCTGCCGCCTTCCTCTGCAAGGCGGGTCGCAAGGCCCTCGACCATTCCGCGGATCATGGCTTCCCGGTCTTCTGCCTCAATGTCCTCTGCGGCCGCGATGTCAGCGGCAGTCGGCCCCCGGACCGCGGGAGGTTCGTATGTCACGCCGGCTCCTGCAGCGACATCGATGATCCCGGCGCGCAGCACGGGCATCCATGGTTCATGCGACATGCTGGTCTCCAGCAGGTCACGCCAAAGCGGAAACGCGAGATCCGGCCTGCCAACCTGCACATGCAGCAGCCCGAGAAAGTAACGCCCCGCGCGGTTCCCGGGGTCGAGGGCAAGCAGGCGCGAGACGTATTCCTCCGCTTCCGGGGATACGTAGCCTCCCGCCGAAAAAACCATCATCTCGATCATGGCGGCGAGATCGTAGGTCGTGATTCCGTCATCCTTCGCGGCAAGGAGCTGTTCCTGCGCCCGGCGGGCGGCGGCGAAATTGCCCAGCCGGGCTTCGTTTCTTGCAAGGAGCGTGAGGCCCTGGATGTCGGATGGGCGTGCCCTGACAGCCTCTCTCAGCCGGTCCATCAAGTCCGAAAAGTCCTCGCCCACGAACTCGGGGCGGGGAAGATTCGGAGCTGCCATTGTCTCCGCCTCTTCTTGGCCCGGACGATCCTTTGCAGCCGCATCCAATGCCGCCAGCCTTGCATTGATGGGAAGATCGGCCGTTCCAGGAGCGCCCTGCGCCAGATAGATGCCGATCCCGCCCGCAATTAGCGTCGCAAAGATGATCCCTGCGGCAAGTCTCTTGTTGCCGGGAGCTTGCTCGTCGCGTGCCTGCGCGCGCCGGTCGGCATCCAGCAGCCTTCGGGACACTTCGAGGCGCACCGCTTCCGCTTCAGCCTCTGCGAGCACGCCGCGGGCCTCGTCTCGCGCCACCTCTTGTAACTGGTCTCGATAGACCTGGACGTCCGAAGCGGCACCGCCCATCTCGCTGTGGCGCGCACGCATCAATGCACGGACCATCACGGCGGCGACCCCGGCGATGATGAGGCATGCAAGGAACCAGAATGTCATTGGCTCCACATAATGTGCCTTTTGTCCGGCGGGAAGACCCGCCAAGGCACCAGGTGTCGCGAACTAAAGCTCTCGTGCCGCTTGCCGTCAGACGCCGCATCAGTGATTCTGGGAGAGAGACGGCGAATCGACGCCGAGACGCGAGTTGCAGGACATGGGTCACTATTCAGCCTTGGCCGTGGTGCGGGAAGCGTTCCGGGATCACCGGGGCTGGCAGCGCGCCTGGCAGAGTCCCGAACCGCGGCGGCGATACGACGTTGTCATCGTCGGGGCGGGCGGGCACGGTTTGGCAACGGCATATTACCTCGGCAAGAACCATGGCATCAGGAATGTCGCTGTCCTTGAAAAGGGCTGGCTCGGAGGTGGCAACACGGGCCGGAACACGACGATCATCCGCTCGAACTATCTTCAGGACGCTTCGGCCGCGATCTACGAAAAGGCGCGCACGCTCTACGAAACGCTGAGCCAGGACCTGAACTACAACGTCATGTTCAGCCCGCGCGGCGTCATGATGCTGGCCCAGACCGAACACGAGGTTCGCGGCTACAGGCGGACGGCGCATGCCAATGCGCTCCAAGGCGTGGAAACGGAATTCATCGGACCCGGGCGCGTAAAGGAGCTTTGCCCGATCATCGAGGTCCGGGGCCCGCGCTATCCGGTGCTCGGCGCGCTTTGGCAGCCAAGGGGCGGCACCGCGCGCCATGACGCGGTGGCCTGGGGATATGCCCGCAAATGCTCGGAAATGGGCATGGACGTCATCCAGCAATGCGAGGTCACGGGCATACGCACAAGCGGTAGCGACGTTTCAGGGGTCGTGACGACGCGCGGCGACATCGATTGCGGCAAGCTCGGGATCGTGGTTGCCGGCCATTCCGGGCATCTGGCGGATATGGCGGGATTCAGGCTGCCCATCGAAAGCGTCGCATTGCAGGCGCTGGTCAGCGAGCCGATCAAGCCATGCATGGACGTAGTGGTCATGGCAAACACCGTCCATGGCTACATGAGCCAGTCCGACAAGGGCGAAATGGTCATTGGCGGCGGCGCGGACGGATTCAACAACTACACTCAGCGGGGATCCTTTTCCCATGTCGAGGAAACCGTGCGAGCTCTCGTGGAGACATTTCCGATGATCTCTCGCCTGAAGATGCTTCGCCAATGGGGCGGGATTGTCGACATGACGGGCGATCGTTCTCCGATCCTGTCCGGGACACCGGTCGGCAACCTTTTCGTCAACTGCGGCTGGGGGACAGGCGGCTTCAAGGCGATCCCGGGGTCCGGGTGGGGCTTTGCCGAGCTCATGGCAAAGGGCGAAAGCCCGCTCTGTGCGGAGTTCGGGCTCGATCGCTTTCGCGAGGGCCGCTTCATCGACGAAAGCGTCGCGGCCGGCGTAGCGCATTGAAGGAGGCGGTTCGGTGAAGCACGCGACAGGAGAGTGCGACGTGAGAGCGTTTCTGGCACGGACCAAAGCCGGTTGCCGCATTGGCCTTGCCGGACGGCATCTGGCCCGGCCGGCGAAGCGCAGGGGCTTCGCATGCTGATCCTGACCTGTCCCTATTGCGGAACTCGCTGCGACGAGACCGAGCTCGCGGCGGGCGGCGAGGCGCATCTGAAGCGGTTCGGTCCAGGCTCGTCCGACGAGGAGTTCGAGGGCTATCTCTTCATGCGCGCGAATCCCAAAGGCGTGCATTTCGAGCGCTGGCGTCACGCCTACGGCTGTGGAAAGTGGTTCCACGCGGCGCGGAACACTGCAACGCTTGAGGTCTACGGAACCTATCCGGCACAGGTCCACGAGCCACCTCAGGAGATCCTGGACGCAATTTCGACCCGGGTGCCTGGGTGGCGCTGGAAGGATGTCTCATGAGCCGTCGCCTGCCAATGGGCGGTCGCCTGATCGACCGGTCGAAATCCCTTGGGTTTTCCTTCAACGGCAAGGAAATGCGGGGATATGCCGGCGACACGCTGGCATCCGCGCTTTTGGCCGAGGGTCAGGTGCTCATCGGGCGATCGTTCAAGTACCACCGGCCCAGAGGGATTGTTGCAAGCGGGCCGGAAGAACCGAATGCGCTGGTGGGGCTCGGTCGCGACGGAACCTTCGAGCCGAATGCCAGGGCCACGACGACGGAACTGTTCCAGGGTCTCGAGGCGCGGAGCCAGAACCACTGGCCAAGCCTGGAAAATGACTTTGGCGCGATCAGTTCCATGCTGTCGAAGTTTCTGCCGTCAGGTTTCTACTACAAGACGTTCCTTTGGCCGCGTGCCTTCTGGAAGCATGTGTACGAGCCGGCAATCCGTCTGTCCGCCGGCCTCGGAAAGCCTCCGATGCGGCGTGACACCGATCATTATGAGCACTTCAACATAACGATTGATGTACTTGTAATTGGGGGAGGAATCTCCGGACTTGCTGCGGCGTCGGCAGCAGCTGAATCCGGGGCAGACGTGCTCCTTGTTGAGCAGGACCCCGCGTGGGGAGGCCGGGCGCCGGTCGATGGCGCCAGGATTGACGGAATGAGCGCCGAAGAGTGGATCGGAAACACCCTGAAGTCGCTGCAATCCATGCCAAACGTGCGCATGCGTACGCGCACGACCGGGTCAGGAATCCATGACCATGGATACGTCCTTCTTCATGAGCGACTGACTGATCACGCGCCTGAACACTCGGTCCCGCGTCACCGGCTCTGGAAGGTCAGGGCGGGCCATGCCGTTGCGGCGACCGGGGCCATTGAGCGTCCCCTGAGCTTTGCCGGGAACGACCGCCCGGGCTGCATGCTTGCAAGTGCTGTGCGTGACTACGTGGTCAACTACGGCGTGGCTCCCGGCGAAAGGACGGTGATCCTGACGAACAACGACGATGCATATCGGACAGCACTGACCTTGCGGGAAGCAGGTCTTGGTGTCCCCGCAGTCCTGGATACGCGACAGCAGGCTACAGGCCCCCTTGCGGCGGCTGCGCGCGACGCGGGCCTGAACGTGAGACCCGGCTGCGGCATCGCCGGCATTGTCGGTCGGAACCGTGTTGACGGAGTCCAGGTGTGCAGACAGGACGGTGACGGAGAGGTGATCGACGTGATCCAGGCGGACTGCGTCGCGATGTCGGGCGGCTGGTCGCCGGCCACACACCTCTGGTGCCACGCGGGCGGCAAGCTTTCGTGGAATGATGAAGCGGCCCACTTTGCGCCTGATCCGGCACGTCCTCCAACCGGGGTTTACGGCATGGCCATGATGCAGGTCGCCGGCAGCGCGAGCGGTGCCATTCATTCTGGCGCGGCTCTTGAAAGCGCTTACGCCGCAGGGGTGTTGGCCGGGAAAGCGCTCGGGGAAAGCCGCGGCAGAAAAGCTGGCCGCGCTCCGGCAGGCGAGGACGAGGGGCACCAGCCCATGGAACCCGTTTGGCTCGTGCCCGCGCGCGCGCCGTATGCCAAGCGAGCGAAGTCTTGGCTGGACTTCCAGAACGACGTCAAGGTCTCCGACATCGAGCTGGCGGCTCGCGAGGGCTATGAAAGCGTCGAACATGCCAAGCGATACACGACGCTTGGCATGGCAACGGATCAGGGCAAGCTGAGCAACATCAACGGGCTGGCGATCCTCTCTCGGGAACTGGGGGCGCCGATCGAGGAGGTGGGCACGACGACCTTCCGTCCGCCATACGTGCCGGTGACCATGGGCGCCATCGCAGGCGAGGCACGTGGTGAGCTCTTTCAGCCCGTGCGCAAGACGCCGATTCATGAGTGGCATGAAGCAAACGGGGCCCATTGGGAGCCGGTCGGGCACTGGCGGCGTCCCTACGCCTTTCCTATGCAGGGCGAAAGCGTGCACGACGCTGTGAAGCGAGAGGTGCTGGCGACACGTTCAGGGGTCGGGCTTCTTGATGCCTCCACTTTGGGCAAGCTTGTCGTGAAGGGTCCGGATGCCGCCCGGTTCCTCGACATGCTCTACACCAACATGATGTCCACGCTGAAACCCGGCAAGTGCCGCTACGGACTAATGTGTTCGGAGAACGGGTTCCTGGTCGACGACGGTGTTGTAGCGAGGCTCGATGATGACACTTGGCTGTGTCACACGACTTCGGGCGGCGCGGACCGCATCCATGCATCAATGGAAGAATGGCTCCAGACGGAATGGTGGGACTGGAAAGTGTACGTAGCCAACGTCACCGAACAGTTCGCCCAGATCGGAGTGGCCGGTCCGAGGGCACGGGATCTGCTGAACGAACTTGGGCCTTCCATGGATCTCGGCAGGGAGGCGCTTCCGTTCATGGCCTGGACGGACGGTGCGCTCGGCAACGTTCCCGTGCGTGTCTTTCGCATTTCCTTCTCGGGTGAGCTGTCCTTCGAGATCGCTGCGCCGGCCGGTCAGGCCCGGGCGCTTTGGGACAGGCTCCTAGAGGCCGGCAGGCCCCTCGGCATGACGCCTTACGGAACCGAGGCCTTGCACGTCATGCGTGCGGAGAAGGGCTTCATCATGATCGGTGACGAGACGGACGGAACGGTGACGCCGCAGGACCTCGGGCTTCATTGGGCGATTTCCAAGCGGAAAGACGACTTTCTCGGGAAACGGGCGCAGGAACGCGAACATATGACGGACCCGTTGCGCTGGAGGCTGGTTGGGCTTGAATCGCTTGACGGATCGGTGCTTCCCGACGGGGCCTATGCCACGGACGAGGGCGTGAACGCGAATGGTCAGCAAAGAACCCAAGGCCGCGTCACCTCGACATACTATTCGCCGACGCTCGATCGCGGCATTGCCATGGGTCTCGTCGAACGGGGTCCGGACCGGATGGGCGAGATCCTGGAGTTTCCAGTCATTGATGGCGAGCCGGTCCGTGCGAGGATCGTGAATCCCGTGTTTCATGACCCGGATGGAGAGAAGCAGAATGCCTGATTCCGTCACTCCTCTCGACGGCGCGAACTGCTCCGGGTTCGTCACGATCAAGGATGCCGGGCTGACCGGCATGATCCTGCTCAGAGCCGATCTCGGTGCCGCGGACGTGGCTGCGGCGCTGACAGGAGCCGGATTCGACCTGCCTGGTTCCGGGGAGCTTGTCGGCGGGCTGGGACAGGGCGCCCTCTGGATGTCGCCCGACGAACTGATGATCCTGTGCGCATACGACGAGGCCGAAGCGACCGTGGCGACATTGGCGGAAGCGCTGGGCGAGCTGCATGCGCTGGTCGCAAACGTTTCCGATGCGCGCGCCGTGTTTCGGCTGACGGGCGAGGGGGCGACGGTTCGCGAAGTCCTGGCCAAGCTTTCGCCCGCTGATCTTCGGCAGAACGCGCTGCCTCCGGGGCGCGTCAGGCGGACGAGGCTGGCGCAGGTCCCTGCGGCCTTCTGGTTCGGTGGAGAACACGAGGCAGTGCTCATCTGCTTTCGTTCGGTTGCAGGCTACGTCTTTGACCTGCTCTCGAAGGCGGCGGAACCCGGCAGCGAAGTCGGACATTTCTGAGATCGGCGAAGGCGGCACTCCGCTACGGGAGCCAGACCGTCCGTAGGTGAAGAGCCCTCATGCACGACAGAACGATGGTCCGGACGGGGATCCTTGTCGAGGATTCGCTCTTCGGGGCCGCCGCCGCGTACCCGGCCTTTGGAACGAGCCACGTCGGCACGATACAAGGGCGGTCAAGAACGACTGGGAGAGAGAACTCGCCAATCTCAGGTCCGGCGTCCGGCTCTGCCGATTTCGGAAGAAGTCGCCAGCCAATTTCCGCAGGCAAGGCCATCACGCTCTCACCGAATGTTCGCCAATCTTCATGCCGTGATCTGGGGTCTTTACTATCTTGAATCGGTGTGAAATCTCTCCAAAAATCCCACTGGACGGGCCTGCATGGCATTGGAAATGGGCATAGTGGAAGGTGCGCCGACGGCGCCCGTTTTTGTAACCGGCTCGGCGGGGCATGTCGGAGCCAACCTCGTGCGTCGATTGCTCGACGAGGGCGTACAGGTCCGGGTTTTGCTGAGACACGATGACAACAATGAAGGCCTGGAAGGCCTGGACGTTGAGCAGGTGTTTGGGGACATTCGCGATCTTGATTCCATCAGGCAAGCTCTCGAAGGCTGCCAGGGAGTCTATCATATTGCGGCCAAGATTTCGACCATCGAGGGCAACCGCGCCCATCGTCGGGAGGTGTTCGAGTGCAATGTTGTCGGGACCCGCAACGTGCTTCAGGCGGCGCGGGAGTCTGAGGCCGGGCGGGTGGTGGTTACTGGATCTTTCAGTGCGGTCGGTCACGACCTGGACGATCCCTCTGCACCGAGCGACGAAACCATGCCGTTCTTTCCGATGGAACGCACGATGCCTTATGAGCGCAGCAAGTCGCTCGTCGAGCAGGAATGCTGGCGTGCCGCGGCGACCGGACAGGAAGTTGTCGTCGCGACCTGCTGTGCTGTGGTTGGGGGCGCTGATTTTCTCCCCTCGCGGCTGGGAAGGACGCTGTGTGACTACACTAACGGCAAGCTCCGCGCCTATATTGATGGCGGATTCGAGTTTGTCGCCGCGCGTGACATCGTCGAAGGCCACTTGTTGTGCATGCGCCACGGCCGCTCGGGCGAAAAATACATTTTCAGCAGCGAGTACAAGACCATTTCGGAGATCGTTGCCCTGTATGAAGAGGTCTCGGGCGTTCCACGGCCGCGCCGGAAGGTTCCGGCCCCCCTGATGCTCGTGTTTTCGGAAGTGGCGAGCTCTTACCTGAGTCGGTTCCACCCGGACTTTCCCCAGCGTTTCACCCCAGGTGCCATACGCCTCCTGAAGAAGTGTCGCCACGCAAACCTCAGCAAGGCGAAACGGGAGCTCGGGTACCAACCGACCGCCATCCGCGACGCCGTTCATGAAGCTTACGCGTTTCACTACAGCCGCAACGCGATCAAGAATCCGCGTGCGAACCGTCCGCGCACGGAAGTCCGGGACGGCGGACCCGCAGCAAAGGCCGGGAATCACGCCGCTAAGTAGCTTTCAGGATATTTCGGAGAGAGCTTGAAATGAAGTCAGCATCCAATGGACCGCCGCCCGGATTCGAGGAAGCCCGCACCTTGCGGCAGCAAGCGCGCGCCGCGGGCCTGGATCCGAACTACTGGTATGCCGTCGAGGAAGTGAGGCGCATCAAACCGGGCACCGTGGTTGAGATTGTATTCTGGAAGCACTCGATTGCGCTGTTCCGAAACGAGGACGGAGAATTCGAGGCGATGGAGAACCGTTGCGCGCATCGCCAGCTGAAGCTCTCCCTTGGCCATGTGGAGGGATGCCGGCTCGTTTGCGAGTATCACGGCTGGGAATACGGCGGCAAAGACCGCCCGGCCGGAGTTCCATATGATGGCGAGAGGAGTTTCCCTCGTCTCGCGCTTCGCACCTACCCGGTAAGGGTCCGTTACGGCCTGGTCTGGCTCTTCCCCGGGGATCCGGAGCAGGCGGAACTGCGCGGGGTCCCCGACATCCCGGAACTCGAGGGACCCGACCGGTGGACCTGCGTGCCGCTGCGCTTCGAATGGGCGGCGCACCATTCGATGGTCATCGACAATGTGAGTGACTTCACCCACGCGCACCTGCACCGACGCTACCGGCCATTTGAAGATGCCACATTGAAGGATTTCGAAACGGTGGGCGACAACGTGCATCTTGCCTATGACACTCGGGTCGGCCGAGGACGCATCTCCGGCCTGTTCGTCGACCACAAGCGGCTCAACACCAATCACATGAAGCTGTGCTACGAGTATCCCTACCAGTGGTCGAATACCGACGACGAGATCAAGCATTACCTTTTCGTGCTGCCGATCGATGAGCGCACGTCCCGGGCGTTTTTCCTGTTCTACTTCAAGTCATTGAAGGTTCCGTTCCTCCCGATGCGCATTCCGCGCTTTGCCATGAACGTGGTCATGCAGATCTCCAACCGCGTACTGATCGGCCCGCTGCTCTCCGAGGACCAGTTTGCGCTCGAAGCTGAGCAGGACGGCTATGAGAGACACTGGGACGCATTTCCCGTCGAGACCAATCCTGTAGTGAATGCCTTTCAGGAAGTGACGGTCCGCAAGTGGCGCGAGCATCTGGAGCGTGTGCCTGACGCGGATGGTGCCCGTGCCTGAAGCCTTCAGTCTCCCGGTGGCGCTGTCCGGCTCGGCATTTCTGGAGGCGGCCGCGATGGCACTGCTATTCGTCGGGCTGTTGTTCCTCGGCTCGATGATCCTTCCCGGCCGGCGAATCACGGGTCCTGACGCGGACGGCAACCAGCGCATCTACAAGCTCAATGGCTTCGCGCTCTTCCTGATTGCCGTGGCCGCAGCGGGGCTCGGTCAGGCGTTCGGCTGGTTCTCCCTTTCAATTTTGAACACTCATTTCGCCGCCCTGTTCATAGTTGCGAACGTCTTTGCCTTCGCGATCTCCGGATGGCTGCAATTGCGCAATGTGCGTGCGCAGGGCGGTTCGCGGGAGTTTTGGCGTGGCTACTTCGCAGGCCTCGAAGCCGCTCCAACCTGTTTTGGGCTGGATCTGAAGTTCTTCAGCTACCGGCCTTCGCTCATTGGCCTTGCGCTGCTGAACGCATCGTTTGCCGTCGTTCAGTATGAAACCTACGGCGAGTTGTCCCTGGGGATGATGCTCTATCAGGCATTCACCTTCCTTTATGTGCTCAACTACTTCCAGTTCGAACACGGAATGGTCCACACTTGGGACATCATCAGCGAGCGTTTCGGCTGGATGCTGATCTGGGGCGACTACGTGCTGGTGCCGTTCTTCTACTGCCTTCCTGCCTGGTGGCTGGTCCACGCGCCGGAACCGCTGTCACCAGCCATTGCCGCGGTGACAGCATTGCTGTTCTTGCTCGGTTTCTGGCTCTTCCGTTCCGCCAATCAGCAAAAGCACAGTTTCAAGCGAGACCCGAATGTCCTGATCTGGGGGCAGCCTGCCCAGGCCCTGGACGGGCGGCTTCTGGTATCTGGCCTTTGGGGAATTGGACGACACCTAAACTACACCGGCGAAATCTGCGTATATCTGGCGTTCGCGCTGACCACCGGATTCACGTCGTGGATGCCGTACCTCTTGCCTGCATGGCTGGCGGCCTTGCTGTGGCATCGTTCAAGGCGCGACGAGCGGCGCTGCCGAGCAAAATACGGCGAGCTATGGGAACGCTATTCCCAGAAAGCAAGATTTTCGATGGTGCCGTTAATTCATTGAAGGTGTGTGTGGCCAAAATGGTTCAAGTCGGGGAACGAACGCTGTCGGCGCAAGCGCCCGCACCCAGACTTTCGGGCGGCTGGCCGCTGATGGGCCATCTCGGAGAGTTCGCGCGCGATCCCGTCGCCATGCTGAGCCGCGGCCGGCGCGAACACGGTGATCTCTTTCAGTTCCGGCTTGGCCATCTCAAATTTGCACTCTTCACGGGTCCCGAAGCTCACGACTTCTACTTTCGCGCCCCCGAGACACAACTGGACGCCAAGACAGCCTACCAGTTCACGGTGCCGATCTTCGGGCGCGGAGTCGCCTATGACACCGCTCCGGAGATTTTCGCCGAGCAGCTCAGGTTCCTGTTTCCTGCGCTCAAGGAGGCCGGGATGCGAAGGTTTGCCGACATCATGTTCGACGAGGCGAACAGGTTTGCCGGCGAATTGGGCGACGAAGGAGAGCTCGACCTGCCAGTCAAGATGAACGAGCTCACGATCAAGATCGCCAGCCGGTGCCTGATCGGGCAGGAAGTTCGCGATTTGGTGGACAGTGGTTTCGCCGAGGACTACCACGAACTGCAGAACGGCATTAATCCCTTGGGGTTCTTCTTTCCCAGATTCCCGATCCCGGCTCATCGAAGCCGTGATCGGGCCAGGCGGAAGATCGCGGCGCTCTTCGCTGACATTATGGCGGCGCGTCGAAGGTCCGGGACCGTTCCCGATGACTTCATGGATGTGCTGATGAACGCCCGCTACAAAAGCGGCCGTGCGCTCTGCGACGACGAAATCATCGGGATCCTGATCACGGTCTTGTTTGCAGGTCAGCACACAAGCGCCGTGCTTGCAGCCTGGATGGGTTTGGAACTCGCGAGGGCGCACGCATACTCGGCGCGGCTGCGAGCAGAGACCGAGGAGGTCTACCGCGAAGCCGATGCCGTGAACTACGATGGCCTCCAAAGACAGACCGCGATGGAAAACGCCGTTCGCGAATGCGAGCGACTGCATCCACCCCTGATATTGCTGATCCGCAAAGTGCTGGAGCCGCTTTGCTACGAAGACCGTGTCGTGCCAGAGGGCACCATGGCCATGGTCTCGCCGGCAGTTTCCCACCTCCTGCCCGGTGTCTTCGCTGAACCCGAGCGCTTCAACCCCGACCGGTTTGCGCCGCCGACATCCGAGCTGAAGCAGCACCACTACGCCCTGATCGGTTTTGGGGGCGGAAAACACGCGTGCATGGGCAAAAACTTCGCCATCATGCAGCTCAAGGCGATCTGGACCGTGCTTCTTGATCGTTTCGAATTCGAGGGCCCCGCGAGATTTCCTGCACCAAACTATGGCAGCTGGGTAACCGGACCGAAGCTGCCTTGCGAGATCCGCTACCGCCGCCGTCCTGAGTCGAGCGCATTCAGATGAGCTTCGACGCCTCGCAAAGGTATGATGTCGCGATTGTCGGTGCTGGTCCGGTGGGAAGCGTGTGCGCACTGGCCCATGCGCGCAAGGGTGCCCGAGTTGCCCTTCTCGAAGCGAATCCCAATGCGTCCGCGCGCTTGGCAGGCGAGTGGTTGCATCCACCTGCCGTAAAGACATTGCGCGACATCGGGATTGACATTGACTCGCTGTCCAGCAGCTCGCCGGCCGTCGGCTTCGTGGTGTTCCCGGAAGACGGCTCGGACCCAATCGAGCTTCCGTATCCGGATGGGTCGTTGGGCGTGACATTTGACCATGCGCTGCTGGTTTCGACCCTCCGCGGGGCCATTGAGGACGAAGTCAACATCGATTTCATTTCCCGCGCGCGGGTCAATGCAATCGAGGATGAGCGGGTTGCCTTTTCAAATGATGGCTCGGAAGGCTCCATAAGTGCTGTCCGGGTTGTTGGTGCGGACGGTCGCGCTTCGATCGTGCGCAAATCCTTGGCTTTGTCCATGAACCCGATGATCTGTTCACGGATGCTTGGGGTCACGCTACAAGACGCGAACCTGCTATTCGAAGGTTATGGGCATGTAGTTCTGGGCGGACCGGGTCCGATTCTCATTTACGGGCTGGCGAATGGCTGCATCCGGGTTCACGTGGATGTGCCCCTTGACCGCTGGACTTCCAGAGACCGGATAGGCTTTCTGTCTGAGTCCTGTGCCGGACTGCTGCCGGGGGATCTCGGGCCGGCCTTTGTCGAAGCTCTGCAGGCCGGACGATTCCATGCCGCTGCCAACCAATTGAGGCCGCGCGTCACGTACGGCAACTCGCGACGGGTGCTGATCGGCGATGCCGTCGGTCATTACCATCCCATGACGGCAGTCGGCATGACCCTCGGTTTCGGCGATGCGCTGGCACTCGCCGAAAACGATGACTTTCGGAAGTTCACTGCGGAGCGATTCCAAGCGGTCCGCGTGCCTGAGCTCCTCGCCATGGGGCTCTACGAAGTCTTGGCCGATCACCGCGCCGAATCGGTCGTGCTCAGAAACGCGATCTACCAGGGCTGGCGGATGAATTCGGCGTACCGGGACCGGACCATGCGGATCCTCGCGTGCGAGGAACGGTCACTGTCGGGAATGGTTTCCACGTTTTGCAGGACTGTCGCGCGGGCGATGAGCCAAGAGGTCCTTTTCGCCATCCGAAGGTTCGCGTGGCCTCGAAGCTGGGCGATCTTTCGCGCAATCACGGTCCGCCTGTGGTGGTTCCAGCTCGGCATTCGCCAGTTGCGGGAGGCGTTCAAGGAAGGAAGGGAGGAAAGCGCGAAGACGCGGGAAAGTCTGGCGCGAGCTTTCCTCCATTCGATCCCTTCGAGAATCGAGGCGCCACCGCCTGCCCGCACCAAATGCGTCGATTCGCCCGATGCCGGCCCGGCGCTGCACAGCGCCGCCCAACGCCTCCTTGAGCAGCAGAGAGATGACGGCGGCTGGGAAGGCGAGATGATCTGGTGTCCCATGCTCACGGCGCAATACGTGCTGTTGCACCATGTCATTGGACGACCGCTCGAATCGGGAAGGCGCCGTCGGGTGCTGCGCTCATTTGAGCGGACCCGCCTTCACGACGGTTCATGGGGCTTGCACGAACATTCGTTGCCCCATCTGTTCGTCACCACCCTCGTCTATGTTGCGGCGCGAGTCCTCGGCGTTGAGAGGGACGATCCCTTGGTTGCACCCGCCCGGCGGTTCATTCAGGAGGCAGGTATTCTGGGCATTCCGAGTTGGGGAAAGTTCTGGCTGGCACTCCTCAATCTTTATGACTGGCGCGGGGTAAACGCCATTCTGCCGGAACTCTGGAGCATGCCACGCTGGGTACCGTTGCATCCTTCGAATTGGTATTGCCATACACGGCTCATCTACATGGCGATGGCGTCGATTTATGGCCGCCGGTTCCAGACGCCGGTCACGCCTGTCATAAGTTCGCTGCGGGAGGAACTGTTCCCGCAAGGTTTTGCCAAGGTGAATTTCTCCGCCTCAAGGAACCGACTGAGAGACGCCGACCTCTATGCGAAGCCAAGCATTTGGCTCAAGACCGGCTACAGCATTGCACGGCTGTTTGAGCGTCTCCACAGCAAGCGTCTGCGCTCCCGATGCACGGATGAAATTGTCCGGCAAATCAAATGGGAACTGCAGACCACCAGCCATACGAGCATCTCCCCGGTCAGCGGCATTCTCAACATTCTCTCGCTGTGGCTGCGCGACCCGGACGATGTCGATTGCCGACGGGCGCTGTCGAAGATGAATGGTTGGATCTGGGAAGACGAAGACGATGGCGCACGGGTCACCGGTGCAAGAAGCGCCACGTGGGATACAGGGTTTGCGCTGCAGGCTTTGGCTGCAGTGCCTGAGCAAGTCAGTGTTGCGGATGCAGTCCAGCGCGGCGCTGATTTCTTGCTCGGCGAGCAGATCAAGGCCAGCTTCGAGGGATATCGCGAAGCCTACCGCGCTGATCCCAAAGGTGGTTGGTGCTTCGCCGGCGAGTGGCACGGCTGGCCAGTGAGCGACTGCTCGGCGGAGGCGGTGTTAGGGCTCGTTGCTGCCCGCGGGGACAACGTGGACCCGTCTGTGCTTGGCGATGCGGCTGGCTTCCTGTTGCGAAGCCAGAACCCCGATGGCGGCTTCGGCAGCTATGAGGCCACTCGCTCGGCCATTGGTCTGGAGTGGTTGAATCCTGCAGAGATGTTCGGTGACTCGATGACCGAGCATTCGTTTGTCGAGTGTACCGCGTCTTGCATCTCGGCGCTGGCGGTCTGCGGGAAACGATTTCCCGAAATCCGTGGCGGGTCTGCAGTCAGCGATGCCGTCGCCAGGGGCGGCTTGTGGCTGCGCCGGAACCAGGAGGCCGACGGCAGTTGGCGCGGCGTATGGGGGGTACAGTACATTTACGGCACCCTGTTCGGCATCAGGGGCCTTGTCGCGAATGGAACCAGGCCGAGCGATCCGGCACTGCGCGCAGCTTGCTGCTGGCTGCTGGAGCGCCAGCAGGAAGACGGGGGATGGGGCGAGCACCATAGTGGTTGCCTGACCGGTCGCTATGTTCCACACGAGAAGAGTCAAGTCATACAGACCTCGTGGGCGCTGATCGCGCTACTTGAAGCAGGCGAAACCGACTGGGCCGCAATTTCGCGAGGTGCCCGCTTCCTGATCGACGCACAGGAACCGGACGGGACATGGCCCAAGCAGGACATGGCTGGCGTGTTCTTCCGAACAGCGCTGCTGGATTACGCGCATTACCGCCGATATTTTCCCCTGCACGCGCTCGGTCTCTACGAGCAGCGGCGCCGCCACCGACTGAATTTTGCTTCGCCTGCTCGCGAAGGAGCCGAAGCGGACCCGGCTAGTCAGTTGAACGTGGAGGTTTGCGGGCAAGTACGAAGTACATCGGCGTAAAGATTCCTGACTTGCCGCCTTCGACCAGCGCGTCGGCCGCCCTGTTCAGCAGCGTGCTGACCGCTCGGGAGCCCTTGGGAAACACCCGTGTGGCTTCCCCAGCCCGCAGGGTGAGATTGACCAGCGCGCGGCCCCACGGTATTCGCGGAATGCTCGAAAGAGTGAAGTCGCGTCCCTGCAAAGCACGGTACCACGGAGTTTCCCGGTCCGAATCGCATGACCGGTCATGGGCATCCAGAAGGTCGAATCCGACCGATTGCAAAGCGGAGTCTACTTCAGGCGTGGTCAGAATATTTGGCAGGCTGTTCCCGATCATGATGGCGTTCTTGATCCGCTGATGCTCGGCGTTGCCGAAGTCGAAACCATCCGTCAGGCACCAATCGTAGCTGGCAAAACATGCTCCGGGGCGCAGGACGCGAAAAATCTCCCTGTACAGTTCCGTCTTGTCCGGTGCGTGGGGCGTGGCTTCGATGGCGTAAACGGCATCATAGTGATCGTCTTTCTCGGGAATATGCATGAAATCAGCCTTGATGAAGCGGCAGAGGGAACGGATGTCTTTGGTATGCACTTTCGCGCGCTCGATTTGATAAGCGTTGTTGTTGATGCCTACTATATTGGCCCCCGAGTGGCGCGCGATATTGAGCATCGGTCCACCGACACCGCAACCCAGGTCAAGAACCTGCATTCCTGGTTTGAGCGCCGCCTTGTCGGCAATGAAATGTTGGTGCCTGAGCAGGGAATCCTCGAAGCTCTCGCCTCGGCGGCGGGGAGCAAAGTGAAAGGATTGCCCCCACCCGAATTCGTAAAAGTCGGTCACCAAATCGTAATAGTGATTCACGAACGAACTGTACTGTTCCTTCCTTCCGTCCTCGCCCGCACCATAGATCGTCTTGTAGTCATCCACCACAGACCTCACTTCAGATGGGGTGAGGTTTCCGAGCGAGCGGGTGCCCTCTTTACTGGAAGAAGAACGAAACATGGACAGACCGTGTCAAAGGTGGGTGACGCCCGCAAGCGCGAAATCGTCTTGCGGAGTTAGCCGGCTACAGGGCTATCTGCAACCCAAGAGCTTCAGGTTGATGCTTGAGACTGCGTGATCTTCATTGCGGCCCCGCACCGAAGCGACGGCCTTTTGGAGACTACAGGCTCATGATGCGACCGATCTTGGCAAGTGTAGAATTGGCTGATCGGGAAGCAATTTCCCGGGTCAGTGCGGTTCTGCGGCAAAATTTGGGAGATGTCTCAATCAAGAAGAGTGGCCGCCACGGAACCGTGCGCGGGTGAGCCTTGCAGGGGAGCCCATGCAAATATAATTGAATGCCAAGTACACAAGGCTTGCTGGCCGTGTGCCTGGCCATTGCGGTCCTGCGTGGGTCGAAGCGCCATGTGACTTTGGCTGCCGCGTCAGGATGGCGCCAAGCGGCGGAGTTGCTTGGCAATTCACCTGCAGGGATGAGCATGGAAATTGCGCTGATGCACATGTCGCGAGACTTGCCGCAAACGTCCGATGGGAAAGAAGTCCGTTCTGACTGCATCTGGCGATGCAACATGCAGAGCCGAACAGTCGGGCCCTACATTGAGGATACGAATTAATGCCTGAGAACCAAACTGCTCAAGTGCAATCCGATCCCCGCTCGGATCAGCCACTTATTGCAGTGCCAGTGTTGTTGATTGCAATTCTGGCCATCTCAATTTTGACTTTGGTCGGAATAGGCGCGCGCGCCGTGGTTCTTGGGGACTTCGATCTGGTTCACGCCGCGATGATTCTGTTTTTTTCGGCCAATCTCGTAATTTGTTACTGGGAATTGTGCCTGCTCGTCAGGCGCGATTACATCGAAGAGCGCGCCGAATACTGGCAAAGGCACTGGCGAGAGACCAGGCGATCTCCTCCTGTTGAATTCCTTGCCGGAAAGGTGCCGCTGTCAGGATTCGCGTCGCCAACGTTATGGGCTGACGTTTGGGCTGCATATTCGCATGTCGACGGCTCGTATGCCGACCGGACCACGTATGGCTACAATGTGGATCTTGGAAACGGGCTGATAACGCCTGTCCCGACACTTGTTCTTTTCGCCGCCTACACGTTTGGCTTGATGCCGGCACTTGTTGCGGGAATTATCGGAGCGATGCTCTTCTGGCAGCTGGTGCATGCCACATCTGTTTACTGGATCAGTTTCTTCATGGCCGGGCGGCATGCAAGGATTAAGCGGCGGGATCTGTACGTTTACGTTTTTGCTTTGAATTCGCCATGGGTTCTTTTCCCACTTCTTGGCCTCTATGTTTCAATCCGCCTGATCGCGGATGGCAACTACAGCGTTCTTGGCCAATGAGTGCGCCCGTCGATTCCTGCCGGTCGGCTTCATGCCCATCCGTCAAACGCACATGCAGCTAGCGAGTGATCCGCACCCAATCCACTTGGGCCACCTGTCCGGCTTGCATTCGGACCGGCGGATACGGCATCTGATGGAAGTCGATCATTTGAGGTCGCCAATGTCGGAGCTGGAGTCCTGGGTCTTGGGGTTGCTCGACGTTGAGTCAGCGCCCTGATCAGATTGAATTTCGAGCGTGCGAAGCGCAAGGTCAGGTCGGGGAGGCTCAGTGCGTCGGGCCCGGGCCATTCGTGGTCGAAGAAGTGCGACTTCCCGCAATCATGTAACCTCGCAAGGGACAACTGAGGCACCAGCGCCTGGGTCCGACGCGATGACCAGCCGCTGCCCGCGCGAAATCGCACGTCGGTGTGGCCGGCAGGCTCTTCTGCCTAGTCCGGACCGTCAGGACGGTGCCAACTTCCAGGCTTGACCAACGCAGAATCCGGACGCGTTGAAGAATCCCGTGTGTCTGCTACGGCCCGTGCGAATGCACGATCGCGCGAGAGTCAGTAGATGCCTGGTATCAGGGCTCGGCGGTTCTCCGGATAATCGCTGAACTTGTCCAGATACCACCGATGGTTGCTCCGCGCTCTCGGAGCGAGATTGGCGACGGTGAACAGCATGAACGCAAGGCCGCACGACGACCAGGTCGCGACCGCCCAGCCCAGCCATTCGAGGATTTCCCCGAGGTAGTTCGGGCACGAGACGAACCGGAACCCGCCGCCTTGCGGTATAGCATATCCTGTCTCGCCGGGCCGGCGCAGGGACATGAGGGTGTTGTCGGAGTGGAGATTGAGCGCGAGCCCTGCGAGAAAAATCCCGACGCCGATCAGGAAGCGGGGTTCGGCAAGCCATTCAATGGCGTACTCGCCGAATTCCGAGATGAAGCGGGCATTGATATACGCGTTGATCGCATTGAAGAAAAAGCCGGACGCGACCAGCAGGAGGGGCGTCTCCCGACCGCGTCCCTTGACGCGAAACGGATAGACGAACGTACGGTTCAGATAATGGCCCTGCCACATGACCAGAAACGCCAACGGCACGACCTGGAACGCGTGCTTGCCGTTAAGGAAGACCACGAGGAAGAGCAAGGGCGCCGGCAGTTCCATGATGATCCAGGCGAGCCTGGCGGAAAGGTGGGGTCCCCAGCCCGCGCCTGCATAGTGACGCCCATAGGGCGCGGTTCTGCGGAGCAGGTACGGGAACGTCAGGACTGCCGTCACGAGGACAGCCCATACCAGCATCTCGTGCAGTCGTTCCTCGGTCATCTCATGCCCTTGCACACAGCATGCCGTGTTCGTCGAACCAGCGATACGTGTCGTTGACCGACTCCGCGAGAGGGCGCGGGAGGAACCCGAGTTCCGCCTGCGCCTTGGCGCTGGATATCTGCCGATTGCCTTCGGCCATGACGCGAACGGCCGTCGGCGTGTAGAGCGGCCGGCGGCCGCGAGATCGATCGAGGAAAACCTGGCAGGGCGCCCATAACCGGGCGACAGACATCGGGAACTGGAGACGGGGTACGGCTACACCGGTCGCCTGCTGGGAGAGCTGGGCAAATTTGCGCATCGTGTTCCAGTGACCTGAGACGAGGTAGTTCTCGCCACATCTCGCCCGTGTCTCGGCGGCCATCACGGCAGATACGACGTCGCGCACGTCGACCCAGTCGTAACCGCCCGCGATCAGCGCGGGAATTCGCCTGCGGTAGAGATCGAGAAAGACCTGCCCCATAAGTGAGGGCCTGCCGTCGTAGGGCCCGATTACGCTGGTTGGATTCACGATCACGGCGTCGAGGCCGCGGTCGAGGCCGCGACGGACCTCCACTTCGCCGGCGGCTTTCGAACGGTCGTACGGACCGTGGTGGGGTCCATCCGCAGGACCGCGGCTCTCATCGAGAACTTCGTCCAGCGGGTGTTGGTCGTAGGCGTGGATCGAGGAAACGTGAACCAAGCGCCGTACACCACATTCAAGCGCCGCCTCCACGACGTTGCGTGTGCCCATGACATTCGTGCGATGGAGTTCCTGCGCCCTGACGGCATCGATCGAGACCAGCGCGGCCAAGTGAAACACGATCTCTGCGCCCTTGAAAGCGGCGATCAGCGATTCCCTGTTCAGGATGTCACCATTGACCCATGCGATATCCAGGTCCGCTGCCGTGCCTCGACGCTTCCGGTAGATCGCGCGGACCTGACGAGGCCCGTGCCGTTCAGCCAGGGCCCGCGCGAGGACCCCGCCGATGTGCCCACTTGCTCCCGTGATCACCCGCACGGTGCGAGGTCGTCCGCCGCCAGATGATGTCATTGCGAAATCCTCAATTCCCGAACCGCAGGCCAGACCGGGCGCTGGAGGAGCGGGCGCAACGAACTCAGGTTCGAATTTCGTGCCGCTGCTCAGCGAGCCTGATCTTGAGCTTGTTGCTGGGCGACTGTGAGGGCAACGGATCCATCGGCAACCGCTTGTAGGGGCGGGCCAGCTCGATCTTGAAGTAATGCGTGAGCATCAGCAGGTTGATCACTATGTGCAAGTCGGCCCAGCGGCTCCCGAGACATGAGTGCGTGCCCAGCCCGTAAGGTGCGTAGCCTCTGCCCTTGTGCTCGTTTCGGGGAGGAAGGTAGCGGTCAATGTCGAATTTCCACGGATCGGGAAATGCCTCTTCTGAGTAGTGTGTTGCCGTCTGTGCAATCACGAGTTGCGACCCGACAGGCAATTCGTAACCTTCCACCACGCAGGTATTCATCACCGTGCGCATCGACATGGGCACGATCGGCGACATCCGCAGAGTCTCCATCAGCACTCGGTGGGTCACGTCGATCCGGTCTCGACTGAAATCATCCTCGCTGGGATCCCCCTCGGCCCACAACGCGTCCGCTTCAGCCGTGACTCGCTCGTACAACTCGGGATTCTGCAGTAGCCAATAAAGGGTGAAACCGAGCTGATCGCCCATGTACATCGCGGTCATCAAGATCGCCCCTAGCGGCAGCGACAGGTCCGATTCGGGGAGAAACTGGGGATCAGACGAGTGCAGGGCCAGATACGCGTCTACCACGTCTTCATGCATTCCAACCCGCTGCGCGGCCGTGTGCGTCCTTTGCATGCGATCCAGGATCTGTTGCATGGCCTTCTCCCGGCGGCGCATCGATGGGGTCTTGAGCATGAAACGCGGCATCATCTTGATGATGCCTACATTGAGGACCCGGACCTTGAATTCGAGCGCTTCGACAATCTCGGCTTGGGTGTCAATGTTGGCTAGGAGCGGCGATGTCTGAGCGTTCACAAACGGTCGCAGCATCACTTGCACCGGCATCGTGGTGCCGACGTCCCAACTCGCCATGTGCGCGCGGGCGAGATCATAGACTTCATCCAGACGCTTGGTCAAGGTCCTGCTGGAGTAGGCGGTATGCAACGACTTGCGAAAGCGAAAGTGATCGGCGCCGTCAATCGAGTGCATTGAGCGCGACACGCCATACGCCTTGTCGACCCCCTCGAAATACTCCTTCGACCGCAAGAACAGCCGCCCCATGCGATGGGCCCATTCATTCGCCTTCAACCCTGCCAGGAAAATCACGTTCTGGCGGAACGGGAGCCGAAGCTCGAACACCGGACCGTACTTGTCTGCCAAATTGGCGAACCCCGCCGGCAGCCTGCCCTCCCGCAGTTCGCGGTTGAATACGAGATCACGCAGAGACACGGTTGGAATTGGCTTGGTCAGCGAGGGCCGGCGAAGCGAGGGCGCGAGGATGCTTTGGCTCACCGCCGCCGCAATCGCGTGGCCAATCAGGTCCATGTGGCTGACGAACTGAATCCGTTCTTCCACCTCCTCGTCGATCTGAAACATCAGATGGAAAACGCGGCAGGCATTGACGAGGCCGGTGATGATCACGTCGCGCGGACCAGGAATCTCGTCCGTGAAGATGATCCTGGTCAACTGGGCCTTTACGATTTCGCCCGCCACGTGGTCTTCTCCTGGCGGTGTTTCGCCCGATCGCTGGCGCCTGGCGAACGTATAGAAACCGCCCGAGTGGGCGTTGAGGATCTTTCGCCGAACGAGTTCGTCCAGCGCTTGAGAGATCACCGCCTCGGACTGTGGAGCAAGCCGCTCTATCCAGTAGCGGGCATCGTGTGGTTCGGTTTCGGTAGCGATCTCCCGCAAGATTGGGTCGAGCAGCGGACGACCGGTATCGGTCGCATCCAACAGAGTCAGCGACTCCAGATCGGTGTCGATGCGACCGAGCAGCGACAATTCACCCAGAGCTGCGCCGACCATTGCGCAGTTCAGGTTCCAACCGGGCACCTGACGAAAATAACCCCGCTCTTCGTCCAGCAGCGCGAGCAACAGTTCTTCGGGCAAAGTCAACTCGGCCGCCTTCTGGCCCGTCTCAGCTGCTGTTTCGTGAGTCACCAATGAACTAATATTCCTCCCTCACGCATGATTGCGAGGCACTTGAACACAATCATAGACGTAAGAGGATTTGTCACAAGGTCAATTTCAGACGTCCTAGCGTCGGCAGGTCGTTATTGGTTTCTAATTTAACAGGCCAGCCGTGCAAATTGTTCAGGTGGAATTTTCTCGGCAATCCAAGCAAGTAGTTGGCATGCAAGATTCCATGTCCCAACGTGAACGCTGAAGTCGCCGAACATTCTTGACGACGTATGAAAATGCGGCCACCTACTGCTTGAGTGACCTCTTCCCGAGTCCGCTCAGGTTCGACATCGGCCGGAATTTGCCGTCTCGCAACGAGCACCTTTTCACCGACTATGCGCCCATTTTTGCCTCGGCTGCGGCCGGGTGGAATTGCAGCTTGCAATCAACCTGATGATGATTACCTGCCATTTTAGCCTTTAGGTCTTCCCGGCCAATTTTCAGCTTGAGTTCAGCTTCACTCCGTCGAAGCCCCCTAGCAAATCGCTGCCGTCGACGATCGTCGAGATTGGACGCGAGTTGCCCGCTTTGCCCGACTTCCGCAACTCGCGGGTCTTGAGGTCCGTAACCCATTGATATTCCTGAATCCGACCCCAAAAGGTCGGCACTACACGACGCCCGCCGGATCGCGGGCGCAATGCCGTCACGATGAGATTCGCGGCGCGCTCTGGGTGGGCAGGGGCATGCCGAGCTGGTGCAGCAGAAGCTCTTGCTCCTTCCTTGGCTTGGTGTAGCGCGACAGAACAAGGTGTCGGCCATCGGTCGTGGGCAGGTGCACGTCCACCATCTGGATCGTGCCGAAGGCCTCGATGATGGCGCGCGGGGTCAGCCCGCCGACGCGTCGGCGGGTGGTGTTTTTCAGGGTCACCAGCAGGCAGTAGGCGATGAACGAGACGAAATCGCATGCCGGATTGCGGCCGCAGCCGCCACCGGAAGACCTCGACGGGTCGCCTGACGCTCCGCGGAGCCGCGCAGCTCCTCCACGGAAGGCACAGCTTGGTATGCAATGTGAGCGCAATCTCAACTCAAGCAATTGAAACACAAGCGCTATGAGACTGCACGAATGTCGCAAATGTGGGAGAGGAGTGACCTCGGCTAGGTCATTCTACACTGCGTAGCTTTTGGATTGACCCCGAATGCCTGGTACATACCCTCCCTATTCCACGGCGGAGAGCCACAAGTACGGTGTGCTCTTTGTCTTCGCAGCCGGGGTCCTCTGGTCAACCGTTGGGCTTGGCATTCGGCTGATCGAAGAGGCCATGGTCTGGCAAATCCTGCTCTACAGGTCGATCAGCCTGTCGCTGTTTCTCTACATCGTCATTCGCGTACGGTCAGGCGAAAGCCCGTTTGCCCAAATCAGGCGTATCGGCTTTCCCTCCGTCATCGCCGGGTTGTCGCTGGTGGCCGCCTATTCCGGCGGAATCTATTCGATCCAGACGACCTCCGTGGCGAATGCAATGCTGCTTTTTGCGACGGCCCCTTTCATGGCCGCGGTCCTTGGGTGGATTGCACTGCGCGAATCTGTGCGCGTCGCGACCTGGATTGCGATTGTGGTCGCTATTGGCGGCATCTCCATCATGGTTGCCGACAAATCCGGCGGAGTTGCCCTGAAAGGCAGCCTTGCCGCTCTTGGATCGGCGTTTGGCTTTGCCGTTTTCACCGTGGCGTTGCGTTGGGGGCGGACTGGAGAAATGCTTCCGGCAGTGTTCCTTTCGGGCCTCTTCGCCATCATCATTACGTTTGGAATATGCCAATTCTTGGGGCTGTCTGTCGCACTCGGCCTGCATGATGGTGGTGTTGCGATGGGCATGGGGGTCTTTCAGGTAGGGGCAGGCCTGATCTTCTACACGCTGGGTTCGCGTAGTCTACCGGCTGCAGAGCTGGCCTTGCTGTCCCTGGCCGAGGTCCTGCTTGCCCCGTTTTGGGTCTGGTTCTTCCTTGGCGAAACGGCGAGCCTCAATACTCTGATCGGCGGTGCATTGCTGCTCGCGGCGATCGCCGGGAATGCGCTGTCAGGAAAGCGCCGAAAGCCCCCGCCTATCACCGCGCCCTAAAGGTGATGTCGCGAGCGACCCCTTGCGGATTTTGACATAGCGGTCCGACGTTGCGTCGCAGCTACGCCAATGCGGCCGTTTGCTCCGCAAGCTAAACGGAACTTTCGGCTGAAAATCTGCCCGCCGGCATCGCGCGCGTGGCGCTGGCGGACGACCGGGGGATGTTGACGACGGTGCGGATCCGCAGGGACCTCGCGCCGGCGGGGCTCGACTGGATCTCGGCCCTGAGGACCGCGGACATCTGCAGGCTGCTGCGCCCGCCGGCCCGGTCTGCCGCCGCCGGCGCGCCCGCAACAGGGTTCACTCCCTGTTGGGCGGCCCCGTCGGGAGATTCCCGCCCGTCCACGGCGGCTTGAATCCGACCGGAGGCGGCAGGAACGCCAGGTGCGCCGTCATCTCCCGGCGCAGGTCGACGAGCAGCGTCTCCGTCCCCAGCGCGGCGCGCATCGCCCCCAGCTCCGACGGGCATCCCCGGAACAGGTCGGGACGCATCGTGGCCACGATCGCCAGGAAGGCCGACACCGCCGCGAACGCGCGGCGCAGCCCGCGGATCGCGTTCGACATCTCGCCGCGCTCGGGGAACAGCTGCCGGGCCGCCGCCCACGGACCCCGGGATCCGGCGAGGACGGCCATACCGTCCTCGATTTCCTGCAGCGAGCCCGGACGGCGGGCCGCGGCGAAGTCCGGAAGAAGGCTGAACGTCGTCCGGCAGCCGCCGCAGTAAAACCGGGCGACGGGCATCACGACCGGCGTCTTCCGCTCGTAGGTCCCGTGCCGGGCCATCCCGCAGGCGCGCCCGGAACCGGACTTCAGGCAGGGCGGACGGCTTGCGTTCCTCCACTCCCGGCGGCTAACGTAGTCCTCGGCGGTCAGATCTGTCTCAAATCTCAGTTGAACTGGTCGTCCGCGGCCCGGCGAGGGCGAGTCGCGCGGGCCGACCTTTCCTGTCTCAAATCGTCGGCGGGCCACTTTCGGCCGAAAGGAACGAAAGGCAAGCGAAAGCCGACGATCCGGGCCGAAAGCCCGGAGGACGGCATCCCGCACGGACCGGGCGCGCTGCCGGAAAAGGGCTGCCTGGGAAAGAAAGCCGTCCCGGACTGTCACTGATCCCCTGGGAAAACCGCTCACTTACTGCGTGGGAAAAAACCGCACGCTCATGCTCGATTAATGTGAGACCCTACAGCCGGAAGCCGAGGCCGGCGAACGGCGACCAGGCCATCAAGGCCATCGGGAGGGAGGCCAACCGGCGCAAGGTGGAGAAGCACTTCGAGATCGCGGTCACGGACGACGGCGTCTCCTGGAGCCGGCGGGAGGAGAGGATCGCCGAGGAGGCGCGGCTCGACGGGATCTACGTGATCCGCACCAGCCTGGACGCCTCGTCGCTTGGCGCGGAAGCCGCGGTGGAGGCGTACATGTCGCTCGCGAGCGTGGAGCGTGCGTTCCTCGCGATGAAGGCCTCGCGGCTGCGGATCCGGCCGGTCCACGCCTGCTCGGAGGAGCATGTCCGCGCCCAAGTGTTCCTGTGCGTGCTTGCATGCCACGTGAAATGGCACATGCGCCGGCGCCTGGCGCCGCTGTTGTTCGAGGACGACGACCGGGAGGGCGCCCGGGCGCAGCGGAGTTCGCCTGTGGAAAAGGCCGAGGTCTCGGAGTGCGCGAAGGCCAAGACCGACACTAAACGCACCCCTGACGGGCTGCCGGGCAGTCCGGACCACGCCTTCCCGCTGATGGCGAAGCCGACGGAACGGCAAGGCCGCGCGTTCGAATTGCTGGACATCGACCCTGCCAAGGATGCCATGTAAGTGACAGGTCGAAACCCCCGGATTCCGCCCTTGGCCCCTTTGTTTGCGAAGGATTGCTGTTTGAACCCTGAATGAAGATCCGGCAAGAGCGTGTCCAACCTAGTTGGAATCATTGGGGACTCCCTTTCTTGCGGAAATCTGATTCGATGCGCTCATCTCAACCAAGAGACCTCCGAAATGCCCAGTGCCTACTCCGCCGATCTTCGCATGCGGCGTTGCGGCCATGCAGGCCGGCATAGCCTGCCGCGCCTTGCCCCGATCCCGAGAACGCCCGTCGCGGGCGCTGACAATTTGCCGGTACCATTTCGACACCATACTTCCCGGCTTGTGGAACAGCCAGCGCTACGCCCTCTGCATCTTTTGCTTGCGCGGCATCGGGTTGCTGGCCTTGCTGACACCCAGCAGATGATCATTCAGTGACGCGCGGATGATCGATTTCGCCGACATTGGGAAAGTGTTTCTCGTGGGCGACGTCCATGGGATGTTTCCACCGTTCCACGCGTTCGCCCGGCGCGTGCAGGGTAGGGGGGTGGCCGTCGTGCAGATCGGTGATTTCGGCTACGGATTTCTCGATCACCGCACGGCGGAGCGTGTCGGGAATTTCTTCCGGGAGCAAGCTGGCACCTGCGGCTTCATCCGCGGCAACCACGACGACCCGGAAATCTGCCGGGCCATGCCCGGGTGGATCCCGGACGGGCACTACGATCCGAACTGGGGCATCATGTTCGTTGGCGGCGCGTTCTCGGTCGACCGACATCTGCGCACCCAGGGGCTGGACTGGTGGGATGACGAGGAGTGCTCGATCGTGGAGTTCAACGCGATTGTCGACCACTACGCCGCAGTGCAACCCCGCATCATGGTGACGCACGATGCGCCGGCAGACGCCATCCGGGCACTGTTTCCGGGCGACCAGGTTCACCAGCCCATGTCACGGACCATGCAGGCGCTGAACGCGATGCTTGATCTCCATCGGCCGGATCTCTGGATCTTCGGCCACTGGCACCGCTCGGCGGGTGCCGTCTTAGATGGCACGCGGTTCCAGTGCTTGGGCGAACTTCGATACTGTTCGGTGACAAGACGCGTGGACAGGCCTGCCAAACTGTGCGGCGGCGCGGAGCAGATCTGAGAATGACGTACAATGCGGAATTCGCGGGAGAAGGCATGACAGCCAATGGGAATGACTTGCCGGGGGGCGCATGACTGAACAGCGCGCTGCGCATTGGCGTGTTCCGGATTGCCCGGCAACGTCACCTCGTTCAGCGTTAGCGCGATCAGGTCGGCGAGCAGCGTCGTGAAGCCGTGGACTGGCAGCCCGTCAGGATTGCGCCCGGCATCTTGCTCGCACGCGGCCGGTCACTGACCACCCGCCTGCGAGCAAAGCAATCGAGACCCGTTTCTTCCGTTTCAAAAGCTGCGCGCCAGTCGATGAATCGCCGAGGCGTGCGCCGTATTGCAAGGGCCACCTTGTCGCGTTTTCCCAATTTCTCGCAGTGCGGTCGCTGCACTTGCGTCGCGCCAGCTGTTCCCTGAAGCTGAAGCAATCGCCCGATTGCATCAGCGACTTTGCCGAACAAGGGATACGCCATCATGCACATGCACCATGCACTAGCATCTCGGGTCGATTCCAGAAGGGGGCGAAGTCGTACGCCAAGGGGCCTCCCTCCGGCGCAACGTACGGTGGACGGACGGTTACGACACGAAGAAGACCTCGGCGAGATCGTTGATCAAGTATTCTCCCTTGTCATGCATTCGCCAGAGTTCTTTCCGTTGCCTTTCTGAAAGTTTCGGCTATCCCTTGGCCTTCGCGATCGCCACGCCTTCACTGGTGCACATCCTGATGAGGTCGGCCTCGAATTCGGCGAAGGTGGCGGCGATGTTGAAGAGCACTTTCCCCTTCGGTTCGGAAGGGTCAGAGACGGTCGCGCCGAGCGCGCTTCAGGCCCTTTCGCTTCAACTCCCCGGCGATGGCGCGCGCATCCGCAACGGAGTGGGACAGGCGGTCCAGTTCCGATCCTTAGTCCAGATCCCGCACCATCCTCACCAGGAAGGAAGGGCTGGCCGAAATTACCCGTTTCGAGCATGGCTTCGGACGAGGCAAAACGGCAGGGCTAAAGAACATCCTGTCGCAGGCGGTCCCTGATCTGCTTGGTCGACTCCTTGGCCCCGTCAAGCGCCATCAGAAGAGGTGGCAGGAAAAGAAAATCTGCCAGCAGGGCAATGACAACCGTTGTCCCCATCAACAGGCCAAGCGATTGGTTGCTCGCCATCCCCGATGCACCGAACACGAGGAATCCGAGAGCAAACACGACAGTCGTCGCAAACAGCGCCTTGCCCACCGAGTGGAGTGCTGACTGAACGGACTCTGACGGCAGAAGTCCCTGATTGCGGGCTCGCAGATACCTGGTCAAGAAGTGAATTGTGTCATCGACAATAATACCGAAGGCTAGGGCGGTCACGACCGAAGCCGCAACACCGATCTCCCCCACTGCATAACCCCAAGCGCCGATCGCCATGGC
This sequence comes from Silicimonas sp., assembly GCA_022819605.1. Taxonomy (GTDB): domain Bacteria; phylum Pseudomonadota; class Alphaproteobacteria; order Rhodobacterales; family Rhodobacteraceae; genus JAJEFO01. The sequence goes on along the minus strand of JAJEGW010000182.1, from coordinate 49,446 downwards.
GGCGGGAATGAAATTGGGTATCAGGCTGATCAGGCCGTACCGGAGGCTCTTGAAGATGAAGACAAGCAGCAAGGAGACAACCGTCATGGCCACAAAGGTGCCGATGAGCATTTTTTCGATGTTTCTCTTGATCGAATATGCCCCGACAAGCGTTACTCCGGTGGCTCCGGTTTCCAGGTTCGGTGCGTTCTGCCGCAGCCAATCCTGCGCACGGTTGTCAAGATCGATCTTCTCCTGTGCGGACAATCTCTTCAGCACGACCGTCATGCGTGTGGCAGACCGTTCGACATCAATTAGATTGTTGAGGTCAAGCCCCATCGGCAGGGAAAATTCGTACAGCAACAGGTATTGCGCGGCGAGGTCGGACTCGTCGGGCACTACGTAGTAGTCTGGGTTGTCGCCATTCAAGTTCTTGTTCAAGCGCTTGAGAATATCGGAAATGGCAAAGACGTGGGCGACTTCCGGCTGTGTTTTGTACCATGAGGCGAAGGCATCGACATCACGCAGATAGTCGACATCCGTGATGCCTGCCTCCTTGCCGGAGTTGAGTGAGTACTCGAACGGTTCCAGTCCGACAAAGTTCTCGCTGATGAAGTCCGTGGATCGACGGTATTCGTAGCTGCTGTCGAGAATTTCGAGAGGATTTTCGTTCAGTTCGATCCGTGAAACGCCGGCTATCAGCACGACGATAACTGCCCCGAAAGAAAACAACAATGCAATGTGGTGAGAGACGACAAATCGTCCGAACAGATCGAAGAAGGTGCGTTTGCCTTCGCGCAGAGGTCGGGCGCTCACAGGAAGGATCGAAAGCAATGCAGGCAACAGCGTGACTGAATAAACAAATGCGCACATCGCGCCGAACGCGACGATATTGCCCATGATACGAAACGGTGGCATCTCCGAGAAGTTCAAGCTCAGGAAACCGATCGCGGTCGTGAGTGACGTGAGGAATACCGGCCACATGTTTGATCGAACGGAATGTACGACCGCTTGCCTCCGATCCATGCCCTGACGCATCTGAGCAAGCATTCCCTCTATGACATGCATGGAGTGTGCGACGGCAACTGCCATCAAGACGAACAGCGCTGCACCGCTTTCGCCGTACAGCTTTAGGCCGGCCCAGCCGGCGAATCCAAGTCCTGACATGATGACCGCAACCAGCATGATGACGATTGCACCCACCGCAGATATCGATCGAAGCAATGCGAAAGCTACGACCAGCATTGTCAGAAACGCGATCGGCCCGAGCTTCGCCATTTCTTCGTTTAGCGCATCGCGAACGGACCGGTTGAGAAAGAGTTCGCCGGTGAGGTGGTATTCGATGCTTGGATGGCTGGCACTTGCTTCGGCGGCGGTGCCGCGAAGAAAGTCGACCACGTCCACTTTGGCCTGCTGTCGGCTGCCTTCTGGGAGCACGACATTGACCGTCAGCCCAGCGACGCGCCCGTCCCGGGCGACGAAGCGACCAGCTATCTCTTCCGTTCCAAGCGCGATTTCCTTGATCCGCTCCAGGTCACTTTCAGTCAACTCGGCGGCGTTTTCGACCAGTGACTCGACGATAAGCTCGTCTCCGACCGCCCAACTGTGTGAGTAGTTGGTGATCGAGTCGACGCGTGTAACGTATGGGGTATACCAGAGCTGCTCAGTCATCTCCTCGACGGCCATGAGCGCTTCGCGCGTGAAAATGGTGCCATCCTTTGGCGCCAGGGCAACAAGGAGGGAATCGGACAGCGCGTAGGTTTCTTCCAGCTGGTCTAGTGCGACGACACGCGGGTCGTCCTTGCTGAAGTGGTTTCGGAAATCTACGTCGACCTCGACCAGCCGCACGGTGCCCGCAGAAATTAAGAAAATTGCAAGCACCGAAACCAGCACCGTGAGCCACCTCCGGCTCATTGCGAGTGAAATGAAGGTCTCCATGGTCACGTTTTTCGTATCGTGCAGTCAGTGGACAGTGTCAATTGACCACACTGCTAAATTGGCGGGATCGGTGGCCGGCACTCCATGAAAGTCCCGGTTGCGCGCGCGGCGACATGTAGAACCGGATCTCAGAGCAGCATCTTGACCTGTTCACCGACTGCGCTTCGACTGTGCTCACTTCAATGCGCTTGCCTCGAAGATTGGTCCGCGCCTGCCTCAACGAATGAACTGATCGACATAGTCTTCGCCCAATCCGACATCCGCGAAGTGCTTTCGGCACATGTCGATCTTCGTGAAGACGTCTTCATAGCCTTGGACCTTTCCATACGGGTCCACGTAGATCATCACGCCGTTTACCTGGAAATAGGTAATCATCTCGTCCACATCCTCGGGTACGACCAATGTATGCGTCTCGCCCGGGGCTTCGAACACGTATGAGCCCTCGCGTGCCACCCAGTCATGTTCGAGGTAGTGCCAGCTTCCTTTCAGGACGAACCCGTGCACCGGCTGCGGATGCCGGTGGCGCGACAGGAATCCGGACTGGCGAACTCGCAGCAGGTTCATCCAGTATCCATGGCTTCGGTTCAGGCACAGCGGCCGGAAGGACACTGTGTCGGTTTGTGGCACCCATAGGCGCTCATCCACCGGAATGGCATCCGCTATGACGATTTCATCCAGCGCATCCTTCGGGAAGGGCAGTTGATATGGTGTCATCGGATTCTGGTCTTCGGATTCAATGGGCATGTCGTTCACATCGCGGAATATCCGCCGTCCACAGGATAGGTTGCGCCGGTCACGAATGAAGCTTCCTCCGAAAGCAGCCAGGCTGCAAGGGCACCGACCTCGGCGGGTTGGCCCCAACGAGCGAGAGGGGTTCGGTTCATGATGATGGGTTCGCGCGAATCGTCACCGCGAATGGCTTCGGTCATCGGTGTTTCGATCCATCCGGGTGCAATGGCGTTCACGCGAATGCCGTCGGACGCCCACTTGCCTGCGAGTGCCTTGGTCAGCTGGGCCACGGCACCCTTTGACGCAGTGTAGGCTGGCGCGTGCGGTCCGCCAAAGTACGTGTACATCGACCCGGTGTTCACGATCGCGCCGCCGCCAGCGGCGAGCAGCGGGTGCGCAGCAAGGCAGCATCGCATCGTTCCGGTGAGGTTGACGTCGATTACTTTCCGGAAGGTGTCCAGATCGAATTCGCCGAGCTTCCTGATGATGCCGGCGCAGTTCACAAGGCCGTCCAAGGATGTGAGGCCCTCGAAGAAGGCTTCGACCGCATCGTCGTCGGTGATGTCCAGGGCGACCGCCGAGGCACCCGGCGCAGCTTCGAGGTACCTTTCGACCTCGCCCGCTGTGGCACCAGTGACGGTCACCTCCCAGCCCTTGTGGGCAAGAACTCGCGCGATACCGGCTCCAATCCCGCCCGTGCCGCCGATGATTGCGGCATTTGGCATGGCCTCCCTTGCCCCCTCGTTTCGGCGCCGTCACTGGTCCGCTCCGGCGCGCCGGGAGCATTCTACAAAACTCCGGGATTTTCCAGAAATTTCTTGGCTCTGCCTTGACCCGACCGGCAACCCTGCGCAGGTAGTGTAAATCAAGTCAACAGAAGGGAACCCAACAATGGCATTCGATCTTCCCGATCTTCCGTACGCGCACGATGCTCTGGCCTCGAATGGGATGAGCGCCGAGACGCTCGAGTTTCATCACGACCTCCATCACAAGGCCTATGTCGACAACGGCAACAAGCTGATCGCCGGCACCGAATGGGACGGCAAGTCACTTGAGGAGATAATCACGGGGACGTATGACGCGAATGCCGTTGCGCAGAATGGCATATTCAACAACATCAGCCAGCTTTGGAACCACAACCAGTTCTGGGAAATGATGGGGCCGGGCGACAATGGCATGCCGGGCGAACTTGAAAGAGCGCTCGTTGACAGCTTCGGATCGGTAGATGAGTTCAAGTCCCAGTTTGCCGCCGCCGGTGCCGGACAGTTCGGCTCGGGTTGGGCATGGCTTGTCAAGAGTTCGGATGGCTCCCTTGCCGTGACCAAGACTGAGAACGGCGTGAACCCGCTTTGCTTCGGACAGGTCGCGCTGCTCGGGTGCGACGTTTGGGAGCATTCCTACTACATCGACTTCCGGAACAAGCGCCCGGTCTACCTGGACAACTTCCTGAACAACCTCGTGAACTGGGAAAACGTGGCAAGCCGCATGTGATCCTCCACGACCGCTGCTTCGGCCCGTCGGTACGTTTTTGCCGACGGGCGCGTGTTCAGTCCGCTGCGTTCGCTGCCGCAATGAACGGAGTCAAGTTCGCGGAGAGATTTGCCTCAGATTCGGGAGCGCGGAACTCTATCCTTGGTGGGATTCCCGCACCGACCGTCTCAATTCGGCTACCAGTTCATCCACGTCCGGCATCGCCTTAACCAGGTCGCCCAGGCTTGGGTCCGCGAATCCCTCGGCAATCACGTGGCCGATGAGCGCGAGGAGTGGTTGCCAGTATCCCTCAATGTCGACCAGATAGACCGGTTTTTCATGCAGCCCGAGCTGCGCCCAGGTCAGGACCTCGAAGAATTCGTCCAGCGAGCCCGCACCACCGGGCAGGACGGCCACCGCGTCCGCGTTCATCAGCATGATCTTCTTTCGCTCATGCATGGTTTCGGTGATGATCCGTTCGCCGATGCACCTGTCGGGAGCTTCGGTTGCCAGCAGGTGGGTCGGAATCACGCCGATTGCGGCGGCACCGGCGGCTGTCGCCGCATCGGCCACGGCTCCCATGATTCCGACGTCGCCGGCGCCATAGACAAGACGCCATCCGTTTTCGCCAATGGCCCGTCCGAGGTCACGGGCTGACTGCATGTAATTCGGGTTTCGTCCGTCACGAGCGCCGCAATAGACGCAGAGCGAAAAGGGGGCCGTTCGGGTCATGCAGGTGCCATTGGTCGCAAAAGGTGTTTTGACCCCTGTTAGCGGCGTTGATATTGTCGCTCAAGCGCCTAGTGGCAAATTGCTGCGAGACACTGGTTCGAACCAGACCCTGAGGGAGAAAGCAAGTCGTGAAGCCAATTTGGAAAGGCGCCATTGCTGCCGCCACCATTGCCCTCTTGCTGGCCATTCTTTGGATAGTGCTGCTGCCTGAGAGTCCGATCACTGGAGACGGAACTGATTCTTCCGTCACGACGGAGTCTGCCGACGACTTGGATTCGGCGGATGTACCGGACGTGGACAGCGTTGCAACTGCGGACCCCGCGGAACCGGTGGCACCTGCAGCAGATGATGGCCCAATCGTCGAGGGCGAAGCGACGGCGGAATCGGAAGACGTTGCGGAAACGACGGCACCGGAGAGCGTTGCAGCCACGGGACCCGCGGAACCGGTGGCACCTGCGACGGACGACGGCCCGACCGTCGAGGGCGAGGTGACGGCGGAATCGGAGGACGTTGCGGAAACAACGGCACCGGAGAGCGTTGCAGCCACGGGCCCTGCGGAACCGGTGGCGCCTGCGACGGAAGACAGCCCGACCGTCGAGGGCGAGGTGACGTCGGAAACGGTGGACGTTGCGGAAACGACGGCACCGGAGAGCGTTGCAGCCACGGGCCCTGCGGAACCGGTTGCACCTGCGACGGAAGACGGCCCGACCGTCGAGGGCGAGGTGACGGCGGAAACGGTGGACGTTGCGGAAACGACGGCACCGGAGAGCGTTGCAGCCAGGGACCCGGTGGAACCGACGGCACCTGTGGCGGAAGACGGCCCGACCGTCGAGGGCGAAGTGACGGCGGAAACGGCGGAGGTACAAGATACGACGGAATCGGAAAGCGTTGCAGCCAGGGACCCGGTGGCACCGACGGCACCTGTGGCGGATGACGGTCTGACCGCCGAGGGCGAAGTGACGGCGGAAACGGTGGACGTACCAGATACGACGGAATCGGAAAGCGTTGCAGCCGCAGAGCCCGTGGAACTGACGGCACCTGTGGCGGACGGCGACCGGACCGCCGAGTGCGAGGTGATGGCGGAATCGACGGACGCGCCGGATCAGGAATGCATTGCACCCACGGAGACTGCGAAACCGGAGATGCCGACGAAGGGCGACGGCCTGATTGCAGAAGACGAAGCGACTGCGGAAACTGCAGAATCGGAAGACGTTACGGAAACGACGGAATCGGAAAGCGTTGCAGCCAGGGACCCGGTGGAACCGACGACACCTGTGGCGGATGACGGTCTGACCGCCGAGGGCGAAGTGACGGCGGAAACGGTGGACGTACCAGATACGACGGAATCGGAAAGCGTTGCAGCCGCAGAGCCCGTGGAACCGACGGCACCTGTGGCGGACGGCGACCGGACCGCCGAGTGCGAGGTGATGGCGGAATCGACGGACGCGCCGGATCAGGATTGCATTGCACCCACGGAGACTGCGAAACCGGAGATGCCGGCGAAAGGCGACGGCCTGATCGCAGAAGACGAAGCGACTGCGGAAACTGCAGAATCGGAAGACGTCACGGAAACGACGGCACCGGAGAGCGTTGCATCCACGGACCCTGCGGAACCGGTGGTGCCTGCGACGGACGACGGCCCGACCGTCGAGAGCAAGGTGACGGCGGAGTCGGAGGACGTTGCGGAAACGACGGCACCGGAGAGCGTTGCAGCCAGGGATCCTGCGGAACCGTTGGTGCCTTCGGCGGATGACGGCCCGACTGTCGAAGGTCAAGTGACGGCGGAATCGGAAGACGTTGCGGAAACGACGGCACCGGAGAGCGTTGCAGCCACGGACCCTGCGGAACCGTTGGTGCCTTCGACGGATGACGGCCCGACTGTCGAAGGTCAAGTGACGGCGGAAACGGCGGAAACGGCGGACGCTCCAGATACGACGGCACCGGAGAGCGTTGCGGCCGCGGACTCGTCTGATGAGGTGGCACCAGTTGATGGCGCAGCAACTGAATTGACCGCGTCGATCACGGAGAGCATCGCAACGTTTGACATTGTCCGTATCGAGCCCGGCGGCAGTGCGGTCATTGCAGGGCGTGGCGTCGAAGGGGGAGCGACGGTCTCGTTGTACCTGAATGGGGAACCGGTCGGGGAAGCCATCGCGGATCGATCTGGCAATTTCGTGATTTTCGCCGAAGTCGGCGTGTCTGATCAGCCTCGTGAAATGACGCTGACCGAGACCCGCCTGGACGGCACAATCCTCGAAGGCGCATCGTCCCTGATTCTGGGACCCGTTGCGCCGGTGAGGATTGCAATTGACGCTGATGCAGCCAGCGACGAATCTTCAGAGATCAACGCGATCGCCTCAACTGACCAGGCAGCGCAGCCCGATGCCGAGCAGACCGCATCGGCTGCCATTTCAACCAAGCAGGCGTCGGAGCCCGACGCCGATCAGACTGCACTGGCCGTCGCTTCGACCGATCAGGCAGAACAGTCCGACGTCGAGCAAATCGCGTCGGCCGCCGTTGCAACCGAGCAGGCGGCACAGCCCGAAGTCGAACAGACGGCATCGGCTGCCGCCTCAAGCGGTCCGGCAGAACAGTCGGATGGACGGCAAGGCAGGCCGACCGTTCTTCTCTCCGACGAGAGCGGCGTCCAGGTTGTTCAGGATTCCGGAGACGACCCTGAAGTTCCGGAGAACGTCTCCGTGGACACAATCGCCTATGACGAGAAGGGTGAAGTCACCGTCGGTGGACGTGCGACTGGTACGGAATCGGTTCGAATCTACCTGGACAACAAGGACCTCGTCGATGCCGATGTGGGCGCGGGCGGTCAGTGGCGCACGCCGTTGCCGGATGTCGATACTGGCACCTACACGCTTCGAGTCGATGAGCTAAATGCGGAAGGCAGGGTGATTTCGCGTGTGGAGACTCCGTTTCTCCGTGAAGCTGTCGAAGACATTCAGGCGCTGGACAAGAGTCCGGTCACCATGCTCGCACCTGTTTCGCTCGTCACGATCCAGCCTGGCAACACGCTTTGGGGCCTTGCGCGAAAGAAATATGGCAGAGGCATTCTCTATGTGCGCGTCTATGAAGCCAATACGGACCGGATTCGCGATCCCGACCTGATCTTCCCCGGTCAGATCTTCGCAGTGCCAGATTGATTCAAAAGGGGACGAGAGACGTTCTTGCCGCTGGCCTGCGGCACACAAGTTGCGTCACGCCGTTTTCAGCTCCGCTGCGATGATGCCGCGTGCCCAAGACATGCAATGACTTTCCAAGGCACAATTGAGGCTGGAATCGCGACATGTTGTCTGGCCCTTTGAAGTCGTCGGCGAACCTTCGTAAAGACAAGCGATTCGGAAGCATCGTGTTGGAGGAGACGCCGACGCCACGAGACTCCGGCTGGAATGGGTCCGGCAACAGGGTGCGCACGCCTCGCCGTCGGCGGGGCTGCGCGAAGGCGAAGTGGTGAATGCGGAGTTGAGGAACGAGGCAGGATGACCGACATCCATTCTCCAGCCAGGGAACGCGATAGCGGCCTGGGAATCATAAGGAAGCTTGCACCGTTCCTCTGGCCGTCGGACAAGCAATGGGTCCGGCGGCGTGTCGTGCTGGCAATGTTGGCCTTGCTGCTCTCCAAGGTTGTCGCGGTTGGCACGCCCTTTCTCTACAAGGCAGCGGTTGACGTGCTGGCCGGCGAGGATGTGGACCCCGTCTGGGCCCTCGGCATCGGTGCCGTCGGGATCACGGTTGCCTATGGCATGGCGCGACTGCTGACGATCGGGTTCCAGCAACTGCGGGATGTCCTCTTTGCCGCCGTTGGGCAGCGTGCCCTGAGGCAGATCGCGCTGGAGACCTTCAACCATGTTCATGCGCTTTCGCTTCGCTATCACATCACGCGAAAGACCGGCGGCCTCAGCCGGATCATCGAGCGCGGTGTAAAGGGCGTCGAGTTCCTGCTGAGATTCCTTCTGTTCTCCATCGCGCCGCTCGTCGCGGAGCTGGTGATGATCGCCGTCGTCCTGGCAGTCGTGTTTGACATTTGGTACCTGGTCACCGTGGCCGTTACCATTTTCCTGTATGTCTGGTTCACGTTCAGGGTGACCGAATGGCGAGTGAAGATTCGCCGGGAAATGAACGAGCAGGATACCGACGCCAACCAGAAGGCGATAGACAGCCTTCTCAATTTCGAAACAGTGAAATACTTCGGCGCCGAGGAACGTGAAGCGAACCGGTATGACGGCGCGATGGAACGCTATGTCTTTGCGGCTCTCAAGACTTCCTATTCTCTGGCATTCCTGAATTTCGGGCAGTCGTTCCTGATTTCCGGCGGTCTCGTCGCCGTCATGATCATGGCCGCGGTCGGGGTTGCCGACGGCACTCTGACCGTCGGCGATTTCGTGCTCGTGAATGCCTACATGATCCAGATCACACTGCCCCTGAACTTCCTCGGCACGGTCTACCGCGAAATTCGGCAAAGCCTGGTGGACATGGGAGAGATGTTCGATCTGCTGGCTCAGCCCGCTGAAGTTCAGGACCGGACGGATGCACCCGACCTCGCAATCTCCGGCGGCCGGATCACGTTCCAAGACGTCCGTTTCGGTTATCAGGACGATCATCCGATTTTGAAGGGGGTGACGCTTGAAGTGCCCGGTGGCCGCACGGTTGCGATCGTGGGTCCTTCGGGTTCCGGAAAGTCCACGATCGGGCGGCTTCTCTTTCGCTTCTACGACACGAGCGACGGAGCACTCCTAATTGACGGACAGGACATTCGCAATGTGACCCAGAAGAGCCTGCATGCCGCGATCGGTGTTGTGCCGCAGGATACGGTCCTCTTCAACGACACCGTCTACTACAACATTGCATATGGCCGTCCAGAGGCGTCACGTGCAGAGATTGTCGAGGCAGCGCGGGCGGCCAAGATTCACGATTTCATCTCGGGCCTGCCGGACGGATACGACACGACCGTTGGCGAGCGCGGACTCAAGCTCTCGGGCGGGGAAAAGCAGCGTGTCGGCATCGCGCGAACCATCCTGAAGAATCCGCCGATCCTGCTGCTGGACGAAGCTACGAGCGCTCTCGACACCGAGACCGAATCCGAGATTCAGCACGAGCTTCAGGCAATGGGTGAGGGTCGTACGGTGATTACCATCGCGCACCGGCTGTCCACGATCGCACACGCCGACCGGATCGTGGTGCTCGAAGACGGGCACATCGTCGAAGAGGGCGATCACGACGCGCTCCTTGCCCGAAACGGACGCTACGCCTCCCTCTGGCATCGGCAGGCTGCCGAAGACTACGCTGCATGAGACCCGTTCCCTGGGCGGCCCCTGCTAGCAGGGAGCCGCGGACTCAAGCTGCGTGCGGGCACAGAAGCCGGACTCAAGTGCGAGCGGAATCCAGCCTCACTCGGCCGCCTTCAATTCGCGCAGTGGCTGCACAGGTTCGGCAGGGCTGACGCCTGTGTCCCAAACAAGGTCTGTGCCCTTTATCTTTCGGGCTGCGCGTTTCAGCGCCCAGTCCCTGGCGCTGCGGCTTCTCGCGCCACGGCTCAGTGCGCTAAGGGCGCTAAGGGCGTTGGCGAGGATGATCCAGGACCAGACACGCAAGGCCAGCATTGACGGCGTCAGCACAAGCGTCAGAATCGTGGCGGTGCCGAGGCCAAAGACGACGGCGGTCGCGAGAGGCTTCCACCAGAGTGCCGTTGGCGCGTTGAGAGAGTATCCCCCGCCGAAAAAGTCGAGCGAAAGCCCCAGCATCATCGGCGTCAGGCCTGCCATCGTCGTTATGGTTGTCAACAGGACCGGGCGCAGGCGGGCTTCGGCTGTGCGAATGATGGCCTCGACCCGCGGCATGTACCGGGAATACTCCTGATACGTGTCGATCAGAACAATGTTGTTGTTCACGACGATTCCCGCAAGCGCGACAATGCCTGTTCCCGTCATGATGATCGAAAACGGCTGCTGCATCACAAGCATGCCGATCACGACACCGGTGGTGGACAGGACCACTGCAAGAAGCACCAGTATCGCGTTGTAGAATGAATTGAACTGCGCAAGCAGAATGATGAACATGAGGCCGAGGGCGGCCATGAATCCGGTCTGCAGGAAGGCTTGGGACTCCGCCTGGTCTAAGGCGTCGCCGGTCCATTCCCATTCGACGCCGTCGGGGAACGGTCTTTCTTCCTCGATCCACCTGGTCAAGGCTTCGATCCGTTCAGTTGGGGTGACTGCAACGGAGTCCAAGCCTTCTTCGGCGATGCGGCTTGCCAAGGCGCCGTTCTGTGCATCCGCAGCTCTGACTATTTCTACGGCCGCACCTTCGGAATCGACCAGTTTCACCAGATCGCTTTCCACGTCGGCCTTTACATCGAAGAAACGGGTCTGGTCGGCCCGGGTGATCTGGGCGAGTTGCGAAACTGGCTTTCGGGAAATCAGGTTCGAAAGCGGCACGAGACCTTCGCGTGTCCGGATCTTGAGAGAATCAAGCGTTGCCAGAAACCGTTCGTCCTCGGGCAGGCGGACACGGATGTCGACTTCCTCGTCCGAGGAGTCCACCCGCATCGTGTCCAGAAGGACGCCGCGCGTAACGAGCTGGATCGTGCCGCCTATCGTCGCGACGTCGGTGCCGTATTTTCCCGCTCTTTCGACATCCACATCGATCTGCCAGTCGATTCCCGGCAAAGGGAGGTTGTCTTCTACATCGACGAGGCCAGGGGTTGCATCGAACCGGTCGCGTGCAGTCAGTGTCGCTTCGGTCAGCTTATCCCAGTCATTTGTCTTCAGGCGCAGGTGCACGGGCTTTGCAGACTCGGGACCACGCTCCAGAGTTAGGACCTCGACCTTGATGCCGGGTATTTCGCTGAGTTGTGCCTGTAGGCTTTCCAGAACGCTGTTGCCGTTGAGTTCACCAATCTCAATGCCGTGCGCCTCGGCGTAGGCCAGTCGGTCTTCCCAGGCCACGATTTCGATCTGGATCTGGCCGATCGTGTCGATCGGACCTTGCGCGCCGCCGGTGTTCGCGTTCAGCCCGCCAGCGCCTGCGAAGGCAAAGGCGTTCTGCACACCAGGTGTGGCAAGGGTGATTGCCTCGACCTCTCGGACAAGCACGTCCTTTTCGGCAAGGCTGAGGTTGCCGCGCGCACGCACGTAAATGATGGCCTGCTCGGCCTCGGTGTCCACGAAAAACTCGACGCCCCGGTTGTTCGCGCCGAAGTAGGTGAAAGCCGATATCACGAAGAAAATGACTGTGCCAACTGTTACGACCGGCATCACGGGATTGCCTGCAATGAAAGCGATCAGGTGCCCGAACGGCGTACGTTTTCTTCCGACTTCGATCCGGCGCCTTCTGCGCTCGAACCTGACGGCGCCGAGCGCAACGGACGAAAGCGCTGCAGAGGCCACGAAGAGGATCGCGCCGAACACGGATCCAAGGATTCCGGCGTCAGGCCCTCCAAGAATGGACGGGTTGAGGACCTGCAAGGCGGCAAGGAACATGAGGCAGAACACGAGGGGGACGAAGGCTGCCCTGACGGGCCAGGGAAAGGAGCGCACAAGCGCCGCTGAAAGTTGTTCAAGGATGCGGCTCAGCCGACCCGAAATTCCGCCAACGACGGGCAGGTAGACCAGGGCGACAATCAGGGACGCCGAAAGAACGAAGATGAGCGTGATCGGCAACGTGCCCATGAGCTCGCCAGCCACGCCCGGCCAGAACAGCATGGGCAGGAAGGCACAGAGGGTCGTTGCCGTTGACGACACGACCGGCCAGAACATGCGCTTTGCGGCCTCGACGAACGCGTGCATCGGACCGGTGCCGGCCCTGATTCGCTTATCGGCATATTCCACCACGATGACGGCACCGTCGACCAGCATGCCCACGGACAGAATCAGGCCGAACATGACGATGTTTGAAATGGCAATCCCCATGACTGCCAAGAAGGCGAAGCACAGAAGGAACGAAGTCGGAATGGCGAATCCGACAAGCAGCGCCGAGCGGGTGCCCAGCGATGCCAGGACGACGATCATGACGAGGGCAATGGCGGTCAGGACCGATCCCTCAAGCTGTGTCACCATCGACTCTACCTGCGACGACTGGTCGTTGGATGTGCCCACGGTGATTGCCGCCTGCAGATCGGGTGGCCACGTCGCTCTTTCCGCCTCTATTTCTTCTCGGACGAGTTCGCTAGTGGCGATGGTGTGGAACCCTTTCCGCTTCACGATCTGAAGGGCGACCGTGTTCACGCCGTTGAAGCGTGCCGTGCCCGTCCGATCTTCGAAGGTCAGGCGGATGTCGGCAATGTCGCCCACCGTGATGATTCGGTCGCCGACGGCCTTTACCGGCAGCCTGAGAATGTCCTGCTGCTCATCGAAAGAAGAGGGAATCTTGATGGCAAAGGAGCCGGATTCTGACTCTACGTCGCCTGCAGCAATCAGCTGGTTGTTGTTGGTGAGCATTCCAACGAGTTCGCCCACAGTGACATCAATGGCCTCGAAGCGCAGTGGATCGACCACGATCTCGACCATTTCCTCGCGATGGCCTCAAGCGCGGCTTCAAGCACGGGCTCAAGCTCTTCCAGCCGGTCTTGAAGGGACTTTGCCACACGCAGCAAGGTTCGCTCGGGCACGGCGCCTGTCAGGTTGACGATTATGATCGGAAATTCCGAGAAGTTCAGTTCGTCGATGGTGTATTGATCAGCTCCGGTCGGAAACTGCGCCTCGGCCTTGTTCATGGCGTCCCGCACGTCAGCCAAGACCTGCGTCTTGTCCCATCCGAATTCGAATTCCATGACGACGATGGCGTAGCCTTCGGCCGCCGTCGCCTGCATCGACTTCAGTCCGTCGATGTCGGCAAGCTCGGTTTCCATCGGCTTGACCAGGAGCGCTTCGCTGTCTTCGGCACTTATCCCGGCAAAGGGCACGCTCACGAAGATCGCCGGAATCTCTATGTCAGGCGCGCCCTCCTTGGGAAGCTGGGTATATGCAAAGGTGCCCGCGAGCAACGAAAGCGCGATGAATGACAGCACCATGCGGGCTCTCGACGCGGCCCAGTCGATGATGCCGGTCATTTGCCCCGCTCCCGGAACCGGGCAGCGACCGGCGCGCCGTCGGTGACGTATTCCTGACCGATCACAATCACGTCGGCCTCTGGCTCCAGGCCTGTAACCCAGATGCCTTCGGCTGAATCCCGAACCACGCTGACCTCGGCGAATGCGGCCTTCATGTCCCTTATGATCCGAACGCCGAGTTGACCGTCATCATTGAGGGTCAGGGACGATTGCGGCAGAAGATGCGCATCCCGGCCGGCGGACTGAATGGCAATTTCCGCGGTCTGGCCGTCGCCGATTGTGAGATCGTCATTTGCGACTTCCACCTCCACCCTGAACGTTCGCGTGCCCGGGTCGGCTGATCGCGAAAGGAAGGTGACGCGGCCGGCAACCGTTCTCCCCGATGTCAGCCGGGCATGGGCGGCTGCCCCTACCGAAACGCGTTCCAAGTGAATTTCGGGCACGAAGCCGACAAGCTTGATCGTGTCGAGCTGAATCACGGTGGCGCAGAGCGAACCGGGTTGAAGAAGGGAGCCAAGCTCCGCTGCATCGCTCTCGAGGAGTCCGGAGAACGGCGCGCGAATCTCAAGCTTGCCAAGCTCGTTCCGTGCCGCGGCCACGGCTGCTTCCGCCGCCTGTATTCCAGACTTGGCGCTTTCGACGCCGGCGCGCGCGGCCTCCACTGCCGCCGCTGTCTGCGCAACTCGTGTTTCGGAGGCGAACCCGCCTTGGTTCAGGCGTGCTGCGGCTCGGCCGTTGATTTCGGCTTCAACGAGCCGCGCCTCAGCTTCCGGCAAGCGCAGCTCTGCCTCCCGCAATCGGGCCTCGGCCTCGTTCAGGGCAACCTGCCGCGTACCCGGGTCCAGCACGCACAGCAGATCGCCATCGATCACCGTAGCGCCGCGCCTCGCCGGCTCACTGACGACCCTGCCGGACGTTTCGGCACGCACGTCAACCTGTCGTGCGGCTTCGGTTCGGCCCCGCAGGATCACGGCCCCGTCGACGGTTTGCGCGACCGAACGCAACGCAACGACGGAAATGGCATCGCCTGTGCCAGAATGCGGGATGCCTGCAGTGGCTGCATCAGCGGACTCGTCCGTCGCCACGACCTGCGCGCTGTTGCCTGCCGCAAACTTCAGGACTGCATCACGCTCGAGCACGAGGAAGTACAGCGCCACGACCACCAGGGTCGCTGTCAGAACGGGAAGCAAGCGCATGGCTTTCTTGTCCTCGCGGCCACTGGCTAACAGGCCAAGCGTACCACTCTGTGCAACAAGGCAATCATATTGCCGTGACTTGCATAATTGGGCAGTTCACGGCAAGATTTCAACCATTTGAGCTCATTGTGTTCTTTGCATTTCCGCATGCAGGCGATAAGAGGGCGCAGACCGCAGCAATGGATGGAAATTTGCAGTGTCCAGCCAGGATTCGTTCATCAGTGAAGTTACCGAGGAAGTCCGTCGCGACAGGCTCTTCCGGCTCATGCGCCGATACGGCTGGGTCGCCGTCGCCTTCGTCGTGCTGGTCGTAGGCGGAGCCGCCGCCTTCGAGTGGCAAAAGGCCCGGGCCCGGGCAGAAGCCGAAGCCGCCGGCGACGCATTGTTGAATGCCCAGTCGGAAGATGCGCCGGCGGCCCGGGCAGAGATTCTCGCCGCCCTTGACAGCGGCTCAGCGGGTCGGAACGCGATCGTCCGACTGTTTCAGGCGGCTGCGGAGATCGAGGCTGGCGAAGAAGGGCGCGCTTTGGCGACCTTGGAGGCAATTTCGGACGACACCGAGGTTCCCTCCGTGTATCGCGACCTTGCGGTCCTGAAATCCGTGATGATCTCGGATGCGGCACCGGAAGAGCGCATGGCTCGTCTTGAACCGCTCACGAAACCCGGCAACCTGTTCCGCCTTCTGGCCGTCGAGCAGCGTGCCCTTGCCGAAATTGAGCTTGGCCGAACAGAGACCGCCATCGAGACCTTGAACGGAATTCTTGCCGATGCCGAAATGACAGAGAGTTTGCGCAGGCGCGCCTCGTGGCTGATTGTGGCTCTAGGAGGAACGCCCGAGGATGCATAGGCTGAAACGTTCAGTCAGCGACGTGCGAGTCGTGAATAGGCTTGGCATTCTGGTCTTGGTCGCAATGGCGCTTGCTGCGTGCGGCGAAGGGGAAGAGTTGCTGGAAGGTGAGCGGCTGGACATAGCCGGCTCGCCCATGCATGTCATAGAGAACCGCGCCGCGCCGCTGAACCTTCCACCCGCTCGCGCGAACGCGGGATGGACGCATGTCAACGGCAACGTGCATCATCACCTGACGCATCTCGCTCTCTCCCGAAATCTTTCGCTGGCGTGGAGCGTGTCAATCGGGCAGGGCAACGATCGAAGGCACCGGATCACGGCCGATCCGGTCGTCGCGGACGGGCGGGTCTTCACACTCGACAGCCGGGCACGGGTTTCGGCACACACGACGGCAGGAGAGCTGTTGTGGGCTCAGGACCTGACACCAGCCTCCGAGAATGCGGACGAGGGATCGGGCGGTGGCCTGGCCGTTGCACGCGGTGCAGTCTTCGCGAGTTCGGGCTTCGGCACCTTGACCGCACTGGAAGCCGCGACGGGCGACGTGCGCTGGGTGCAGAACCTTGAATCCGCGGTTTCCGGCGCTCCCACTGTATACGAAGGCATTGTCTACCTGGTCACGCGAAACTCCGTGGGATGGGCCATTGACGCCAGGAACGGGCGGATTCTCTGGCAGGCCATCGGCGCCACCAGCGAAAACGGAATTTCTGGCGGTTCGGCACCCGTGGTTGCCGGGTCACAAGTCGTATTCCCGCTGCCGTCCGGCCAGCTGGTTGCAGCAACCATCGGGTCCGGCGCGCAGACATGGGTGGCAAGCGTTACAAGCGAGACTCACAGGCGCGCGTTCAGTCGATTTTCCGAATTGACGGCAGCACCGGTCGTGTCCAATGGCGTCGTCTATGCTGGCAATCACTCTGGTCGTGCCTCGGCATTCGATGCAGGCACCGGTGTGTCTGTCTGGGACGTTGACGCAGGCGGCCTCAGTCCCGTCTGGGTAGCTGGGGGTTCGGTCTTCCTGGTGTCCGAAGAAAACCGCCTGATGCGACTTGACGCGGCAACCGGAAGGGCGATCTGGGCGCAGGAACTGCCATATTTCACGCGCGAACGCATCGCGCGCCGCAAGGCGATTTTTGCACATTACGGTCCGGTCCTTGCAGGAGGACACCTGCTTCTTGCCTCGAGTGACGGCCTGCTGCGCCGGTTCGATCCCGTGTCGGGCGAACTGGCTGGTACACTGGACCTGTCCTCCGGAGCAGCCCGCAACCCCGTAATTGCTGGCGAGACTCTGTATGTCGTGACGGAAGACGGCCAGCTTCACGCCTTTCGTTGATTCGTGCAGGCGCATGACCCATGACCTTCAGGCTGGCCATTGTCGGACGTCCCAACGTGGGCAAGTCGACGCTGTTCAATCGCCTCGTGGGGAAGCGTCTCGCGCTTGTCAACGACCAGCCTGGGGTGACGCGGGACCTGCGTGAGGGCGATGCGCGCATTGCCGAAACGCATTGCACGGTCATGGATACGGCCGGGCTGGAAGAGGCAAGCGACGAGAGCCTGCAGGCTCGCATGTGGCGACTGACCGAGCGCGCGATCGACTCGGCTGATGCATGTCTCTTCATGTTTGATGCACGTGCGGGCGTTCTGCCGGACGACATGACCCTTGCGAACATTCTGCGACGCAAGTCCGCTACAGTGATTCTCGTGGCAAACAAGGCTGAAGGGCGGGCCGGGGACGCCGGGCTTCTTGAAGCATTTTCTCTTGGATTCGGCGACCCTTTGCCGCTATCGGCCGAACACGGCGAAGGCATGCACGAGCTTCATGCGCTTCTGGAGCCGTTGGTTCGCAATGCGGAACAGGACGCCGAGGCGCGCGAAACCGAAGCGGAGGCCGATACCGGCGAAGGCAATGACGGAGAACGCGTTCTCTCTCCTGAATTTCCCCTCAAGGTTGCAGTGGTTGGCCGGCCAAACGCAGGCAAGTCAACGCTCGTGAACCAGTTGCTGGGCGAAGACCGCCTGCTGGCCGGGCCGGAGGCAGGAATAACGCGCGACGCGATTTCGGTCTTTCTTGACTGGAACGGCTTGCCGGTTCGTGTCTTCGACACGGCCGGAATGCGGAAGAAGGCTCGCGTGCAGGACAAGCTCGAACGGCTATCGGTCGGAGACGGGCTCCGTGCCGTCAAGTTCGCCGAGGTCGTGATCGTCCTTCTCGACGCAGCAATCCCCTTTGAACAGCAGGATCTCCGCATTGCTGATCTGGCCGAGCGCGAGGGACGCGCGGTCGTGGTTGCGGTCAACAAGTGGGACAAGGTCAGGCAAAGGCAGGCAGCGTTTCGCGACCTGTCCGAAAAGTTCGAGCGGTTGCTCCCCCAGCTTCGCGGCGCTCCGCTCATCGCGGTTTCGGCCAGCACAGGCACCGGAATGGACCGCCTGCGTAAAGCGGTAATCCGTGCGTACCAGGTCTGGAATCGCCGCGTTGGCACGGCCGAACTGAACCGCTGGCTCGTGGAGGTCATCGCGGCGCATCCTCCGCCCGCCCCCGGCGGGCGTCGCATAAGGCTGCGGTACATCACCCAAGTCAGAACCCGACCGCCGGGCTTTGTCGTCATGTGCTCGTATCCGCAAAAGCTGAACGAGAGCTACAGACGGTACCTGACCAATGCAATGCGCGAGGATTTCGACATGCCGGGCACGCCTGTTCGGCTGACCTTTCGCGGCCAAGGCCACAAGAATCCCTACCGCGACAGGAAGAAGCCAGGTCCTTCGCGGCTTCGCAAGCATCTCGGCTCGATCAAGCCGGGAGGCAATTGACCCGGCCAATTTTTCCAGGCCCGATCAGCCACGGTTCGTCCAGGAACCAGCGTTGAGGCAGCGAGCGCCTTCGATCGCTTCAGAATGCGCACGGAAGGTTTCCAGCGTGATCAGTCCCGGTGCCGAATTCGCGAACTACTGAAGCGGCCGGCGAGAAGGTCGCTCGTTGACGCAGTCACATGAGCAATCCTTCAGGCGTGATTGCCTTGGCTCCGCCCAGCCAGGGCAGCAGCTCTTCGGGCAGCTCAACGCCGCCGTCGGCCGTTTGGCCATGCTCGAGCACGGCAATCAACGTCCGTCCGACCGCAAGGCCCGAGCCGTTCAACGTGTGCACGAATTCCGGCTTGCCGTCCCCTTCGCGAAACCGCGCGTTCATTCTTCGCGACTGGAAATCGCCGCAGGTCGAGACCGAGGAGATCTCTCTATACCTGTTCTGTCCGGGCAGCCAGACTTCGACGTCATAGGTTCGCCGGGCGCCGAATCCGAGATCGCCAGTGCAAAGCGAAACCGTGCGGTAGGCAAGGCCAAGACGTTCGAGAATCCCTTCAGCACAGCGGAGCATTCGCTTTTGCTCTTCCTCCGACGCGTCCGGATGCACGATCGACACCATTTCGACCTTTTCGAACTGGTGCTGACGGAGCATGCCCGCGGTGTCCTTGCCGGCGGCCCCGGCCTCGGACCGGAAACACTGGGTATGTGCCGTCAATCGAATCGGGAGGGAATCGGCGTCAAGTATGCTGTCCCGTACCGTGTTTGTCAGCGTCACTTCGGAAGTGGGGATCAACCACAGCCCTTCGCGGGTGGCGTAGCTGTCCTCAGCGAACTTGGGCAACTGGTTCGTCCCGACCATGGGTTCATCGCGCACGAGCACCGGCGTCATGGTCTCGGTGAGGCCGTTTTCGGACGTGTGAATGTCGAGCATCATCTGGGCCAATGCCCTGTGCACCCGGGCCACCGCCCCGCGGAGAACAACGAACCGGCTTCCGGAAAGCTTGGCGGCAGTCTCGAAGTCCATGCCCGGCATGACACCCGCGATGTCGAAGTGCTCGACCGGGTCGAAGTCGAAGACCGGCGGTTCGCCCCAGCGATGCATCTCCAGGTTTTCGCTCTCGTCGGTGCCATGCGGCACGTCGTCATGCGGGACGTTCGGCAGTTCCAGCAGGAAGTCCCGCAGTCGTGCATCTTCCGCGGCGGCCTCGCCTTCGAGTCGCGCGATCTCGTCCTTCTTTTCCGCAACGAGGGCGCGCAGGCGTTCGAATTTTGCATCGTCGCCCTTGGCCAATGCTGCGCCAACTTCCTTCGATGCCGTGTTTCGGTCAGCCTGGGCGGCCTCTGCGGCCGCAATCTTGGAACGTCGCACCTTGTCGATTGCGAGGATTTCCGACGATGGACGCAGCATTCCCCGGCGAGCCATTGCGGCATCGAACGCGGCGGGGTCTTCGCGAATCGCGCGAATGTCGTGCATCGGTCGTCTCCTGCGCTTGAGTTCCAGCGCTCTACACGCAGGCAGATTTATTGTCGACTCCGAGATGCTGTCTCTGTCTGAGGCCCGGAACTGCCGGAACTTGGGATCGGTGCGACCCGAATTTGCGCAATGCTTCGATTGATTGCCCAAATTGAACAACGAGCCAGTTGATGTGGCCGGATGTGCGCAGCACTGTTCGCCCGCCATGCAGGACGGCAATTCAAACAAAACCACCAGAAGCCGGTTCCCAAGACTATGTGCCTGTCCGGTCAGTACCATCCGCACCCTGACCATTTTCCCACTGTGTACATTTGGGCAGTGCAGTGCGGAAACTGCGGAAATTGACATGACGTGAACAATGCCGATGCATGGTGTGGCAAATGTCCGTGTCAATGCGGCGATTCACCAATGAAGCGGTCACAGGAGAGGGGAAGCAACGTGCCGATCAGGAAAGCCAAGCAAGGCGGCAAGACTGCATATCTCGATCATGTGAGCGTGTGGTGGAATGAAGATGACAATCGCATCCACATGAGGCTGCCGGGGAGGAAGCCCACAACGGTAAATTCAACTGTGGACAGCATTCGCGGTCACCCCCACTTATTCAAGAAGCTGGCAAGGTGCCTTGCGGATGCAGGAGTGCCACATCCGCCCATTCAGGACTAACCGTAGACGCCGCGATCTCCGCCTGTCCGCTCGGTAGTCCGCTGGGTCCGAAATTTCGGGTTAGCGCAGGTAGCCAGGTAAACACGCGTCCTCTGCTGGCCTGAAACCTTGTAGTGAGTGCGGTGGCAAGAGCCTTGGAAGCCGCTAAGGACGGTCCTGACAGTGCACGGTTATCGTGAGGTGCGAATTACCATGAAAGTCATCTCCTGGAATATTGGTCGCCGGCCCCAACCCTGGCGACGCCTGCTTGACATGGATATCGACTTGGCGCTGTTGCAGGAAGCGAGCGAGCCCCCTGCGGATGTCGCGGAAAGGATTCAAGCCGATCCCGCGATCGAGGTCGATGGCGCGCCATGGGAGACCATGATTGTTGGTGCAAGGACTCGGTACAGGACCGCGATCGTCAAGTTGTCCAACCGCATTGAGCTCGATCGGATCGAAGCGAAGCGGCTCGAAGTGGCAGAAAGCAGGGAACTGGTGGCCAGCTGGCCTGGAACGCTCGCCGCGGCGGTCGTCACGCCGTCCTCAGGCGATCCCCTGATCGCCATCTCGATGTATGCCCCATGGGTGAGCACGCATGCCTCGGCAGACAAGCGCATCTTCGCGGACGTTTCGGCTCACCATGTCGTTTCCGACCTGTCCACCTTCATCGCGAAGCGGGCAGGGCATCGCATCCTGGCGGCTGGCGACATGAACATCCTGCGGGGCTATGGAGAATGTGGCGACGAATACTGGGCCATGCGCCACAAGACCGTGTTCGACAGGATGGATGCCTTGGGCCTGCCCTGCGTCGGGCCGGAATACCCGAACGGCAGGCAGGCCGATCCCTGGCCGGACGAGTTGCCGCGCGACAGCAGGAATGTTCCCACACATTATTCCCCCGGTCGGTCACCTGAGACGGCAACGCGCCAGCTTGACTACGTCTTCGCCTCTGCGGAACTTGCCGATGCGCTGACGGTGCGGGCCCTCAACGAGCCGGGGGAGTGGGGTCCGAGCGACCATTGCCGGATCGCGTTCGAATTCTCACCTGGAGGCTGATCCGGGAGATGGTTGGAGGGCTCCGCAATTCCCAGTTTCCGGGAGTCGTGCTTCATGCAACGTCAATTCTTCAAGAGGTCTGCAGCGCGCCTTCATCATTGGATTGCCGCCGATACCGACGTGAATGTCGATTCTGACCGTTGTCTCGCGTTTCGTTCATGAAGTTGCATCTGAAAGCGGTTCGCAAACAAGCAGGCGTAGTGGAGACACTTGTTCAACGTAAGGATTGAATGCCAAGTGCATTGCATCAGTCACAATCGTCAGTTGCACCCAACGAGTGATCATTGGCACGGATTGCAGGGCAAGCGTAGGCCGCGAAGGTGGTTCGGAACTCTGGGAAGTCGCCAAACCACCTGTACCGTGACGACCACGTTGCGCACAGGTTCGACAGATTGCTTGTGTGGGCGGCACTCAATCCCTTAAGCTTGCCACAACCAGAGTTTGGAGGGCGAGATGCCGCCCAAGAGTCGTGCCGGTGTTGCGCCGTTCCCGATCGAGGTTGATGGTGCCATGCCGGAGCTGCCGGATCCGGCCGATTTGTACATGGCACTGGATCTCGGCACCAATTCGTGTCGCATGCTGATTGCTCAGCCGAAGGGCAGTCAGTTTCATGTCGTCGACAGCTTTTCCAAGAGCGTTCAATTGGGGCAGGGCCTTGAAGCCAGTGGCTTTCTTTCTCGCCAAGCAATGCGTAGAACGTTGAATGCGCTGAAGGTCTGCCGCGCGAAGCTCGACAGGCACGGCGTCAAGCGCATGCGGCTGGTTGCTACCGAAGCCTGTCGTCGGGCAAGGAACGGAAAGTCTTTTCTCAAGACAGTAGCCCGCGAGACCGGCTTTGAACTGGAAGTGATTGCTCCCGAAGAGGAAGCGCGCTTGGCAGTGATTTCCTGCGCGCCCCTTGTTTCGTCCAAAACCGAGCAACTGCTGGTTGTCGATATCGGCGGCGGCTCAACCGAACTGGTCTGGATTGACCTCAGCCGCGTACATAAGATCGAGAGGCCTCGATCAATCATGCGCCTCAAGACAGGATTTCCGCCAGACTCATCGTCTCCATTTCCGACGGCCCATGTGGTCGACTGGATATCCGTGCCGCTGGGTGTTTCGACGCTTCGCGACCAGTTTGTCGACGTTGACGACGATGCAGCTCGATTTGCCTTGATGAGCTGTTGCTTTGAAGAATGCCTCGCGGAATTTTCGCCATATGAGGCGGAACAGACGCGCGAGGGTTTCCAGATCGTCGGCACATCCGGGACGGTGACCACAGTGGCCGCGAGTCACCTTGGACTTGCCAGGTATGACCGAACGAAGGTGGATGGCCTCAGAATGACTTCCGATCAGATCGACAAAGTTATCAACAAGTATCTTGAACTGGGGCCACAAGGTCGTCGCGCGGATCCACGCATCGGGCACGACCGACATGCATTGATCATGTCTGGCGCTGCCATCCTGCAGGCCTTGCTCCGGATATGGCCAACCGACCGTCTGACCGTTGCGGACCGTGGATTGCGCGAAGGTCTGCTGTACGCGCAGATGTCAGCGGACGGCGTTCTTGAAGACGGCATCCATTAGCCATTAAGATGCCGTATCGCTTAGTCACATTTCGTGATTGAATTCTATGGCCGCATCTATCGAACAAAAGCACATGATGCCTCGCAGGAGTGGCATGAACACTCGGAACTCGCCAGTGAATCACTGACATGTGCCGCATGGAATCTTTGTCATGGGTCTGGACGCAGACCACATAGCCTCTCGTCACAGCAGATCGGCGTTTCGAAGCCGACCTTGATCATGCGGAAGTCAGTTTTTGTTGCGTTGATCACGATGTTGCGCTCCATCCGAGTGACGACCGACGGGAAAATTAGGTTGCCGAGCGATGGTTGATGTCGAGCGCGGCTATCGATCTCTCCATGCATGTCAAAATTCGATACTGTGTGCTTCAAATGCCGAAAGCTTGATGCCCAGACCCCGCCATAGGTCGGCAGCAACAGAACTTGCAATAAGGCGCTTGCCGAAACGCTCTTGAAAGGACTTTGCCCCAGCGACTGGTGAAGCGGAAGACCAACTTGGAAGGGTGCCTTGGTCTTCGGGTCAGCTACTGTCTCGGATTCGGCATGCCCGTCATGCCGTCAACCGTTCAAGTCGCAGCCCAGGAAATTGCGGTTGTGTTGCAGTGCTGCGTCAAGAACGGAAAATGATCCGGCTGCGGGATCAATGACAAAGTCCCCCTCGCTGCTCACCGCAGAAATCAAGCGCCCCTGCAGTTCGACCGGCTTGGCATGCGGATGCTCGCGTTTCGACACCTTTTCCAGAACGACGTCCGTAATGTTGTGGACTTTCCACACGCCCTTTGCCCTGACGGGCCGCCTTTGCAGGACGATGCAATGTTCCGCACGACGTCTGGTGCGGTACCCCATGCCGAAGGTTCCCTTGTCCCATGTCATCAGGTCGACGATTTCAAGGCTCGTGCCTTCCAGCCAAGGACGCACGCCTTGGCACAGGTGAAACTTGTCCACCCAAAGAAACAGATGTCCGGACGGAACCAGCACGCGGTCAATGCCTCGCACAAAATCGCCAATCAGCGCATCAGACATTTGTGCCATGGCACTGCGTCGCATTCCGCGCGACTTCCCCTCGTTGCCATAGGCGAGCTTGTCCAGAACGCCTCGGTACTGCGGATCAAGGAAGGCGACGGGAATGGCGCTCTCTGGGAGCAGCGACAGGAATTCCAAACCGTCCATCTTCAAGCGGGTGTTGGGTCTGAGGGACACAGGCAATGTGATCTTGGGCACCTGCACCGTTCTCTCATTCGAGAAGACGGCTTTGGCAGTCGCATCGTCGGTCGGGCTCGAACTCCTGGTCGTCTTCTCTTGGGTGGCAGACATCATCGTCCTTTCTGGTTTCGGATCGTGACGGACATCATTCGGCGTCCGGACAGGATGAATTCCTGTTCCATTTCCCATCGATCAACCGCCAAGACTGGCGGCCTTCCGGGCCAAGGCCTCGATTTCTTTCCATCGGCCGCTGGACACAAAGTCGTCTGGCGCCACCCAGGATCCGCCGACACAGATCGTGTTCTCAAGTGCGAGGTAGTTTCCGACATTGTCCATGTTGATGCCGCCTGTCGGGCAGAACTTGACCTGGGGCAGAGGGGCGGCAAGCGACTTCAGCGCCGACGCTCCGCCCGATGCCTCCGCCGGGAAGAACTTCTGGACCGTGTAGCCCCTTTCCAGCAAACGCATTGCCTCGGTGGCCGTGGCAGACCCCGGAATGATTGGAAATCCTTCAATTTCGGCGGCACCTAGAAGCCGTTCCGTCGCTCCTGGCGAAACACCAAATGTCGCCCCTGCGGCTTTCGCTTCGCGAATGTCCACAGGCGTGAGCACCGTCCCGGCTCCGACGACGCTTCCCTTGACCTTGGTCATGGCACGAATTGCGTCAAGGGCGGCCGGCGTCCTGAGGGTCACTTCCAGTACGGGCAGTCCGCCATTGACCAGAGCCTTGGCCAGCGGGTTGGCCTTTCCGGCGTCGTGGACGGTCAAGACCGAAATGACGGGTGCAAGCTGGCAAATCCTGGACGTCTCGCGGCAGCCTTCCTGCAGGTTCATTGCGCGCGCCCGCAACCAATGCACGCATTCGCGCGCACCTTCCAGATCGACGCTAGTGGGAGCCTCAAGGAATCGAGGACTCGCGAAGGGACGTATCCGAACAGCCTCGGTCTCCAAGCAAGGGACTGGTTCCAACAGCCCTCAGCGACGCTGTCATGCTGAGATCGATCAGGACTGGGTGCAAAGGTTGATGACAATAACTTCAATGCTCAGATGCTCCGGCGCGAGGAATGCAGTTTCCGCATGACTGGCATGCAGCAGGCCAAGCTTCAAGATGTGTCGTTGTCGCCTATGTGAGGCACGACAGACAATGGAGTGCCAAATGATCACCATGAACTCATCCGACGAAATTCAGAGAATCGAACTCAAGGCCCGCAAGCTTCGCGCGGATGTTGTGAAGTCCTTCTTTGCCCGTCTCGCCCGGCGCTGAATCGACCGGACCGCAGTCGTAGTTCAGTTGCGTGCGTGCTTGTGGCCTGACCATGCCGATATGCACATCGGCTCACTGACGGGAAGCATCCGTCCAGCCGGCTTCAAGCTTTTCGATGGCCGCGATCCGGTCGTCCGTCTTGGGGTGGCTGAGCAGCCATGCAGGCACCGCAGCGCCTCGCGCGCCGGTCAGCTTTTCGAGCTTCTTGAACAGTGACTTTTGCGGTTCAGTTCCGATCCCTGCCTTTATCAGCAAGGCCGAAGCGTAGGCGTCTGCCTCGTATTCGTCCGAACGCGAAAGCCGTGCAGCAAGCACAGTGGTGAGGACATTGGCAATCATCACGCCGAATCCTGGCAGGAAGCGGCCAAGAACCATCATGAGCGCCGTGCGAAGCGCGTTTTGACCTGAGAAATCGATCATTCTTCTGCGCGCGTGGCCAAGCGCCACATGACCGAGTTCGTGAGCAATGACCGATGCCAGTTCCTCCGTGGCAATCTCTCCGCTGCGGTACTTCTGGTAGAATCCGCGGGTCAGGAAGATGCGCCCGTCCGGAGCTGCAAGCCCGTTCACCGGCTCGACTTCATAGAGATGCACCCGGATACGAGGCAGCTCCAGAGCTTTCGCCATGCGATCAGTAAGCCTCTTGAGTTCGGGGTCGACCAGTTCAGACGAATTCGCATTCAGTTCGGCCGAGGTTTTCCAGGCCGAGAACTTGTACATGATCAGCGCGTAGAGAATCGCGAGAGCTATGGGCGCAAATTTAAGCATGACAGGAATATGGGATGCCATGGAGCGTGTTCCAAGAACTGACTCACCGGGCTGGCGTGACCTCCTGTGCAGATTCCGGGACTTCATGGCGGTGTATCAGGGTCCCGCCCGAGCTGTCATCGGCTCTCGGATGCGTCATTGCCAGACACTGCCGATGCCAAGGGACAGGAACACGCCGAGCAGGGTGAACGCGATGCCATGGACAACTGCATACCTGAGCATGTCGATCAAAGCGCCACGTCGCTTGCGTGCGGCACGAAGACCCAGTGCCACGCCAAGGATCAGGAAAATTGCGACAACCATGCAAATCTAGCCCCTCGCTCGATGACCATGGCGGCAAGATGCCGCCGTCTTGCATTCATGGCACCAAAATCCGCTAGCGGCAATTTGCAGGGATCCTCGCCCGCCAGCCACAACTCTGGGTTCCGACATTCAATCTCCAGAACACCCTGCGACGCCTGTCATCTTCAAAACCGCATCGCATACGGCGGGCGGCGGCGCTGCCTGCTGGCAGAGAAATAGGCCAGACAGCGGCCATGGGCAGGCAATCATCAATTGGTCGCGAAAGGGAAGCGTCGCCGCAGCAAGTTGAAACAGCGCCGTACAGCCCCAAAATTAACCCTTTGGTCCGAGAATTTCCGCGCCTTATCAATGCAACAGCGTCAATTCTTCAAGTCAATGCCACTTGCTTCAAGGGGCATTCCGAGCCGTTCGAAGAGGGCGGGCACTCTATATGCATTCAGGGTTTGGACGACGAATGTTGCCCTTCTTTTGCTATTTAGAGCATCTTATAGGATCTACGGTGTCCTTAAGAGCATCAAGCTTGACAATGAGAATATTTCTGTCATGCTCTTAAGAGCACAATAAGCACGTTAAGAAAATCTTAAGGGCACATGACGGCAAAAAACCTTCTCACAACTGCGCCGCCCTACGAGGTCGAACAGGCGATCACACGTCTGGGCCGGAACCTGCGCACCGCGCGCCTGCGCCGTAACCTGACGATCAATGAGGTTGCGGCCAAGATCGGCACTGGCCCGCGTGCTGTCATGGACGCGGAAAAGGGCAAGCTTAGCACCGGCATCGCGGCATACGCCGCGCTGCTTTGGACCTACGATCTGCTGCACCCGTTCGGCGCGCTTGCCGACCCGCTGACTGACAGAGAGGGTCTTGCCTTTGATCAACTTTCCGGCAGGGAGCGCGCGCGCAGCGGCAAGGGTCTCGACAATGACTTCTGATCCTGGTGCCACAGAGTGTTTTGTCTATGTCACGCTGCCCGGCACGAGCACATTCGTGACCGCGGGTCGTTTCGTGCTCGAACCGGACCGTGGAGGCGTTCCGATCGGTCGCTTTGTCTACGGCCGGAACTACCTTGCCAATGCAGATGCGGTCCCGATCGACCCGATTGATCTCAAGCTGACCGACACGACATACCGCACGACGGCGCTCAAAGGCATGTTCGGCGCACTGCGCGACGCCGGTCCTGACCATTGGGGCCGCCGCGTCATCGAAAAACATGCTGGAATGCCGCAACTCGGCGAGATCGACTATCTGCTCTACGGGCCCGATGACCGCGCCGGTGCGCTTGGGTTTGGCATTGGTCCGAATCCACCGGCACCGCTAAAAAAATTCAACCAGACGCTCGATCTTGCGAGGCTGATCACGCTTGCCGATGCCATCATATCCGGAGAAGACGTCCCGGACGGCCCAGAGGCCGGACAGGTCGCAGATCTCGTGTTGATCGGCACCTCGATGGGAGGTGCGCGTCCGAAGGCCATTGTCGAGGATTCGGACGGGCTTTGGCTCGCAAAGTTCAATCGCGAAGATGACAAGTGGAACCACGCGCGGGTTGAGCACGCGATGCTTCAGCTTGCCAGCGCCTGCGACGTACACACCGCGCAAAGCCGAATCGAAAATGTCGCAGGCCGCGACGTGCTGCTCGTGAAGCGGTTTGACCGGGAAAGTACAAGTCACGGCTATCTGCGCGCCCGGATGATGAGCGGGCTCACGATGCTGCGGACCGAGGACATCCACCAGCACAGGGACCGCTGGTCTTACCTGATGCTGGTCGAAGAGATGCGCCGCATCTCGGCGCAACCCAAGGACGATGCGGCCGAGCTATTCCGACGCATGGTCTTCAACGCGCTAATCTCGAACACCGACGATCACCCGCGCAACAATGCTGCAGTTGCGAGAGACGCCGACTGGAAGCTCTCCCCGGCCTACGACCTGACGCCTTCGATGCCGGTGAGCCTTGAGCGCCGTGACCTCGCCATGACCTGTGGTGACATGGGCCGCTACGCCAATGCGCAGAACATGCTCTCGCAATGTGCCCGCTTCCATCTCGAGACGGAGGAAGCCGCCGCAGTCATCGATGCGATGGAAAGCCAGGTCAAGGCCAGCTGGTATGCAATCGCCCGTCGCGCTGGCGTCACGGAAGCCGATTGCGAGACCATCAATGGTGCCTTCGCCTACCCGGGATTTCGGCTCGCTCCGGAGCAAGCAACACAGGCTTGAGCACGTTCGGGGACGTTACTCTCGCCAAGTCACGTTCGCCTCGCAGCCAGTATTTTCGTGGACACCGAACCCAGCCTGGCCCGCTTGAGAATTATCGAAATCACATCGGCTCTTGCGGCAGAGGACACGGTCCCTTCGCAGCGCCGACTGCATAGGCAGTTGAGCCGCGCGTCGCTTGTGCTCAACTCGTCAGCAAGAAGATGATTGCTGACTCGCAAGCACATCCTCTGCGGCTTGTTCGAATGGCAAATTCGGCATTTGATATAGTCCACCGCCAAGGCGTCCCAGTTCCCCTTCACGATCAAGGATTCCAAGGCTGACCTGCGGCGCCCGTCCACATTCGGAGACGGCCAACGCAGAAATGCCCAGTTTCAGGCCTGTGGCCTTGAAATAGGGGTGCTCTCCGACCGACATTCCGTGAACTGATCCGTGCGAGGTCGGCGGCTCATTGCCCATCTTCGCCATCGCGCCCAGGCCGAATGCATCGACGACGGCGCTGTCGCCGATGGCACCCAACGCACGGGACGGCGGCAGGTCAACGTCGAACGCGCCCTCAGGCGGCGTGGCAGGGAAGGTGTACCAGCGCCCGGGGACTGCGGAGACCTGTATGCCGACATCGCGTCCGTTGCCGCCGGCCGCGGTGACAAAACCGGACCCTTGGACGCCCTCCGCCCGGATCATCATCAGTTTGGTAGCCGCCATCCAGAGGTTGAGGAAGATGCTGGGCGAGCCCTTGAGAAAATCCAGGACCTCGTCATCGCCGATGCCGTTCGGCGAACGGTCGATCAATTCCTGGACAACTGCAGCGCCCGCGACAGGTGTCCTGCCGTGGCAGTCATCGCCGCCCTTGAGCCCTTCGACGGCCAGTGGCACGAGGGCGATCCCTTCTGCCAGGCCTCCTTGAAGCACGTCGAGGCAGCGGGTGTTGAGCCACTTGACGTGATCTAGCACGGCTCGCGATTTCAGGCCAAGGCGAAGGGAGGGCCGACTCCCGCCGTTGATCGGAGCAAACGTGCGGTGCTGCCCTCGCCACGCGTCGTAGACGGAATGCAGCGGCATTGAGCCACTGACCACGGCAGCAAGCGGCGTAACGACGTTTGCGTCCTGCGCCGGTTTCAGGAGAATCTCTTCAGACGAAATCATGTCCTCAGCCGCGTCAAGGCTAGGCGCGAGCCCTTCGTAAACGGCTGCGACGCATGCTGAATTCAGAATGGGCCGGGTGATCGCGCCCGGGCCTGGGAAGGGGGGCCCCGCGTGGAGCAGGACGTTGTCCGCGATGTCGGTCACATCTCGTGCCAGATCGAACCTGTTCCAGACCGGTTGCGTGACCATGGCCCGGTCGAACGCCAGCCTGTCGGCTTGTTGATGCGTCATTCGGCGCCCGGCGGGATCACCCACGTCTCGCTGAAATAGAGAAACGCGGTCGTCGTCTCGAAACCGGCCTGAACGCGCGTGCCTAGCTGGCCCGGCAGGGGGTGGCCATTGACGATGATCTGCGCGCTTCTTGCGGGAACGAGAAGCGTGAACATGGTGTGAGCGCCGGTGCCGACCTGGTCTGGCGTGAGTTCCAGCGCCCTTGGCGGTTCCAGGTCCTCCCAAACCAGTTCGATGGACAGTCCCTCGCCGACAATTGTCTCTGCATATCGGTGGCTCATCGGGTCACCGGAACTCCGCACGACCTGAGCAAGTCGTGGTGCCATGCCCTCGAATGCCGGCACGTCGCGGAAGGCGCCGAGACGGCCGACAAAGTTAGACTTAAGGTAGGTGGCGAGTTCGATGTTGTCGGCCAAAACGACATTCGGGGCCGCGGGCGTGCCAGCCCTTGATCCGGGAGAGCCATAAAGCCAGAGAACCTGGCCCTGTCCAGCCGGAGACCAGGCCACCCGAAAAAAGAGCGCCATGGCGGTGAATGCCCCGCTGGCATCCTTCAGGAGAATGCCGGGGTTCTCGCCGGTCCAGTCGACCGTTCCAGGCGTGATCGGCATGCTTAGCGGCATCAGGTCTCCTCCGTTGGCGTTACCCAGGTTTCGGAAAACGCGAGGAAGGCGGTCGACATCGCGCGGCCAAAGAACTGCCGCTCGGCAACCTGGCCGGGGAGCGATGTCCCGTTTACGCGCACCTCCGCAGATCTCGCTTCGAGAAACACGGAATACATCTCGTGGACCTTGGTGGCCGAATTGTCCTTCGTGACCTCGACGGGCAGAGGCGGACCCATGTCGCGCCAGATCATTTCAAGCGTGACACCGGATCCGCGAACGGTTTCCGAGTAACTGGTCTGCAGGTCGCCCGGACGCCTTTCGACGCTGTCGCAATCAAGCCAGGTCATGGACTGCAGCCCGGACTTGCCGACGAAGGTTGGCATCTTCGACACCCAGCCATCCACGATCCAGCGCATCATGTGCTGATTGTCGGTCATGATGAAATTGGGTGCATCGGGCCAGCCGGCATCACGGTCAGGCTGGCCAAGGACCAGCCCTGCATGTCCGCGACCGAAGGGGGACAGGACAACGCGAAAGAACAGGGACAGGACATCATACGTTTCGGCGGAGGGGTCGGACTTCAGGTAAATTCCCGGATTCTCGCCAGACCAGTCGACGCGGCCAGGATTGATGGAAACGCGCGTCATTGCCAGCTTGCCTCGTATTCCTTGAGACGCGACCGGATGAACTCGTTTCTCGCGTCCCCCTGCAGGTGGTCCCCGGACTTGTAGATTTCCGCCACGTCGATCGAGATTTCCTTGAGAACCGCGCCGTCATCGCGACCTTCTTGTACGGGGATTCTGAGCATCGTGTCGCCTCCATAGGTCGGGATTGCGCCGTTGAGACCGTCTGTTGGTTGCGGTGCAGGGTTCCCGGCGGCAACGGAACGGATGGTGTTCCGCAGAAGGCGTCGGGCCTTTGCCACGCCCCTGTCCGTGAAGCCCATGTTCTCCCGCGCGTGAATGTTCTTCGGCCCTTGGCTGACCCACGCGTCATAGTCGCCAGGGTCGCGCTGGCGCTGTTCGTAGGAGCGGTCCGGCCCCTGGCCATAGAAGTCGGTCGTCCCAAACCCGACCTTTGACTTGTCGGTCAAGCCCCGGGGGTCATCGCCGTCGCGGAAGTGGCGCCAGGCGATCACCAGCGTGTGCGTGTCGTCCACAGGGGTTATCCAGCGGCTGAGTCCACAGCGTCCGAAATATCGGGGCTTGTCCGGCACCGGAAAGTGCCCGCCGTTTTGCGTGAAGCTTGGCAGCATGTGATCATGGCACCGGATCCAGACAATGTCGTCCACGCGCCGGACGTTGGTGTAGAAATCGCCGGTCCGGCTTTCGTGGAACTCGATCATTGGCATTTCTGCGAAAGCGTCGATGAACTGGCTCCGCACCGCGAGCGTGTGAAGATACACGACGTGGAACGGGTCCCACGCATTTTCCATCACCTGAAGCCAGTTGCACGGTGACTCGATGAGGTAAGGCAGCATTTCGTCGCCTGCCTCGTCGAACGTGTCCATTACGGGAAACGGGGGCTGTTCCTCCGGTGGCCCCATGTAGGCGAATGCGAGCCCTTTGGACTCAATGACCGGGTATGCACCCAGACAAGCGCGCGTCCTGACCTGGCTGGCAGGAGGTTCGCAGGGTGTCTCAAGGATTGTTCCATCGAGTCCGTACTTCCAGCCATGATAGGAACAGCGAATGCCGCCCTCTTCGACGATCCCGAATTCAAGGCTCATGTTCCGGTGGCAGCAATGCAGGTGCGTGAGGCCGAGCCTGCCTTCGCCCTTCTCTCGAAACAGCACCAGGTCCTCGCCCATGATCCTGATTCGGCAGGGAAGGTCCCCAACCTGATCCGTCATCGCAACGGGCAGCCAGTAGCGACGAAGGTATTCGCCGCAGGGTGTTCCCGGGCCAACTTCCGTCAATTCCGGATCAGGCGTCTCCGCCCAGACGGACTGCTGGGCGTGTCCGCGAAAGTTGCCTTTCGGTGCTGCAAAGAGATCTGTCATTTGAACTGCAAGCCAGTCGGATGGAGATATCCGAGCCGATAATTGAGAATAGGTGGCATGGCAAACGGCTGCATCTTCAAGTCACGTCCTGTGCAACGAGATGCAGCAATTCCCCCCGCCTTACAAGGCCACGGCAGGTATGCGCCAGGATGAATCCGTCAGACCGGAACTTCATGTCTCTTGAAGGCCTTTCTGGCTCGAATACGTGGTGAAGCCTGCCAGCCAGAGCACCGGATTTCGCTTCTTGCCCCGCAGCCGCGGCCCTGTCGAATACGCCATCGCTTGTAGCGTAGAGCGATGAGGCAGGTGACGCAGTTTCAACGATTCTGGCGTGTCTCGGCTCTGCCTCTCCAGCGATGATCCCCATGTTCCGGAGCATGCGAAGGAGGCCGGTTTCCGCATGCCCCGTGATTTCGGGATCCGTGCCGCCGCCGCCTCCAAGTTCCGTGGCAATCATGGTAACGTTCTGACGTTCCGCGGCAGCGTTGAGGGACCGGTCGTCATTCTGGTCGCCCAGTCGCCAGATCAGCGGAAGGCCGAACGCGCGGGCCAAGGCTAGATTCGCCTCGTATAGCGCGCTGTCGGCGCAGTGCGTGACCAGCGTGCAGGGTTGGAAGAAGGATGCCTTGCCGCCCGAGTGCAAGTCGACAACGGCGTCGGCGCGGGGAAGCAATTCGGTTTCCACGAAGTCGGCGATCATGGCCGTCGGACCGCCGTTTGGATCGCCAGGAAACGCCCGGTTGAGATTCGCGCCGTCAAGCGGACTGACGCGGGAGGCCTCGGCGAACGCCGGAGCGTTCAAGGCGGGAACCAGAATGACCTGTCCAGCGAGGACCGCCGGATCGAGACCCTGTGCCAGGCGCATGAGGGCGGCCGGTCCCTCGAATTCGTCGCCATGGGTGCCGCCAATGAGCAAGGCGACAGGGCCAGAGCCGTTCCTTAGCGAAATGACCGGGATCGGATGATGTCCCAGCGGGTTGGAATTGTCGGACCAGCGAAGACGAATTTCGCCGACGTGGCGACCAGGCTTGTCGAGGTCGACGGACGTCGAAACCCTGGTGGCTGCCAAAACGGTTCCTTTCGCCGAGTAGTTGCTTTGTCGTTTATCCTAAAATGTGATGAGGGTAATGACCATACCTGTCCAGGCATGTGGCTGGAGACATCGAATCGGGAGGTGATGATAGCGGGACCGAAGGCAAAGCCGGGGATTGATCGGATCAAGCCGCATATGCTGGGGTCGGCTGCAGACGAACTGCCGCCCGCCTGGGCCTTGCTGAACTCCAATGAGAGCGTCTTTGGTCCGAGTCGGCATGCCAGGGACGCCGCTCGCGCATCCGTGTCTGGGATCGAGCGATACCCGGAAGGAGTCGATGTCGCGCTGGTCCGCGAAATTGCCGGATTTCATGGGCTTGATTCGGACAGGATAGTCGTCGGGCAGGGGGCGGACGACCTCCTTGCGCGACTGTTCCGTGCGTATCTCGGGCAGGGGGATCAACTTGTCCGGTCCGCGAACGGATATCTGAAGGTCCCAAACTATGCACATGCAAACGGAGGCGAGGTTGTTTCGGTCGAAGATGACGAGCTGACGCCGTCCGTCGACGGCATGATCGCCGCTCTCACCGAGCGAACACGGGTGGTTTACGTCGCCAATCCGGAAAATCCTGCCGGCACCTATCTTCCGAAAGCAGAGGTCGAGCGCCTGCACGCCGCAATCCCCGACGACGTTCTCCTGCTACTGGATTGCGCGTACGCCGAATATGCCTGGGCCGGCGATTACGATCCCGGACACGACCTTGTCACGCGATCGGCGAACGTGGTTGTCTGTCGAACGTTTTCCAAGATCTACGGACTTGCCGGAGCACGCGTGGGTTGGGCCCATGGTCCCAGGGACGTGATCGACGCCGTGCGGCGGATTGCCTTGACCTTCCCCATGGCAAAGCCCTCCGTTGCGGCGGCAATGGCGGCGCTAGAAGATCAGGCGCATGTCGCGTTTGTCCGTCAGGAGAACCGTGCTCTGTTGGAGGGATTCTGCGACCGGTTGGTCAGCCTTGGAGTGGACTACGTTCCGTCGCAGACCAATTTCGTCCTCGTCAGGATGCCTGGGGCGGTTCAGTCGGAAGCTGCGGTTCTGGCTCTGGGCGAGAAGGGGATACGGGTCCGGCGAATGAATGCACCTGCATATGCCGATTGCTTCAGGGTCTCGATTGGCTTGCGGCACGAACTGGATGCAACGTCTCGGGCGCTCGAAAGCCACCTGAAGGAGGTAACATGATGACCGAGGCCACTCCGGCAAGGACGCTAGGCCAGACAGCTCACCCCTCGGGCGCTCGCATCATTGAACTCCTCAAGGAGAGCGGGGTTGGAGAGGTCGTTGCACTGCCCGACATTGTCACGAGCGACGGGCTGCTTTGGCCGATATCGCGCGACCCGGCCATTCGCCTCACACGGGTGTGCAAGGAGGACGAGGGCGTCTCGATTTGTGCCGCGATGTCCTGCAACGGAACACGAGCGGTACTGTTGATGCAGCAGACCGGACTCATGGACTCCCTCAACGCCATCCGTGCGATCGGCATCGACTACCAAAGGCCGGTCGTCATGCTGGTCGGTCTCTTGGAGAAGGAGCCTCATCTGCCTGCAAGCAAGTCCGCGGCCTACGGTGTGAGGATTGTCGAGCCGGTGCTCCGCGCGATGGGGATTTCGCATTCTCCGATCGAAGAGCCCGGGGACGTAGAGAGCATCGTTCACTTGATTGACGAAGCATATGCGAATTCGCGGCCGCATGTATTCCTGATTGGCCGCGCACCGGTGGCGCCGTGACCATCAGGCGTGATGAAGCGCTTCGTACTCTCGTGCCGCTCGTGCGCGATGACGACATCGTTGTTGCCGTGTACCAAACGAATTTCGACTGGTTGGAGATCAATCCCAGGGCGCTGAACTACGTGGCCGTCGGAGCAATGGGGCAGGCGGCGTCGCACGGATTGGGCCTCGCGCTGGTCAACCCGGAGCGACGGGTGTTCGTGTTTGACGGTGATGGCTCGCTGCTCATGAATCTGGGAGCGCTCGTCACTGTCGCCGGTGCCGGCGTCACCAATTTCTACCATTTCGTGTTTGCGAACCGCGTCTACGAAGTGAATGGCGACCAGCCGATCCCGAACGCCGAGAACGTCGATTTCGCCGGATTTGCCGCGGCCGCGGGATACGCCATGTCGCATTCGTTTGACGAACTTGAGGAGTTTGCCAGCGCGGTGCCTCGCATTCTTGAACATGCCGGTCCGCAAATGGTCAGCCTCGAGACAAGGCCCGGCGAGCCGTACCCGAGGAACTACGCCTACATCCACAGTGCCGAGGCACGAAAGACGTTCGAGGATGCGCTCAACGGCAGGGAATAGGTCAGGTGCCGCGACGCGCCGATGCCCGCCAGAGGCCGCCAATGCTCTCCGATGCCACCCGCGACGCGATGACCATCGAGATCATCAATCCGGTCGTGACCGCGGCAGCGACTCCGAACCAGACGCCTATTTCGCTGAACCGAAACACGCCGACAAACAGCCAGACAAAGAATGCAATGCCGAAGGCCTGCCTGTAGAGGCTGATCCAGACGCTCCAGATCGGGCGCTTGAGTGCCTGCAGGAAAGAGTTGATCGCGAAGTGCATCATGTAGGCCGGCAGGATCAGGCTTTCGACCCGGAGGTATGCGAGACCGACCCGGATCACGTCAGGATCCTGGGTGAACCGTTCGAGCACAGGGCGTCCCAGAATCCAGATGATCGGCAACGCTCCGACAGTCATGATAAATCCGACCTTCCAGCAATAGAAGAGGGCCGCTCGCACACGATCATGGTCGCGGGCCCCGAACGCCTGGGCCGCGATAGGGAGCAGTGCCCCGGTCACTCCGAGAACCGGGAGGAACAGGATCTGTTCGAGCCTGATGGCAATGCCGAAGCCGGCAATCGCGTGCTCTCCGAAGCCCTTTAGAACGAACTGTACCACGAATCCCGACAGCATCATGATCATGAGCGCGAAAGCGGTCGGGAATGTCTGTAGGAAGATTTCCCGAAGCTCGGGAACTCGGGGCGAGAAATGTCGGGACCGTACCCGAGACAGCGTTGCAAGCCTCAGCAGCTTCCACAGCAGATAGATCATTACGCCGGTTTGGCTGATGACCGTGGACACCGCGAGGCCGTCGAAGCCTATTCCGCTCCAAAAGCCGGGAAGGCCGAATATCAGCAGCGGATTGAGGGCTATGTTGGCAAAGAACGCGGCCATCAGCGCATGCTGCATGGACCGCCCGTCGCCGTGCGCCTGCAATGCCCCGTTGCAGGCATAGGCGATCATGAAGCTGGGCAGTGCCAGGGAAAGAAGCAAATAGTACCGCGTCCCGGCGTCGCGATAGGGCCCGGGCTCGGACACAAGCTGCACGAGCGCCGGGCCGTACCATGATCCGATCACCACAAGGACTAGGGCGGCGATGGCGCCGAACGTGACGCCTTGTGCCGAATGCCGTCGGGCGGCGCGCCGGTCCTTCGCCCCGAGAGCGTTTCCGACGATGGCACCCATTGCGGCGCCGAGGCCGAAGCCGATGGACAGCGCGATGTAGAAGGCCTGATATCCCAGCGAGATGCCGGCTTGCGCACTGGTCGACAACAGGCCGGCGAAGAACATGTCCACGACGTTGTAGAGCGTGTTGAACAGCATCCCTATCGCGGCAGGGACGGCAAGCGTCCGAAAGTGACCGCTGATCGGACCGTCGGTCAGGTCGCTGGTGAGTTCACGTGCCATGCATGGCCGTTCAGGGGCGCTCCGCCTGGACGGTCAGAAACACGAACTCCGGCGTCAGGACGTCCACGAATCCGTGGTTCAGTTCGGCGTCCACGCTCAGGCTGTCGCCTTCGGACAGGGTCAGGTGCTGCTGGCCGTACCGGTAGATTGCCCGGCCGGCAAGCACTTGAACGAAGACGACGCCATGGCCAACATAGGTCGGTGGCTTGCCGCCATCCCGGGTCAGCGTCACCCTGCGGGCCTGGAAGCGAAGATCCTTGCGCGCATGAAGGGCAAGATTCACGTAGTCGTGCCGATGCCCCTCGGTGAGACGGGTGGATTTCAGGCCTTCGCCAGCGTGCACCAGGGTGAAGTCCGTATGGTCGGTGCGCGCCTCTCGAAACAGCGACACGATTGGAACGCTCAGTGCCTCGGCGAGCGCCGCGAGCGTGGAAATGCTTGGGCTTACCAGCCCGTTCTCGATGCGGCTCACCATGGCCGCGGATACGCCGGAAAGCTTGGCCAGCGCCCTGGCGGAATGGCCGCGTTCGCGCCGAAGCTCTTTCAGTGACTGCCCGATCGCTTCATCGATGTGCTTGCCGGCCTTCTCGGATGCCATGTCGCGCCGCTACGTTTCTGCGTAATAGCCGACCACGTCGCCGGCCGTTGTCACGCCAAGCCCGTTAAGCAGCCGGTTGGCATAGTTGAAGTAGCAGATGATCTGGTTCATCTCCAGGATCTCGCCGTCATCCCAGCCCGTTTCGCGTAGCGTGAGCACGGTGTCTTCCGAGATTGCGCCGGGTTGAAGGGTCAGGATTTCGGCATAGCGGAGCGCCGCAAGTTCACGACCGCTGAACTGAATCTCGGGTTGCCGGCCCTTGAGCGCCCGTTCGATCCGGTTGGCGCGCTCGTCGTCCCCGATGAGATGCTTCGCGTTGGTCCAGTGATTTGCATAGGAGTAGGCGCAATCGTTCAGCGTGGACACGTATGAGCCCATTACTTCCTGGAACCACTGCGGAATGCTGTTGCCGTCGTCATGAAGGCAGGCGTGATAAAGCGTGACGTGACCACGCATGGTGTTCGGCCGGAGCGAATGGACGCGCATGACGTTGTCTACGGTTCCGTGCGGGGTCCGCGCCTGCTCCAGGGCTTCCGAGAGCACCTCATCTGCGTCCTCGTCGGAGATCATCTTGATCCATGCCGACATTGTGTCTCCTCTGGATGGCTGGCAGACTGAATTCGAATTTCATTCGAACGATTCTTCTTATTCCTTGCATAAACCGTCATGCAACGTTATTGAGTGAAATGCAAGAATTGGGGGATGCCGAATTTTGCGTTGTCGCCGCCAGCGGTCAGAGCGAACGTCGCGCGAAATGCGTCTCGGATCCATGCGATCCTTGACGCGCAGCTGCAATGGAAAGGCTGCTCAAGGCGGCAACAGACGAAAGTCGTTGCCAGGCATCCTCGAATGCTGCCATGGTTCCATGGAACGCGCGTCAGCCGTCGCGGCAGGTGGATTGCATGAGTAGCCAACCGATCATCGAGGCTCGCAACGTCGACAAGTTCTACGGGAAGTTTCATGCCCTGAAGGATGTCAGCATCTCGGTTCGCCAGGGTGAACGTGTGGTGGTGTGCGGACCTTCGGGGTCTGGAAAGTCCACGTTGATTCGCTGCTTCAATGCGCTGGAAAACCATAGTTCTGGCACTCTTGTGGTCGACGGCATTGAGGTCTTCGAAGGATCGAAGGACGTTCGAAAGCTGCGGCAGGAAGTCGGCATGGTCTTCCAGCAGTTTAACCTCTTTCCGCATCTCACCGTGCTCGAAAACCTCATGATCGGACCGATGAAGGTCCGGAAGGTCTCGCGGGGGCAGGCGGAAGAGACTGCACGCAAGTACCTGGATCGCGTCCACATTCCCGAGCAGGCGGAAAAGTACCCGGCCCAGCTTTCCGGTGGCCAGCAGCAGCGCGTGGCAATTGCCAGGTCGCTTTGCATGGAAACCCGGATCATGCTGTTCGACGAGCCGACATCGGCGCTGGATCCCGAGATGATCAATGAAGTGCTCGACGTCATGGTCGAGCTTGCCGAAACCGGCATGACCATGGTCGTGGTTACGCACGAGATGGGATTCGCACGCAAGGTGGCGGATACGATGGTGTTCATGGAGGAGGGGCGGATCGTCGAGGTTGCGCCTCCCGAGCAGTTTTTCACGGCTCCTTCAAGCGACCGTTGCCGGATGTTCCTGGCGCAGATCCTGGAGCATTGAGATGGCGTCGAGCGGGACAGCCAGCCTGCGCGGCCTTCCGATCCCAAAGCCGCCAGTGCATCAGCAACTGCTGAATTCCATTCCAGTCGCCGTCGCGATCTATGCCATCGTTGTCGGGCTGATCATTTATGGGTCGTTCGTCGGGGCCCAGAACATGGGCTACAACTGGCAGTGGTACCGTGTCCCGCAGTATCTGTACAGCTTTACCGACGACGGATTTCAGTGGGGCGAGATATCCATCGGTCTGGTGGCGACCATCAAGCTCTCCATCCTGTCGTTCGCGCTTGCCACGGTTCTCGGACTCGTCGTGGCACTCCTGCGGCTGTCAGGTCTCGTCGTCGGATCTGCCGTCGCCGTCGGGTTCCTCGAATTGATCCGCAACATCCCGCTCCTGGTGCTGCTCTACCTCTTCTACTACGTGCTGGGACCGATCTTTGGGCTCGACCGCTACGTTGCCAGCATCCTGACGCTTGCCGTCTTCCATTCCGCACTGATATCCGAAATCTTCCGGGCAGGCATCAATGCGGTTGCCATCGGGCAGTGGGAAGCCGCGAAGTCAATCGGGATGTCCACGACGCAGGCCTACCGCTACATCATTTTGCCGCAGTCCGTCCGATTCATGCTGCCGCCGATGACGGGCGAAGTGGTGCATCTCATCAAGTCGTCGGCAATTGTTAGCGTCATCGCCGTGGCCGAGCTTACGACAATCGGGCGCAACATCATTTCCGACACGTACATGAGCTTCGAGATCTGGTTCACCGTGGCAGCGGTCTACATGGTGGTGACCCTGATCCTGTCAATAGGCGTGTCGTTCCTCGAACGAAAGTACACGGTTGACCAATGATGCGGTTGAAAATCATCCCGAGCGCGTTCGACGGTCAGGCCGCTTTCAGGTCGA
Organism: Silicimonas sp.; assembly: GCA_022819605.1. Lineage (GTDB taxonomy): Bacteria > Pseudomonadota > Alphaproteobacteria > Rhodobacterales > Rhodobacteraceae > JAJEFO01. The sequence goes on along the minus strand of JAJEGW010000182.1, from coordinate 8,307 downwards.
TGTCCGGTGTCGTGTACCGGCTAAGGATCGGTTTTGGCCAGCTTCCATGGATTCCTGGCTGGCCAAGCCCGAATGCCATCAACGTCCGGAAAGTCCCGGACTTGACCGGCAAATGAACTAATGAGAAGACCATTCAATCAAGGAGGATACCAAATGAAACTCAATCGCAGAATGCTCGGATATGCCTTGGCGGCGACCGCGACCGTGGGCCTTGCGTTGCCCGTGGCGGCGCAGCAGGCCACGCAGGCGCTGACCTCGGAAAGCGTGATCGAACAGATCAAGCAAGACGGCGTGATTCGGATCGGCTTGTCGCTGTTCGTGCCTTGGTCGATGCGCGACAAGAACGGTGACTTGATCGGGTTCGAACTCGATGTCGGCCGCCAGCTTGCGGAGGACATGGGCGTTGAAGTCGAGTTCGTTCCGACGTCTTGGGACGGAATCATCCCGGCCCTCGTTTCCGGCAACTTCGATGTCATCATTTCGGGCATGTCGGTTACGGCCCAGAGGAACCTGACGGTGAACTTCACCAATCCGTATGCGTTCTCGGGTCTCGCAATCCTTGCAAACAAGGAAATGACAGCCGGCATGTCGCTGGAGGACCTGAATTCGCCTGACGTGATCTTCACGGCCCGTCGCGGCGCAACCCCGGCTGTCGTGATTGCCGACAACTTTCCCGAGGCGCAGCTTCTTCTTTTCGATGAGGACGGCGCGTCTGCCCAGGAAGTGCTGAACGGCAATGCCCACGCGACCATGGCCTCTCAACCGACGCCGAACCGTGAAGCGGGCAGGCACCCGGAAACGCTTGTCGTCGTGGAAGGCGAACTATTCGACCCGCGTGGTGAAGGCTTTGCATTGCGAAAGGGAGACCCGGACGCAATTAACTACTTCAACAACTGGATCGCCCAGCAATGGCGCAGCGGTTGGCTTGAAGCGCGCCACAACTACTGGTTCGCGACCGAGGAATGGGCCGACCAGGTCGCCCAATAGACCAAGACCAGGCCCGGAAGCCACGGCTTCCGGGCCACGAAAAATCAGGCGCTGGAAATTGCGCTCGTTCATCAACAGGATGCGGTGGCCTGACTACCTGATTGTCGCGATGCTCGTCGCGTTCTTCGGGTATATCTGGTTCACCATCGAAGGCACGCTCAATTACAAGTGGCGCTGGGAGCTCATTCCTGGCTACATCATCGGCTACCACACGGGCCGAGAGGCGTATTTCGCCAATATTCTCCTGCAGGGCCTTGCCGCCACGATTCGGATCAGCATCTACGCGAGCATCCTTGCGCTGATATTCGGCACGGTCCTCGGCGTCGCGCGGTGCTCGCAGAACCTGACCATTCGGATGTTGGCGCGGACGTACCTGGAACTGCTGCGGAATATCCCTCCTGTCGTCGTCGTCTTCATTTTCTTTTTCTTCCTGTCGCAGCAATTGATTGATGCACTCGACCTCGCGCGCTGGTCACGCAATATCGCGCGGCAAGAGGACATCTGGCTTTGGGAACTCTTCTTTGGCGACATGCGCCGCTTTCCCTCGATCATATCTGGCGTGATCGTTCTCGCGCTCTTTGAGAGTGCGTTTGTCGGGGAAATCGTTCGCGCGGGCATACAATCCATACCTAGGGGACAGCGGGAAGCGGCCCGATCAATCGGAATGAGCCGAATCCAGGAACTGCGCTACATCGTGCTGCCGCAGGCGATGAAGAGGGTCGTTCCGCCGCTTGCCAATCAGTTCATTTCGCTCATCAAGGACAGCTCGATCATATCGCTCATCTCTGTTCAGGAATTGACATACAAGACGGTTGAGCTGGTGGCCTCGTCCCGGATGATATTTGAGGCATGGATTACAACAGCGGCGTTCTACTTCCTGGTCTGCTTCGGATTGAGCAGGCTGTTCTCGCGATTGGAGCGCAAGCGGGAAGGACAGGCATAGGCGAAATCCGTCAGTCGGGGCGGGACGATACCGTGATGAACTCGATCTCCGGGCTCTGGATCTCCACGACGCCGTGCTCGAGCTTTGCATCGAAGCTCAAGGTGTCGCCGGGCGCGAGTTCGAACTCTGCATTGCCGCAGGAGTAGCGCAACTTTCCTGATGTCACCGCCAGAAAGACATGACCGTCGTGCTGGTACCGGGGCAAGTTGCCTGCCTCGTCCCGGTTGATCCGGACGCGGGCTGCCTCAAAATTCCCGCCCGGGCCGCTGTGCTTGCCGAGCAGCAGGTACTCGTGGGCATGGTTTGGCGTGATCCGCCGTGACGGGATTCCGCCACCGGCTCTCAGGTGATAGACATCGGCTGTTCCGTTCCCGTGGGCCAGCAGCGCCATGACGGGAACCGACAGGGCCACGGCGATTGCGTCGAGCGTCCCAAGGGATGGGGAAACCTGCCCGTTTTCGATGCGACTGATCATGCCGGCCGATATTCCGGCACTTTTTGCGAGACGCGTGACCGTCATGCCGCGCTCCCGGCGCAGCCGGTTGACCGTCCGTCCGACCTCGATGTCAATTTCCGCCCTTTCAGGCATGGCGTTCACTGACCCTCCGGTCACTTGACATCGAGATTACCAAAAGTAAAAAATGTTACCAATATGCAAAATTACTCGATCTTCGCTCTAGTGCGTCATGCGCTCAACGGTCACACGACATGGGCGCCTGCCTGGCGCAGCCCGCCCTTGAAGGAAAGCTACGACGTGGTCGTCATTGGTGCCGGCGGCCATGGATTGGCAACTGCATACTACCTTGTCAAGGAGTTCGGGGTTGCGAATGTCGCGGTTTTGGAGCGGGGCTGGCTCGGTGGCGGGAACGTTGCGCGAAACACCGTGACCGTCCGGTCAAACTACATGCGCGATGCGTCAATCCCGTTCTACGTGAAATCGGTCGCGTTGTACGAGGGCCTGGCTGACGAGTTGAACTTCAACATGATGCACTCGAAGCGCACCATGATCGACGTGGTACAGACGTTTCCGAAGATGCGCGAGTTGCGACGGCGCCAGCTGACCATGGACATTTACGGATCTACCTACGAGCAGATTTCCACCGAAGAAGTGCGCCGCCGCATTCCTGCACTCACCGGCGGCGGTCCGGACGCACGACTGCCCGTGATCGGCGGGATGGTACATACCGATGCAGGAGTGAACAGGCACGATGCAGTCGCCTGGGGATACGCACGCGGAGCCGATGCGCGGGGCGTTGAACTGCACCAGCAGACGCCGGTTACCAACCTCCTGCGAGGCAGTGACGGCGCTATCAAGGGCGTCGAAACGCCGCGCGGCGTGGTGCGGGCACCCAAGGTCGCAGTCGCGGTATCCGGGCATACAACGACGCTGACTGAAACGGTCGGACTCAGGCTCCCGTTGCGAACGATGAACCTGACGGCTTTCGTTTCCGAACCGGTCAAGCCGCTCGTCGACGTGGTCGTGAACTGCCCGGACAGCGGCTTCTATTTCAGCCAGTCGGACAAGGGGGAAATGGTGATAGGTGGCGCGCCCGACATGGGACAGAGCTTTCGCCGGGACATCAAGCAGCACGTGTTCGAAGACACCGTGACGGCCATGCTGTCGCTGTTCCCGTCGTTCAGGAAGCTGAAGCTCCTGCGCCAGTGGGGCGGGCACCTGGACATCGCGCCGGACGCCTCGCCCATCATGGATGAAACGGATGTTCCGGGACTCTTCGTGACGGCAGGCTGGTGGGGCGGCTACAAGGCGATCCCGGCGGGCGGACTGACATTTGCGCATCTGATTGCAAAGGGAGTGCTTCATCCTCTGATGGAGCCCTTCTCCTTGAAACGGTTCAAGCATCTGGATTACGTGATGGAATCCGGAACGACGACGGCGAGATAGGGAGCGGGACGATGATGCTCATCCCCTGTCCGTTCTGCGGCAATCGCAGCGAAAGCGAGTTCGAATATGGCGGTCCCGTGAAACCGGACCGGCCCGACCCGCATGCGACAGGCGATGAAGACTGGGTCGAATTCCTGACGACCGTCCCGAATCCGCTAGGCCCGGTTCATGAGCGCTGGTGGCATGTGAAGGGATGCGGCGCGTGGCTGACGATCTGGCGGGACACGCGAACGCATGACATCGTCGAGGGGCCGCCTGATGCGGGTTAGGCGTCTCCCAACGGGCGGAAGGATTGACCGGAGCCAGTCGCTGGCCTTTCGGTTCAACGGGAAGGAGTACCAGGGGTTTTCTGGCGACACCTTGGCGTCTGCATTGCTCGCCAACAATGTTCGTCTGACCGCACGGAGCTTCAAGTACCATCGGCCTCGAGGGATCGTCGGCTCCGGTCCTGAGGAACCGGCGACACTGGTGGAACTGGAGGGTCGTCGTGCATCTGCCAACCAGGCGGCGACAACGGTTCGAGTGGAAGAAGGGATGGCGGCGCGGTCGGTGAATTGCTGGCCGTCGCCGGGGCTAGACATGGGCGCAGTCAATCAGCTGTTTGCGGGACTCATCCCTGCGGGCTTTTACTACAAGACATTCAAGTGGCCAGGCTGGCACCTCTATGAGCCAGCGATTCGCAAGGCCGCGGGTCTTGCCGGCGCACCGGCGGCGCCACCTTTGGACGGCCACTTCGAGGCAGTGCATGCGCATGCAGATGTTCTGATCGTTGGTGCCGGGCCGGCAGGGCTGATGGCCGCCCTTGTCGCCGGTCGCGCCGGGTGCCGGGTCTTCCTGGCTGACGAACGCACAGAGGCGGGTGGAAGTTTGCTCGATCGACGTTTGGAAATCGCAGGAAAGCCGGCATTGGATTGGGTGGCCGAATCCGTCGCCGAGTTGACATCGATGCCCAATGTCACCCATCTGCTGCAGGACGCGAGCGTTTGGGCCTACCGGGAGCACAACCTCTTGATGGTGAACGAGAGGTCGCCAGCCGATTCCAATGTACTTGAAAGGAACTGGCGCGTTCGGGCGAGACAGGTGATCCTTGCGACGGGTGCCATCGAAAGAGGCCTCGTCTTTCCCGACAACGACCGGCCGGGCGTGATGCTGGCCTCGGCCGCGCAGGCTTACGTCAACCGGTTTGCCGTGAAGCCGGGCGAGAGAGCCGTGGTCTTTGCCAACAACGACAGCGCGTATGCCGTCGCGGCTGACCTTCACGCGTCCGGCATCGACATTGCCGCAATCGTGGACAGCCGCGATGCCGTTCCTGAGGATGCTAGAGACTTGGCTGGAGACATCCCGATCAAGACCGGCTCCGTCGTCATCGGTGTCCGAGGGAAGCGGGCGGTCAAGGGCGCGACCGTTGCCGAACGAGACGGGCGAGGGGCCGAGAAGGTCGACTGTGACCTGCTGCTCCACTCTGGCGGATGGAACCCGACCGTGCACCTGTTTTCCCAGTCACGCGGAAGTCTCCGCTACGATGACACTCTCGCGACTTTTGTGCCGGGCAAGGCGGCGCAGGCCTGCGTTTCGATCGGAGGCGCAGCGGGAGAATTTTCGCTCGCTTCGGCGCTGCGAACCGGCGCAGAGGCGGCAGCAAGGACAACGGGGACGGAGATGCCGGATCTTCCCGCTGTGACGGAAGAAAAATACTCGATCGCACCGCTTTGGCGCGTCGATGCACGGGGTGCCAAGGGCAAGGCATTTCTGGACATTCAGAACGATGTCACGGTCGACGATGTGCGTCTCGCGCTTCTCGAGGGCTATGACAGCGTGGAGCATGTCAAGCGCTACACGACCGGCGGCATGGGGTTCGACCAGGGAAAGACGGGCAACATCAACATCATCGGCACAATTGCCCTGCAGAAAGGCGTGCCGCTTCAGGATGTCGGCACAACCACCTTCCGTCCGCCCTACACGCCAGTATCCTTTGGAGCGATCGGCGGCATCCGGGAAGAAAGCGTCGTTCTGCCTTACCGGCACACGCCAGTTACCCGTTGGAACCTCGATCGCGGTGCCTTCATGTATGAGGCCGGTGCACGGTGGAGGCGACCGGGATATTTTCCGCGCGACGACGAGACCTTTCAAGAAACCGTCAACCGCGAATGCCGTGCTGTAAGAGAGAGTGTCGGCGTCTACGACGGATCACCCCTTGGGAAAATCGAGTTGAAGGGGCGCGATGTCGGTCGCTTTCTCGATCACATCTACACGAACCTGATGTCCGCGCTGAAGCCCGGCCAATGCCGCTACGGACTCATGCTGACGGAAGATGGCCTGATCCTTGACGATGGCGTCGCCATGCGACTGGGAAAGCACCGCTGGATGGTCTCTACCTCCACCGCGCACGCGGACACCGTGCACGGGCATATCGAGGAGTTGCTCCAGACGCAGTTTCCTGAGTGGAACGTCTATTTGACACCCGTGACCAGCCAGTGGAACAACGCAACCGTATGCGGCCCGAAGGCACGCGAAGTCATGGCCGCGCTGGGCAGTGACATCGACATTTCGCCCAAGGGTTTGCCGTTCATGAAATTCGCGGACGGACATGTGGCCGGACTGCCCGCGCGTATCGTGCGGGTCAGTTTCACGGGCGAATTGTCGTTCGAGATAAACGTAGCGCCTCGGCACATGCGCGATCTCTGGGAGCGGACCATGGAAGCGGGCGGGCCCCTTGGGATCGAACCTGTGGGGTCGGAAGCCAGTCACGTGCTGCGGGTTGAAAAGGGATTTCTCTCCCTGGGACATGAAGTGGACGGAACGGTGGATGCCCATGACCTCGGCATGAGCTGGATCATGTCGAAGAAGAAGCGAGACTTCGTCGGCAAGCGTTCGGTAGAACTGCGACGCCGGGGCAACGCAATTCGACGTGAACTGGTGGGATTGCTGCCTGCAAACCCGAATGACCAGATTCCGGAGGGTGCCCCGCTGACTCCCGGCGGCGAGAGGCGTCCGACCGAGGGGCTGGTCACCGCGTGTGTGTGGAGCGTCGTCCTTGATCGGTGGGTCGCTTTGGCGCTTCTGGAGAACGGAAAGTCGCGACACGGTGAAACCGTCCATGTCCGCCTGAAGAACGCGACGATCGCCGCTGACGTCATGGAGCCGGTGTTCCACGACCCTGCCGGCCTGAGGATGAGGTCCTGAGATGAGCTACGATGCGGCATTCGCGAGGCTTCCGGTCAACGCCTGTTTCGACCTGAAGGGGGCGGAAGGTGCCTTGGTTGAATGGATTGGCGCGGAGGTCCTGCCGGATTTTCCCGCGGAAGCGAATCGCTGCAGCAAGGCGAATGGAGTTTCGCTCGACCGCGTAGGACCGCGTCATTGGCTCTTGCAGGCGGACATTGACCGAGAGGACGAATTGAACGCGGCGCTGGGACCGCATGAGGCCCCTCCGGAAGTGAGCATCGTCAGGATCTCGGACACCATGACGACTCTTCGCATCACCGGAACCGATGTGGCGCATGTACTGGCAATCGGCTGTCCGCTCGACTTGCACGAAGCCGCATTCCCGGATGATGCGGTGAGCTTCACCGAGTTCTTTGGCCAGAAGGCGCTGGTTCGCCGTTGCGTTGGCGGGTTCGATGTGTCCGTCGAGCAGAGTTTCGGCGACATGATGGAAGACTATCTGACGCGCGCGCTGCGTTGATTCGGAGGCACGAATGACACGAACGCACATCCATAAGTACGAGACCCGCTATCATGCGAAAGCGACCTATTCCAAGGCCATCCGGGATCGAGGCGACCTCGTTGTCATGCAGGGTCAGGTCGGCACGCTTCTGGACGGCACCGTAGTGGGGGAAGGCGATCCGGGTGCGCAGGCAGACCAGGCCTGCCGCAACATCGAGCGCTGGATGATCGAGGCCGGCGGCAGCTTGGAGGACGTCGTGAAGCTGACCGTCTATGTTACGGACATCAGCTATCGCCCCGCAGTCTATGACGCGATCAACCGTTGGTTCGAGGGCGTGCACCATTGCTCGACCGGAGTAGTGGTCACTGCGCTTGCCGACCCGGCGTTGCTGGTCGAGATCGACGCCATGGCAGTGATCAGTGACGAATAGAATGGGAATTATGTACGAAAGTCACATGGTTCGATCCCGGCATTGCGCTCACGTTGGAAACGTGGCAAGTAGACCGTGCATGAGGGCGAGGCATTGCCTTTCCGATCTCGGCAACAGAGTTTGAGGGCCACGGCCCTGCTGAACCGCCTCGCTGGAGGGGCAAACATGACGCGGCGTCCGGGATTGGCGCATCTGCACGGCGAGGAGCGTTGGCGTTGGCCACTTCGATGACCCGTGAAATCAATGCGAAGCCACGATGTGACTTTCGTATATAATTCCCAATAGAATTCAGACCCTGACCTGAACCATCCCGTTTTCCACGCGGGTCTCGAACACTTTCATTGGGCGCGTTGCCGGCGCGCAGACCGGCCTTCCGT
>JAJEGW010000213.1 GCA_022819605.1 Silicimonas sp. | reverse complement strand
GTCGGTCTGGGCCTGGTACACGAGCGTTCTGTAATGCCCGAAATAGCTGTCCCGCAACTCGGGATGCCGGTCGAGGCCAAGGGGTTTCCAGACAAACGCGTCGAATTGCCGGACCAGAAAGTCCGTGAGGTAGAATGACGTGAACTCCTGGTCTGCCCGGTCGAGGAAATCCTCAGTGCCTTGGTAGAAGGCGAAGCAATGGGGTCCGGCCATCATCTCGATGCCGAGTTCCTCGGCGGTCCTTGCGAGTTCGCCGCCCGTGCCGCAATCGGCGTAGGCCAGAAAGATGCGATCATAGCCAGCCGACTTGGCCACGGCGTTGCGTACGGCAGGCACGATCTTCTCAGGATGGTTGTGGTAAATGGCCGGCAGGCAAAGGAGATCAATGTGATCGAATTTGCGGGTCAGGGCCAGGATTTCCCGGGCGAGGGCGCCGCAACCGAGCACGAGGATCCGGCCGTGCCCCTTCGGGCGCAGCCCCGGTTCGGTCAGTTCACCGTCGCTTGGACTGTCCATGGCGTTGCCACCCGATTTGGCAGTGGGGGAAGAATCCGCGACGTAGGTGAAGAATGCAAGCTCGGATGTCTCGGCCTTGCGGGTCGACTTCGCATGTTCCGAGCACGGATTTTTCCAGCACGCCGCATGGCCCGGTCCTTGGCGGAGAGCAGTCAGAGTCGGCCCGGATGTCCGGCACTGCGGGATGGATCTGGTCAGCAAAATTGGTGGCGCACCGCTCCTTCGCGCCCAAGAGTTCGCGACTGAATGACCTGTTGCACTGGTCCCGGGAGTCAAAGCACCCGGTAATTCTCCCAGACGTCGCGAAGATAACCGCCATCAAGCAGGAGTTTGCGTGCCTCCGACTCGATGCTTGCCTTTTCGAGTGCGCGCGGGACGACTTCGGATATGTGCTTTCTCGGCACGATTGTAACGCCGTCGCTGTCACAGACCACGAGGTCACCTGGAAAAACGGTCAGCCCGTAGACACAGACCGGTACATCCCATTCGCGTATCGCGACCCGCCCCAGCGCATCGGTCGGGCGGGCACCGCGGGCGAAAACCGGAAACCGGTCCAGTTCGTTGATATTCGCGACATCACGGGTCAGTCCGTCGATCAGTGCGCCGCGTGCGCCCCTGCCAGCCGAGGCTGTAGAAAACAGTTCGCCCCAAGCTGCAGCCGATGCGCGCGAGCAGTCGAGCACTACGAGATCGCCCTCGCCGAGCGAATCAATGAAGTCGATCTCTCCGCCATAGGGGCGTTCCGGAATTTCTGTCACCGGCATCGAGATTGCCGTGCGCGCATGTCCGATCAGCACGCCGTCCGGCCCGGCGACGTGGCGGGCACCGGGCTTCAATGTCTGAAAGCGCCTGCCGATCGCGTCGCAAACGTCGGAATAGACTGCCGAATAGGTCTTCCGGGCCAAGGCATCGAGATCAACCGTGTTGCCTGCGGGAGCTGAGTCTGATGGCATCGATTGCGCCTTCCTTGTGGGCCCGTGAACTCGGGTATCGACCGGGTTCCCGGTCTAGGATCAAAATGAGGCCAGCAGACCGCCATCAACAAGATGGTGGGAACCGGTAATGAACGAAGCGTCGTCGCTCAGCAGGAAAGCTGCGAACCGGGCGACTTCCTCGGGCTTTCCAACGCGGTTCAGCGCGTGCAGCCTGCCCCAATCAGCAAGCTGTTCCTCCGGCGCTTCGGGACGGAAGTGCCTGGCATTCGCTTCAACCAGCGGCGTCTGGATCGTGCCGGGGCAGATCGCGTTCACGCGAATGTTCCTGTGTCCATGGTCCAGCGCCATGACACGGGTCATGGAAATTACCGCTCCCTTGCTTGCCGCGTAGGCGGCAACATCCTGTTGAGTGGCCAGGGCCTGGATCGAGGACATGTTGACGATCGACCCGCCGCCTGCGGCTTCCATGGCCGGGACTGCATGCTTGCACATCAAGAAAATGGCCTTGAGATTGACATCGATCACCGTGTCGAAATCAACTTCTGACATGGTTACAACCGTGCCGTGCAACTCCTGTCCGGCGCAATTGAAGACGCCTCTGAGCGGTCCGCATGACGAGGCGGTCTCGACAGCCTTCAGGCATTCGGATGATTGCGTGATGTCTGCTTCAATCTTGGTGATGTTGTCCGGCAGGCTCGCAAGACCCTCGCCATTGCGGTCCACGCCAAATACATCTGCACCGAGCTTCGCAAAGACCAGCGCTGAGGCGCGCCCAATTCCCGAAGCGGCCCCCGTTACGATTACACTGTCGCTCAATGAGGTCATTGTCGCCCTCCGCCGGCGCACCGCTTGTTATTGACAAACGCCGTTTGACATCATTAAACTATGCCGGAGCGAGGCCGAGGTCAAGCAACACTTGGTTCACTCAGAATCTGCTGACGTGAGGGGGCAGGCCTCTGGCGCAGCGAGTGAGGATTCTGCCGGAACACTTGCGAGACTTTCGGATTGGAAGGAAATTGCGTGCCCGATGAACTCCGGGACCATGTGCGCACCAAGGCCGACAACGAGATGCCCCGGACGAGTATGCCGAGCATCGACAAGGCGTTGCGGGCGTTGCTGAAACTGGCCGAGGCGGGACCGGCGGGTTTGCCGCTTGCCGACATCGCCGGCCGTCTCGAGTTGAACAAGTCAAGTCTGCATGTCACGCTTTCGGCACTGCGCTTCAGGAATTTCGTCGAACAGTCGCCCTCGACAGGTTTCTATCGTTTGGGCCCGGCACTGGAACAGCTCTCGCAGACCTATCTGAGTTCGCTCGACATTCGCGCGACGCTGCGTCCGGCGGTGCAGCGGCTGGCCGAGCAGGTCGACGAAGTTTGCCATATTTCGGTGCTCGACGGGCGCGAAATCCTGTACATCGAGAAGATCGAGTCCACCAAGGCAATCCAACCCGGCACCAGGGTAGGCGGACGTTTGCCGGCGCTCACGACCGCCATGGGCAGGGCAATGATCGCGCATGAGTTTCCGACTCGCAATTCCTTCCGGGCACGGTTCGAAGGAGCGCTGATCCCACGCACACCCAATGCGCCAAGCGACCTGGATGACGAATGGAAGTGCATTTGCGACGCAAGGGAACGCGCCTACGGCATCGACAACCAGGAGAATGTCGAGGGACTTGTTGCTGTTGCTGTCGCCGTGCTACGTGGTGGCCGGGCTGTTGCTGCCGTCAGCGTCGTTTCCCTTGCGGATGACAATGTGGATATCGAACGAAACGTGCAGTTGATCAGGGATGCGCTGGGAAGTGTGATGGTTCCGCCATTGCATTTGCCTGAGCCGGCAATCCGATCGGCAATTCTGTAGGGAGGACCAATGTCATGCCACCAAATGGTGATCTGTGCACTCCGCAAGGACCACGCTGGGTCGAACAATCCAGTCACCGTCATTGGCTGATTGCCGAGGCGACACGGTTGTTCGATTTCTACCAGGCGGGTTCGATCGACCCTCGCGGCGGGTACTTCGACCTGGATGACCGCGGCGAGCCCCTGCCTACGGGCTGGCCGCCTGCGCCTGAACCAACCCGCAACCTCTTTAACACCACGCGCTTGATTTACTGTTTCGCCATCGGACACCTGATGGGCCGACCGGGCGCGTCCCGGATCGTGGACCATGGCGTCGAGTTCATGTTGAAGGGACATCGCGATCGGGAGCACGGTGGCTATCACTGGGCGACGGGTCACAACGGACCGACCAACAGCGCCAAGGTGGCCTATGGACATGCCTTTACCTTGCTGGCCGCCGCCAGCGCAAAGGCTGTCGGACATCCCGACGCCGACGAGCTTCTGGAGGACATTACTGACATTCTCTTCAACCGCTTCTGGGAAGAAGAACATGGCGCAATCCACGAAGATTTTCATGCCGACTGGACGCCGGTTGAGACCTATCGCGGGCAAAACTCGAACATGCATCTGACCGAGGCGCTCATGGCGGCGCATGAGGTCACCGGCGACGGCGAATACCTACGGAAGGCGGAAAGGATTGCCGCCCTGCTGATTCAGAAGATCACGGCGAACAACAACTGGCGCCTTCCCGAACATTTCAGGTCCGACTGGTCGATTGATTTCGACTATGACCGCGATGTTTTTCGCCCCTTCGGCTCGACGATCGGCCACTGGCTCGAGTGGTCCAGGCTTCTGCTGCAACTCTGGGTCGTATCCGGATCCGAGCATGACTGGATGAAGGACGCCGCCCGGACCATGTTCCGGCAGGCAACTGAAGAAGGCTGGGCCGACAATGGCGGGGGCTTCTATTTCACGGTGGGCTGGGACGGCAGTCCGGTGGACCGTGACCGCTACTGGTGGCCATGCACCGAGGGTATTGGCGCCGCCTACTGGCTGGGCGAGCATCTCGGCGGTGATTTCCATGAATTCTGGTATCGCCGGGTCTGGGACTGGTGCGAGACGCATCTGATAGACCGCGAACTGGGCTCCTGGCATCACCAGCTCAACGACGAACTGGTGCCGGTAACCGACCCCTGGTTTGGCAAGCCGGACCTGTATCATTCGCTTCAGGCGGCGCTGATTCCGCTTATGCCGGCGTCCGGCTCCATCATCAACGGCCTGAAGACCAGCGGCATCAGGATCTGAGAGGTTTCATGACATACGACATCCAGTGTATTGCCCCTGCGGGCGATGTGTGTGGCGAAGGTGCCGTCTGGTGCGCCTCGGAAGCTGCGGTCTACTGGACCGACATCAACCGTTTCCTGATTCATCGCCTGAAATCCGAAACGAGCGCCGTAGAGAGTTGGCACTTCGACGAGCCGGTTGTGGCGCTTTCCCTGACCACCGAAGAAGGACGCCTCCTGGTTGCGCTTGCCTCGAAGCTGATCTGGTGGTGGCCAGCGACCGACAGGCGTGCGGATCACGGATTTGTCCTGGAAGGCTCGCCCGAGGTGCGCTTGAATGATGGACGCGCCGACCCTGAAGGCAATTTCTGGGTCGGCTCGATGAAGAACAACGTCCTTCCCGACGGTGAGGCCGGTGAGGCCGGGGGGACCGATGGCGTCCTCTACAGGATCGCGCCTGACGGGTCTGCGAGCGTGCACATGGACGGTCTGGGCATTTCCAACACGCTCTGCTGGAGCCCAGACGGCAGCACGTTCTACACTGCGGACACGCTGGCCAACGAAATCTACGCATTCGACGTGACCATGGAAGGGATCGGGAACCGGCGGACGTTCTTTGGCGCCGATGATCGCGGACTTCCGGACGGATCCGCCATGGACAGGAATGGAGATCTTTGGAACTGTCGCTTCTTCGGTGGAGCAATTCTGCGCATCGCTTCTGACGGGACATTGCGGGAAGCCATCGATATGCCCGTCCGCAACATCACCACCGCGACCTTCGGCGGTCCGGATCTGAAGACACTCTACATTACTTCGGCGTCTGCGCTTCGCAATCCTGGCGACAGGCTTGCAGGATCCCTCTGGGCCATACGTACTGAAGTTGCCGGCCTGCCCGAGAATCGAGTGAAGATCGCGTAGAATTCAGCGACGATCGGAAGTGCGTGGCTAGTCGACGACATCGAGCAGCGCCTCGGCCGTCGCGCGATCAGTTAGAATCGAGTTGCAGTATTTCCCTCGGAGGATCGCGAGGATTGCAGCAACGCGGTCAGTTCCCGTCACGGCCAGCACCACGTTCGGGATCCGGCGCAAGTCATCGGGCAGGATTCCGATGACCCGATGATTGATTTCGACGTCAAGCAGCTCGCCGTTCCGGTCGAGATGAAACCCGAGAATGTCTGCCGCCGCGTTCTTTTCCCGCAGATCGCGAAGATCAGCTTCGCTGAGATAGCCGGAACGGGCCAGACCCGACGTATCGGAGAACGGCGCGCCGACGCTCGTCAGAAGAACGTCTGCGCGCTTGAGCAAATCCAGAACCGAGGTGATCGACGCGGAATTTCTCAATGCCTCCGCAACATGGACCGTGTCGACGATCAGAGGCGACGGCATCAATCGCGCGGAATGACCCAGGCGGTCGGCAAGTCGTTGAGCGATCCGGGCACCGTCGTGATCATCTCCCAGGGCGCCTGAGGCCCCGCTTGCCTGCACCACGGTGCCTTGCCGGTCGGATGGGCCTGCCGAAATGTTGCCAACAATCGTATTGACGTGGCGCCCCCAACTGACCGCGATGAGATCGGACTCGCGCAGCGCCTTCTCGATCGACGCTGCACACAGGCTGCCGTATCGATAGAGTTGCTCGCCGCTGTCGATGCGCGACGGCTGCGTAAAGACATGCGCATTGTCGATGCCGAATCGGTCTTCGATTTCCGCTTCCATGTCCGACAGTCGCGTCAGTGGATAGTTGATGCGAATGTCCACTAAGTTCCGATCCCGGGCTTCCTGCAGGAGCCGTGACGCCATCGAAACCGACCGCCCGAGTCTCTTTGCGATCTGACTGAGCCCTTCGCCTCCGAGATAGTAGGCGTAGGCAACCTGGGCGAGCAGTTCGTCGCGGTCCGAAACCATGACGCCACTGTCCTTCATCACATCCCGGGATGCAAGTTTTCCACTTGCAAAGAAAATATTGCAGGAATTTTTGATTCACTGTAAAATAATTGCACGTCGCTTTAGCGACCAGAGATTTACGGCCTTGCGATGGGTGCCGCGAAAGGCTGGCGTCATCCGGAGAATTTCAATGACCCAGGCCCCTCGATCAAATGACCGCTGGATTGCGGAATGCCAGGCTCTTGCGGATGGCATTCGACGGCGCGTGCTGAGCCATACAGTGACGCATGGGGGGTACCTCTCCCAGGCATGTTCCTCGGCCGAGGTGGTCGGTTTTCTCTATGGTCGGGGAATGAACCTCGGGCCCAGCGAGGGGCCGCTGGTGCCGCCGCCCTATTCTGTCGCGCCGTCGCAAGGCAATCCCGGTTATACCAGCGGGATGCTCTACAACGGACGCCTGTACGCGAACAAGGACCGGTTCTTTCTCTCACCGACCCATTACGCGATGACGCTCTATGCCGCACTGATCGAGAGCGGGCGGCTGGGGCCGGACGGGCTGTCGCAGTTCAACACCGATGGCTCGACGGTCGAAATGATCGGCGGCGAACACTCGCCGGGGCATGAGACCAATGGCGGCAGTCTAGGGCAGACGATTAGCCAGGCTGCAGGCGTGGCATGGGCTCGGCGATGGAAAGGCGACGCCGGAAGGGTCTGGGTCTTCCTGTCGGACGGCGAGTGCCAGGAAGGCCAGGTCTGGGAGGCGATCATGAACCTGGCTTTCCAGAAACTCGATAACATTCACATCGTGGTGGACAACAACGGCCAGCAGGTGGATGGGCGCACTGAGCACGTGATGGGACTGGAGCCGCTCGATGCGAAGTTCACCGCGTTCGGTGCCCATTGCTTGCGTGCCGACGGCCACGACCTTGCAGCGCTCGACGCCGCGTTTGAAACGCCGCATCCCGGCAAGCCCTTGGTCGTAATCGCCGATACGGACCCAACTCGTGGCATTGGGCTGTTGAAGGAGCGCTGGCCCAACCTGCACTATATCCGCTTCAAGGGCGAGGACGAGCGCGCCCGATACGCTGAAGCTCTGAAGGCGATGGGAGATTAGGGTGGAGACGGTCAGCCGCGTTCACGCCAAGGCCCTGGTCGAGTGGGGCAATACGCATCCTGATGCTGTGGTTCTGTCGGGCGATCTGACGGCCTCCTGCGAGGCGGACGGGTTCCGCGATGCGTATCCGGACCGGTTTCTTTCCATGGGACTTGCCGAACAGAACATGATGAGCTTTGCCGCCGGGCTCGCGCGCGAAGGGCTGCGCCCGCTGGTCCATACCTTTGCCGTTTTCATGTATCGCCGGGCACTGGATCAGATCGAAATGTCCATTGCCTATCCCAATTTGCCGGTGTGCATACTGGGTTTTCTTCCGGGCGTCACGACGCCGGGCGGTGCCAGCCACCAGGCGATAAATGACATCGCGGTGCTGCGCTCGCTGCCAAACATGACGATCATCGAGGCGGGAGACGCAACGGACGTGGAGTCGATGCTGGAGGTGGCCGGCCAGGTGGGCGGACCGGTCTATTGCCGAATGTTGCGGGGCGCCCTTCCGCGGCTCTTTCCGGCCGGCCAACGGATGCGGCTCGGTCATGCCCGGTTGTTGAGTGACGGAAGTGAAATTGCGCTTCTCAGCAGTGGAATCTGCACAGAAGAGGCGTTGCGCGCGGTCGACTTGCTGCGCGTGCGCGGCGTGGGCCTGCGGCACCTTCATGTCACGACGCTGAAGCCCTTCGACGATCCACAGATTCTTGACGCGTGCCGCAGCGCAAAAATGGGCGTGATCACGATGGAAAACCATACGCGCCTCGGAGGGCTCGGCACCTGCGTGGCCGAATTGATGGCGGACCATGGGGTCGCCAAGCGGCAGATCCGCCTGGCGTTGAACGACACCTACCTTCAGGGAGCCAGCCCCAAGTTCCTGATGGCCCGCCATGGGATTGACGCGGCTGCGCTTGTCCGCGCGGTCGAGGAGCTTGCTGATCAATCTCTCGACATCGACGCTGAAGAGCTCGGCACCCAACGGACCGGCACATACTTTTCCGATGTCCAGCAGGAGGCTCTGTAGACCATTGATTGCACATGTGAAGCTGCGGAGAATCGGTGGACCCTGTGGCAGGGTCGAGATCCTGTACGAACATGACCAGTTGATTGCCGATAGCGAGTTCGCTTTCACGGTCTTGCCTGGCAAGACGCTGGTCGGCGATGCAGCTGCTCGGCGTCACCAAGATCAGCTCGCACGGCTGCGTTCCGCGCCTCGCACTGGCCCGGCAGAGGGCGCATCAATCCGGTCAGGCAGCCGGGTCGTGGATGATCGACTGAGGAGGGTGGGGAACCATGGCTGACTATCTTCTAGGGATTGACATCGGTTCCTACGAGTCCAAGGGCGTCCTGACCGACACGCAGGGCAAGATCCACGCACAGCACGTTGTAAAGCACCAGCTTGAGTTTCTGGGCGACGGCCGGGTGGAACATGACGCCGAGTCGATCTGGTGGGGCGAGTTTTGCGAAATAGCCCGTACGCTCGCCGCCGGAGTCGATTCGTCGGAAATTCGCGGGGTCGGCGCTTCCTGCGTCTTCTCCATGTTGCCGGTCGACGCCAGCAATGATCCGCTGCGCCCCGGTGGCATTCTCTACGGGGTGGATACCCGGTCCGTGTCCGAGGTCGAGGCTGTCAATGCCCGCTTTGGCGAGGATTCGATTTTCGAGGCGTCGGGAAACACGCTCAGCACCCAGTCAATGGGCCCCAAGATCGAGTGGCTCAAGAACCATGAGCCTGGAGTTCATCGCGATGCCGCAGCATTCATTCACGGCGCCAGTTTCATCGTGGCGCGCCTGACCGGCGAGCGTGCAATGAGCCATTTCGACGCGGCATTCTATGCGCCGATGTATGATCCTTCGGCACAACGATGGAATGCAAAGATGTGCGAGGGGATCTGCGCGCCCGAACAGCTGCCGACACTGAATTGGACCAGCGAGATCGCCGGGAGGATCACCGACGCAGGCGCAGCGGCCACCGGACTGGTTGCGGGAACCCCGGTCACC
>JAJEGW010000078.1 GCA_022819605.1 Silicimonas sp. | reverse complement strand
ACGCTTTACCATCTGGCCCATCGTGGCGTACCCGCCGTGCTGGTCGAACGCCGCAAGATTGCAAGTGGCACGACTTGGCACGCCGCCGGAATTGTTGGCCAGCTTCGCGACAGCGCGGCCCAGACTGAACTGGGAAAGTACACGGCCAAACTCTTCCGGGACCTTGAGGTCGAGACGGGTCAGGCGACGGGCTACAAGCAGAACGGGACGATCAACCTTGCACTGAGCGATGTGCGTCACGAGCAATTGTTGCGCAGCAATGACCATGCGAACCGTGTCGGAATTCCATCCAGAATGATGCCCATGGAGGAATTGTCGGAGCATTGGCCCGGCCTCGTCACGGAAGACGTGATTTCCGCCTTTCACGTGCCTTCAAACGGGCAGGTAAATCCGCTGGATGTGACTGTTGCGATGCAAAAGGGGGCCAAGGCGCAGGGCGCGCAGGTGTTCGAGGCCACCAAAGCCGAGCGTCTGGAAATCCGTGCTGGAAGGGTCGTCGGTGTTGTCACAGACCGCGGTGCCATCGCGACGGACAAGGTCCTGATTGCTGGCGGGATATGGAGCCACCTGTTTGCAAAGTCGCATGGCATCACGGTTCCGCTTCATGCATGCGAACACTTCTACATCGTGACGGAACCCGTTGAAGGTCTGCCTTCGACCCAACCGATCCTCAACATCAGCGAAGAGCGAACCTACTGGAAGGAAGATGCCGGAAAACTGCTGATCGGGGCGTTCGAGGCGCAGGGCAAGACGTGGGCCAAAGATCAGCCGATACCTGAGGACTTCGAGTTCGACGAGCTTCCATTCGACATGGAGCATCTGGAGCCCGAACTCGAACGGATGTTCGCCCGGATGCCGTCGCTGGGCTCCATGGGCATTCAGACATTCTTTTGCGGCCCGGAGAGCTTCACACCGGATGGCCGCCCGTACCTGGGGCCGATCCCTGAAGTGCAGGGCGTCTTTGTCGCGACGGGCATGAATTCCAACGGCATCCTCAATTCCGGCGGCGTCGGGCTGACCATGGCGGAGTGGCTGATCGACGGCAGTCCTTCGCGATCGATGGGTCCGCTTCTGGCGACACGCGCGCATCCCTTTCAAGCCAACACGCGCTACAATCAGGACCGGGCCGCGGAATCCGTGGGCTTTCACTACGGACTGCACTGGCCCGGACACCAGGTCCGCTCCACCCGGGGCGTCCGCCGCGTGCCGCTGCACGACAGGCTTGCGGCGGCTGGGGCGAGCTTCGCTGAGCGGATCGGGTGGGAAGTCCCGATGTACTTCGACACCGAGGGTGGTGGCTGGGTCGATGCACCTTCGCTTCGTTGGAAGCCCTGGTCGCATTTCGTGCAGCAGGAATGCGTCGCGGCGCGCGATGCGGCAGTTCTGGTCGATCAGTCCATGTATTCGAAGATCGTTGTGCAGGGCCCTGATGCGCAGCGCATTCTTGATCGGGTCTGCGGTGCTCGGATGGATGTCGAACCCGGGGCTTCGGTTTATACGCAGTTTCTGAACCAAAGGGGCGGGATCGAGGCGGATGTCACCGTCACCCGCCAGAGCCAAGACTGCTTCATGATAGTCACTGGCCATCCAAGCCAAATTCGCGATCAGCAGTTCATCCGTTGGCATGCCGACGCAGACATGCGCTTCGAGGTCTTTGACGCAACTTCAGCACATTGCCTGCTTACGATTCATGGCCCAAAGTCCCGCGAGATCCTGCAGGATCTCAGCCTTGACGACTTCTCGAGGGAAGCGATTCCCTTCGGAGCCGCTCGCGAGGTTGATCTGGCCTATGCCCGCGGATGGGTGATCCGACGCTCTTTCCTGGGCGAACTTGGCTTTGAGATGCTGTTCCCAAGCGAGTTTGCAGCGGGGCTCTACGAGGCCATTCGCGAAGCCAGTCATCCGCACGGTCTCCGGCACATGGGGATGTTTGCGCTCAATGCCTGCCGGATCGAAAAGGGCTTGCGCCATTTCGGTCATGACATCGGCGAAGACGATACACCGTACGAGACCGGTCTCGGCTTTGCCGTGGATCTCTCGAAGGACGAATTCATTGGCAGGGCGCGTCTTGCTGCACAGAAAGAAGCGGAAGCACCGGCAACCAAGTGGCGGACCGTCTGCATCAAGGTTCCCGGTCTGACCGCCGAGGAAGGACCATATCTCATCCACGACGAGCCCGTCTGGAAGGGCGGCGAGATCGTCGGTTTCGTAACGTCCGGAGATTGGGGCTTCCGGATCGAAGCCATGGTCGGATTGGCGAGTCTGCATTGCGGCGACGGGGTCAGCCAAGACTGGATCGATGAAGGAGGCTTCGAAGTCCAGATTGCCGGGGAGATGTATCCGCTGAAGGTTCAGTTGGCGCCGTTCTATGACCCTAGGGGCGAGATCATGCGGGGCTAAACCAGCAACTGGGAGGACAAGATGAGTGACGCAAAGACAATTCTGGTGATTGGCACCTACGACACGAAGGATGCCGAGCTGAATTTCGTGTGCGATCGCATCCGCGAGCTTGGCGGCAACGTGATCTCGATGGACGTAAGCGTTCTGGGTGATCCTGACGCTCCCACAGACATTTCAAAGCACCAGGTGGCCGAGGCCGGGGGCAAGACCATTCAGGATGCCATCGACAGCGGCGACGAGAATCACGCCATGCAGATCATGGCCCAAGGGGCCGCGAAGCTGACCGCAAATCTCCAAGCGAGTGGGAAGATTCATGGCATGCTGGCATTGGGCGGCACGATGGGCACTGATCTTGCCCTTGATTGCGCACGCGCCTTGCCGATCGGCGTGCCGAAATACGTGGTCTCTACCGTTGCCTTTTCCGCCCTGATTCCACCCGACCGTCTTTCGGCGGACATCCAGATGATCCTGTGGGCCGGCGGTCTTTACGGGCTGAACGACATTTGCATGGCAACACTCAGCCAGGCGGCAGGGGCGGTCTGGGGTGCCGCACAGGCCGTGGTGGCGCCCGACCCGGACCGGCCGGTCATCGGCATGGTCAGCTTCGGGTCTTCAGCATTGCAATACATGGTGCACCTGCGCCAGCCGCTGATCGACCGAGGGTTTTCGCTGGCAGTGTTTCACGGCACCGGCATGGGCGGCATGGCGATGGAGAGCCTTGCCGAGCAGGGCTATTTTGCCTGTGTCCTGGAGCTTGCCGTGGCCGAGATCGGCAACTTGATGGTCGGCTCCATCGTCAATGCCGGCGCTGACCGAATGACCGCGGCGGGGCGTCGGGGCACGCCGATCATAGCCGCTCCAGGATTCGGCGACATGATCGACTTTGCAGCCTGGCAACCAGTGCCCGAGCGCTTTCGTGACCGCCAGTTCCACGCCCACAACCGGCTGATCGCCTCGTCCGCCCTAACCGCCGGGGAACGCTGCGACCTGGCCAGGGAGGTCGCAGGGCGGCTCAAGAAGTCGAAAGGTCCAGTCCAGTTTGTACTGCCGACCCAAGGCATCCACGCCTGGGACACCGAAGGCATGCCTGCCCACGATCCCGAGGCGCTGGCAACGATGGTCGAGGCGTACAAGATGGAGATGACCGCGCCTGTCGAGCTGACGGTGTTGGATTGCCACATCAACGATCTGGCGTTTTCGGAGAAGGTCGTGGAAATCATCGACGGCTGGGTCGCTGACGGCACCATCAGGATGGAGTGAGCCAAGGTGGATCAGAGATACCAGGTCTTGTTCGAACCGGTCCGGATCGGGCCGGTCACGGCACCCAACCGGTTCTCGGTGGCACCTTACGCCAATGGCAATTCCTACCTTCAGCCCAATGGCGCCATCGGCAACCGCGCGATGCGGGCCGAAGGTGGTTGGGGCATCGTGGGGATGCAACTGACGGAAATCGATCCGACGTCTGATCTCTCTGGTCTTCCCTATGAACGACTTTGGGACGACGGCGATGTCAAGGTGCACGCGCGCTCGGTCGAAAAGATCCATGAACATGGCGCGCTGGCGTCGATCGAACTTGGCCATACGGGACTGAGGTCGCGCGGCATCGAAAACGGCTACCCGATCCTCGGACCGTCAAGCATGCCCTCGTTGAAGCCAGACATGCCCTATTCGGCAAAGGCAATGGACAAGACCGACATTCGGCGCCTGCGACAGTCGCACCGAGCTGCGATTGGGCGGGCAAAGAAGGCCGGCTACGACATCGCATATGTCTATGCGGCGCATGATGCGTCGATCCTGTGGCATTTCCTGCAGCCGAGTTACAATTTCCGAACCGATGAGTACGGCGGCTCCTTCGAAAACCGCCTGCGGCTTCTGCGCGAGGTCCTAGAGGACGCGCTGGACGAAGCGGCTGGCGAAATGGCAATCGCTCTGCGCTTTGCGGTGCACGAAGCTTCAGGCCCCAGGCGCATCCAGTTCGACGGGGAAGGACGCGAGGCGGTGGAAGCGTTGGCCGAATTGCCCGACCTCTGGGACGTCAACGTTTCAGGCTGGAGCGTGGACAGCAGCACATCGCGCTACGAGCGGGAAGGCTTTCAGGAAGGCGTAACCAAGTTCGTCAAGGAGGTAACGAAAAAGCCTGTCCTGGGCGTTGGTCGCTTCACGTCGCCTGATGCAATGGTCGGTCAGATCAGGCGCGGCGTGCTCGACATCATCGGCAGTGCAAGGGCTTCCATCGCGGATCCCTTCTTGCCTGCCAAGGTCCGGGAAGGCCGGGTCGACGACATACGCGAGTGCATTGGGTGCAACGTGTGCGTATCGGTCGAAGTGTCCGGCATCCATGTGCGCTGCACACAGAATCCCACTGTTTCCGAGGAATGGCGCCGCGGCTGGCATCCTGAATTCGTGCCAAGATCTGAAGAGAAAATGAGTGTCCTGATTGTCGGAGGAGGCCCTGCCGGACTGGAAGCGGCGCTGACGCTGGCGCGCGCGGGGCACGAGGTCACGGTTGCGGACAGGGCGCCGGAGATGGGCGGACGGGTCGCGAAGGAAGCCGGAATCAAGAACCTGTCAGCCTGGGGTCGGGTGCGCGACTATCGGCTCTATCAACTGCAACAGATGGCAAATGTCAGCCTGTTCCCGAACAGCAACCTCGACGCTGACGGAATTGCGGAATTCAACGCCGACGAAGTTCTCATCGGCACAGGTGCGTACTGGCTGGATGACGGGCGCGGCCGTTCCAACCTGGCACCAATCGCGGGATTCGCTGATCATGCGCTGACTCCCGATGACATCCTGAATGGGGCGGTGCCCGGTGGAAGGGTCGTCATTTATGATGACGATCACTACTACATGGCCAACGCGCTTGCGGTGCATCTCGCGGACAAGGGGCATGACATTCACATCGTGACCGGTGCGCCAATAATCGGCGGCTGGATGATGAGCACGCTCGAGCAACCAAGAATGATCGCCGAATTGAAAGCGTGCGGCGTGAGCATGCATCCAAATTCGACGGCCACGAGTTGGGAAAACGGTGCCCTGCACATCGTGCGATCAGATACCGGTGACCGGGCCGGCCCGATTCTCGGAACGACGTTGGTATCGGTTACCAATCGGATGCCGGACGATGCACTGTCCCGGGAGCTGCACAGCCGCGATATCCCGCACCGCACCATCGGCGACGCCGAAGTCCCGGGTACAATCCAGGCCGCCGTCTATTCCGGCCACCGACACGCCCGCGAACTTCTGGGAAGCGAACCAGAAGACCGCATCTTAAAGCGTGAACGCCCGACACTGTTCATTTGAGAAAGCAGGATCCACACAGATGCCAAGAAGACCCCTCCATGCCATGCGTTTTCGATACGCGGTGCTAATCTGGTCAACGCGGGTGGAACAATTTGGATTCTGCATTTGCGCATTCGTGCCTGCCCATTTCCGCTGCGGAGGCGTTGCCCGTGACCGGCGGAAGAGGGCCGCTTGAGGCGGCATGCCCTTTGCAATTGCGGCTTCCGTGGGTCTGATGGCTATTCCGATTCACCGGTCAGGTCGGCTCGCGAGCATGGATCGCAGTCATGGGGTCAGGGAAGTCGCGGCCCGTTGCCGGGATGCGTTTGTCCCGTGTGCGTACAGCGGTAGCGATCGCCCGTAGCTTCGCGTTCCGATCAAGTCCAGTTCCGGAAATCTCGGATCAGGATCTGTGGCGACGCCATGTCTCGATCATCCAGCCAAGCATGATCGCGTTCAACAGATGCCAGGCGAAATGCGTTCCCAGCGGGAAGGCCGTGCAGAACAGTTCATCCACGGACCGGGCCGTCAGCGAAACGCAAAGGATGCCCGCTCCGACCGCGAGGTTGCGGGACGTCACTGGGGAGGAACGCAGCAACAGCGCCGAGTAGGCGAATATGAGAAGGGGCAGGGGCCAATAGAAGCTTGATATCGCGAAGAACGGCAGGGTTTCGAAGACCCGCGTCAGGACAAGGGAATATGGCAGGAAGGCCAAGGTGCCGAGGCCAGACATCCAGATCGGCCAGCCCATGAAGTCCCGGTTTGCAAGGTAGAGATAGGCAAGAGTGAATGCCACGATTGCCGCGACGTCCGAAATTGCGGCCCAGCCCGTTGCAAAGGTATGGAACAGCCCCGACCCGACCCCGATAAGGAATAGGAGCGCCGACATCATCTGTCCTGCCGGCATGCCGCGCGTTCGTTTCCACATCACGATTGCGGCCACGAGAAAGGCCAGGTTGGTGACCGCGTTGACAGGTTCGGACCAGAACGCAGGATCCGTACGTTCGCAATATCCGTCGATTGAGCCTGTCAAGTCCATGTCGTCTCCTGTTATCCTGAACCAGAGGTAGATGGGAGGTACAAATGAAACTCACTTGGCTGGGCCATGGCGGATTTCGGATTGAAATCGAGGACCAGACGCTGCTCGTGGATCCTTGGTTGAGCGGTAACCCCGTCTTTCCGGCGGAGTGCCGCGACGCTGCTGTAACGGGCGCTACTCACATTCTTTTGACCCATGGGCATGGCGACCATACGGGAGATGCGCTTGCACTGTCTCGGGAGACCGGGGCGCCGCTCGTCGGAATTTACGATCTGATGAGTCATTGGGAGGCCACCGAGGGCGTGACGACAGTGGGTTTCAACAAGGGCGGCACGGTGAATCTGGGCAAGGTCGCGGTCTCGATGGTTGCAGCGACCCACTCATCCTCGCTCGGTTCCGATGCTGGACCGATCTATGCAGGTGCCGAGGCAGGCTACATCATTCGCGGGGAAGGGCATTGCATTTATGTCTCGGGTGACACCGACATCATGGCAGACATGGCCTGGATCGGCGAATACCATGCGCCGGACATCGGGATTCTCTGCGCTGGCGGGCATTTCACGATGGACATGAAGGGCGCAGCCTGGGCGGCGAAGAAGTACTTCGATTTCAAGACCGTGATTCCCTGCCACTACAAGACCTTTCCGATTCTCGCCCAGTCGGCGGACGAACTTGTGGCTGGCCTGCCCGGAGTGGACGTGCGCACGCCGCATGTGATGGAGACGCTTGAAGTCTGATCCGTGTCGTCCGTCGTGAGGCGACTGCCGATTCGCACGAACCTCGACGACATCGAAAGCTTCGATTGGTGTCGGCGTGCGTCTCTGACTGGCATCACGCTTGCGAGGCAGGCGCATCCTCACGCCCTGTCGCTCAGTCAGCGCTTGTCGTGGAACATTTCCCGGAGCAGCTTCGCGGAAGCCTCTGCGCCAATGCCGTCATAGACCTCGGGTGCGTGGTGCGCCTGCGGATGCGAGAATACGCGCGCACCATGGGCGACCCCACCGGATTTCGGATCTGGCGCGCCGTAGTACAGGCGCGCGATTCGTGCTGCCGAAATCGCCGCCGCGCACATCGCGCATGGTTCCAGTGTCACGTACAGGTCGCACCCTGTCAGGCGTTCGGACCCGAGGCGCGTCGTTCCGGTGCGAATGACCAGCATTTCCGCATGAGCGGTCGGGTCGGAAAGTTCGCGTGTCCGGTTTCCATCGCGCGCCAGGATCTTTCGGTCAGGGCCGATCAGGACGGCGCCCACCGGTACTTCGTCCCGATTTGCGGCAGCGCGTGCCTCTTCCAGGGCGAGGTGCATGTAGCTTTCAAATTCCATGCTTTCCCTTGCAGTGCGATTTGAGCGGCATCAAGGGCAAGCGTACCTCGACCCGCATTTCGTCGCGGAACGAATGGTCGGCACTTGAACAATGTGGGGAACCTGACGATGCCTGCTGCGATCACAGACGGCGCGGCTCCACGTGCCTTCCCGAGTCCACGGACGCATTGCGCAGGGTGATTGCGGTGGCGTGATCCGGCATTTCAAGATCCTCTGTTCCTTGGCATGAGGATGAATTCCCAGGGACTGTTGAATTCGCCGACCGGCACTTCGATCAGCGTCGGGCCTGCATGTGCCATGCCTTCGCGCAGGCGTGCGCGCAGTTCGTCCGGCGTGGTTGCGCGAAGACCCTGTGCACCGAACGCTTCGGCGTATTTTACGAAATCGGGATTGGCGAGGTCGTTGGCGATGAAGCGACCTTGATAGTCGTCTCTTTGAAGGCCTCTCACGTTGCCGAAGTGCCCGTCTGAGAAGACGACGGTCGTGAGCGGGATTTCGTGAAGGACGGCAGTCGCCATTTCGTTCAGTGTGAACATGATCCCGCCGTCGCCGCAGAAGTTCACTACCGGTACGTCTCGCCGCGCGTCAGCCACGCCGAGCGCGGTGGCATATCCGTAACCAAGCGTCGCCTGGTATCCGGGAGTAACAACCGTCCTTGGCAGGTAGCTTGGGAAACCGAACCGTGAAACGTATCCCATCTGCGTGATCTCATCGACGAGAATTCCGTTGCGCGGCAACTCGGCTCGAATGGCCTGCAGCCATGCAAGCTGTGCGGCGAGTTTCTCGGAAATCGTTGCGTTTACTCGGGTCTTTTCGGCAAGTACCGTTTCGACCCAATCCCTGCGCTTGTGTTCCTTGCCTTCCAGCACTGACAGCAAGGCAGGCAGTACATCACCAAGGTCGGCGCAGAGACCGACCGTTGGATTTCTGATCCTCCCGATCTCTTCGGGGTCAATCGTCACATGAATGATCTTCAGGTCGTCATCCGCACCCCAGGCCATGACCTGCGATTGCAGGCGTGACCCAAGCCCGATCACCAGATCGACCTTGGGCCAAATTGCATGCGCGACCGGCATGGTGATGTGCAATGGTTCGTCTGCGGACATCACGCCCTGCCCATTTCGAAAGGCGACGACGGGTGCGGAAAGGGCTTCTGAAAGTCGCCGCACGTCTTGGCTGACATCCAGTGCGCCGCTGCCAACCACGATCAAGGGCGACTTGGCTGAATGCATCAGTTTTGCGGCATCGGCGACCGCGTCTTCATCGACGTCGGGGCCGGGGTCGGCGGTCACGATCAATTCGCCGGCAAAGCCTGTATCCGACGTCCAGAAATTCACCGGGATTTCCAAGCCGACTGGTCGCGGCGGCCCCGATTTCAAGGCACGCCATGTGCTTCGAAGGGTGTCAGCGGCGTCCCCCGCGCGACTAAGTGTCGAGGCTTTCTTCGTCAACCGCGCCAATATGCCCAGTTCGTCCGGAATTTCATGCAGCACGCCGAAGCCCTTGCCGATCGTGTCGTTCGGAATCTGGCCAATCAAGGCAAGAACTCGCGAATGGATCGCATACGCGGTCGAAAGTGCGCCGGTCGAATTCAAGAACCCGGCGCCAGGAACAACACAATACGCCTGTGGACGGCCAGTCGCCACTTGCGCTCCCATGGCCATATATGCCGCGCCTTGCTCGTGGCGGGTGTGGATGATCCGAAGTCTGTCCCGTGTGTCATAGCAGGCATCCAGGAACGGATCGAGTTGAACCCCGGGCAGGCAATAGAGCGTGTTGACACCATTCGAAATCAGTGAACCGACGGTTAATTCAGCGACTGTTTGCGTCACGTTGCTCCTCCTAAACTGCAACCTCTATTCGGCGACGTGAACTTCTTCCGTAGCCTCGTCCTCGGCAGACATCTCCAGAAGAATGACCAGTGCCTCTTTGAACGCGTTGTATCGCGGCTCCCGACAAGCAACCTTCAAGTAAGACTAAAGTAAGACATTCTGTTTGATCGGCTTGATCAAGGCCGAATTCAAGCGCGCCTTCACCGTCGAATTTCAGAACCTCGAGACCCAGACGCTAGTCGCATTCGTCTTTTGGCAGGTGACCTTTTTGACAATGTCAGAGGAGGCAGGGCCGCAGAATGCAGCTGCCTGACGAAGCAGGTGAGCAGCGGATTGGGCAATTGGCGCAAGAGAGAATTGATCGTTGTCGCTTGCAGTTTTGAGCGTTCGAGATTTGGTGTCATTTGCCGCGCAATGTGTCGCGAACCGTTCTTTCCGGATCGACGGTTTCACGTGTCTCCGCCGCAAACGGTGACGACGCGAGCCTTTGCATGACGCGCTCGGCTGCCCTGTGAAACCCCGTCGGCAGGCCCAACTCGGCCAAAGCAGACGCGATCTCGCGCATCTCAGGCGTCCAGCGTTCGGCATCTGCCGGCATACGGGGGATTACGTTCTCAGCCCTTGCAAGAAGGGCTTGCTGTGACATTGCCAGTTCCTCGACATACGCCTCGAACAGGCCTGCACGCTCTGCTGCCGTGAGCTGATTGACCAAGAGTGCGTTCAGACCTTTGGTTAGCCCTGCATAGAGCATCTTGAACATCGAGGCTTGCCCCGCTTGACCATGCAGAACGACGTGATCGAAGGCTTGTCCGTCAAGAGAGGCGACCGCGTCGGTGTGGCTACCGGCCAGATATAGCCGCGGTCGCGTTGCAACGGTTGGAGGGCCGCCCACAATGCCACCATCCAGGAAGGGCAGGTCTGCATTCTCGCACACAAGCACCATGCGCAGCACCGTCTGGGGCGCAACCGCGTTGGCATCCACAAACACCGGCTTTTCGGAAATTCCCGCGCTTGCGTCAGCCAGAGTTTCGGTAAGTTGCAGCGCCTGGTCGGGCGGCACGATGGAAAACAGGATGTCCACTTCGGTCACGAGCTGGTTCAGGTTGCCGACGGCCTCGATCCCACGCTCATTTGCCCGCTGTACAGACACGTCGGAACGTCCGCCAAGATCGGTCAGAACACGGTGACCAAAGGTCTTTAGGGCGGTTCCCACGGCCGCGCCCATCGTTCCCATGCCAAGGATGCCGATAGCAGCCACTTTCTAGCCCTCCGCAAGGTTCGCGGTCGCGACCATTTGGATGATGCAGCCTTCGGGCAGTTCGGGCCGGATCGTGAGGCGGGCCGACCGACGTTTCGGAACGGGATGCCTTTCTAACCAATGCGAATTGATCTGCGGCCAGACACCGAAATCCCGACGAAGCACTTCTACCCGCACAACATACTGAGGATTGGTGTTTGTTGCATGGAGGATCTTGCTGCATTGCGCAATGCGGAGCGCCACCTGACGTTCGTTCGAGGCTGGATATCCTTCCGTCTCATGATCACGGCTCAGGATTGCCGGGGTACCTAGCAAGTCGCGAAGAATGGCTGCGCCCGGTGTTGGATCATTGTGGTGCAGCCATCCGTCGACAATCAAGGACCGGACCAAGCGCCCGACCTTGTTCAAGTGCTCGTCCAGCCAATGCTCCAGCGCCGTCACCGCATCTCCACACGTTCTTTGCGGGATTGTGGTCCAATTCATCGAATTTCCCTCATTTTGCCGTGTTCATAAGCAACGGCCGCGGCAAACATGGCATTGCCAATGTTCTCGAGACCCCACGCCACCGTCGGCGCATCCGGGAAACGAAACACACCGGTCTTCACGCCGCGGACCATGGCGAGCGGAACCTCGAATTTTGCTGTATCAATTGACAGTCCGGCACCGACAGCCTTGATCAGCGCCTCCTTCAGTGTCCAGATGCGATAGAATCGCTCGACCTTTCCCTGTTCGCTAACGTTTTTGAATTCAGCCTGCTCTTCTGGAGCGAATAGCAGCCGGATACAGACGTCCAGGTTACGGTTTGACGAGCGTTCCTCCACGTCCACCCCGACGCGGCCCTTCGACGCTAATGCAATCAGGCCGTGCCGACCGCTGTGGCTGACATTGAAGGCAACAGGAGCCGCAACGCCATTCACGCGGGCGAACGGCTTGCCGAACTTCGACGCTCCAAACGAAAGATCGTCGTTGCTGCAGCCGAGTTCGCGGCAAAGCAATGATCGGAGCGCTGCCCGGCACAGGGTGAATTCGCGACCCGGCCGGGGATGCACGAACCGGTTCCGACGCGACCGTTCCGCTCCGTCGAGCCATTCCATTGCCACCGCTTCGCGCGATGCATGTCGCGACAGATCAACGTGGAAGATCGTGGCGGCCTCCAACGCGTGGAACCGGCGCCACAGAAAGGAATCATCCATTGCCGCCACTGCCTGATCCCGGTTCCCCGCTGGTGCCAATGCCTGTTGAAGCGGCAATTTGCGGAGAGCGTGACCCGCACTTTGCAAACGTGAACTGCGGAAGCGCCATGGAACTGGTTCCTCTGTGTCTCTCGAGTTTCCGTGCGTCCACACCGTGAAACGACTCCTCCACGCAACAGCTACACGTTGCACCCAAGGAGACTCAGTTCATTGCAACATTACACCAGGATTTCGTCGGGGTCGGGAATTGCGCCATACACAACTCGCGGCGCATGCCACTCGTTGACGTGCCGAGTGGTTCTGCACTTAAGACACTTCGGAGCATTCTTCCAAAATGAAAGGGCCGGAGATGTCCCCGACCCTTCGGTTTCCTAGCGCTCTTCGGTGCGGAGCGCAGCGTAGACACACCAGCACATGAGCAGCACCACGATGGTGAAGGGGATGCCGGTAGAGACGGCCGCACCTTGCAGCGCGACAAGACCGCCACCAAGAAGCAGCGCAATGGCAACCAGCCCTTCGAGCGTGCACCAGAACACCCGCTGCGACACCGGAGCATCCATCTTGCCGCCGGCCGTGATCGTGTCGATCACCAAGCTGCCGCTATCGGAAGACGTGACGAAGAAGATCACGATCAGAACCAGCGCTATGGGTGAAATGACGCTGTAGAGCGGCAGTTCCTTGAGGAAGCCGAACAGTGCGCCTTCTGGCTTGTAGCTTTCGATCACGGTAGCGCGAACGCCGTCTGCACTGCCTGCGTTCAGCATGTCGATGGCCGCACCGCCAAAGGTCGACATCCAGAACGCGCAGACCAGAGTTGGCGCGATCAGCGCGCAAAGAACGAATTCACGTACCGTTCGGCCCTTGGAGATGCGTGCGATGAACATGCCGACGAAAGGCGACCACGCGATCCACCACGCCCAGTAAAAGGTCGTCCAGCCGTGAAAGAAGCTCGTGTCCTCGCGCCCGAACGGGTTCGAAAGCGCCGGCAAAAGTATCACGTAGTCGACCATGACACTGAAATAGCGCGTAATCGCCGCCACCGCCCCCGTCACCAAGAAAACGAAAATGAGGAGCGCAACGGCGATCAACATGTTGATCTCGGAGAGCCGTTTGACCCCCTTGTCCATTCCCAGGAGCACCGATCCGAGTGCGATGGCCGTAATGCCGATGATCAGCAGGACGACCACCGTGTTGGACGGCTCGATGCCGGCAACCTCGTTCAGACCAAAGGCGACCTGTCGCGCTCCAAGGCCGAGCGATGTTGTCAGACCGAAGAGCGTGGCAAAGACCGCAAGCGTGTCGATTGCGTGGCCCCACCATCCCCAGACTCGTTCTCCGAGTATGGGATAGAAGGCCGAACGAAGCGTCATCGGCATCCCCTTGTTGTAGGCGAAGATCGCAAGCGTCAAACCGACCACCGCGTAGACGCACCAGCCGCCAAGGCCCCAGTGGTGAATGGTCCCCACAACGCCGACATATTCGTTGCCGGGTTCGCTTATGTCGATGTTGAGCGGTCGGGCATTGCCTCCTTCAGAGAAGTTGTAGTACGTCGGCTCAAGCACGCCAAAGAACAAG
The DNA here is from genome assembly GCA_022819605.1 of Silicimonas sp. GTDB lineage: Bacteria > Pseudomonadota > Alphaproteobacteria > Rhodobacterales > Rhodobacteraceae > JAJEFO01. Next base: position 18,611 of record JAJEGW010000078.1, on the reverse strand, counting down.
AGCCCGATGCCGATGCCTGCGGCGAACATCATCGCGATCCAACCGGCATAGGAATAGTCCGGCGTAGCGTCCTTGCCGCCAATCCGGACTGAACCGACCGGCAGGAAAATGAGCGCCAGGCAGAAAATGAGCATTATGTCGACCGAAATCACCAGGAACCAGTCGAATTCGCTGGTCAGAAACGGTCGGAGCCAACCAAAAAATGCGGCCGACGCCTCCTGATTGGCCAGTGCCAGAAGCACGAATGCGATAATCAGCAAGCTCGAAATCAGGAAGACCGGGTTGTGAATGTCGAGGCCGAACGGCCGGATGTTGTCTTGCCCAAGTTTGAATTCTGTCTGGAAATCAGGGTCTTGAGAAGGTCCTTCATCACTGGTCTGCAGACTGTTCATGATGTCCTCCATCGCTAATTTGACTAAGGTTCGGAGATCAAAGCCTCAATTGCAACGATTTTGTGATATCTTCGAATCTGAACCGACCATTGCGAACATCATTTCATGACGTGCGATTAGTCTGCCGTGACCAGTGTGTAGATCAGGCACGCGAGCTCGTGCGCGGTCACGGCAGTCGCTCCCGGCACGTCATTCCGTGCAAGGCGCAAACGGTGTCTGGCCGCGATGAACGTCTGGCCCCTTTGGCGGTCATGGCGGCCATACGCAGGGATTGCGCCGCTACTTTCGCAGCGAATCAGGTGCAGCAGAAGCCGGATCGGGAGTTCAGAAAGATGCGGATGGAGTCGGTCCGGCAGCTTGGAAACGGAGTCAATTCATTGTCGGGAACGACAGAACTCTCCTGAAAAAGGTCCGCAATGTCTCTCGGTACCTTTGTGCAGACGCGTCCATTTTTGCGATGTATAGTCCAATCCTGAATTGACCGGGCGACGGTCGTGCGGCATTCCTCCGGGCGGCAAAGTTCGGAAAGCGCCGAAATGGAAAGAGATGCCCGAATGAAGGACCCAGAAATATCCCTCGACACCGCCGATGTTCTCTCGAATGGCACCGGCGAAGGAGAAGGCGGGCTCGCTGGCGGCAGTGAGCCGATTGCAATCGTGGGCATGGCCTGCCGGTTCCCCGGCGCGAACGGCATCGCGGCCTTCTGGCGTTTGCTGGAATCCGGTGGAAACGCGGTGCAGGAGGGCGTCCCGGGATCCGGCGTCGGCCGCATCGGTGCTTTGTTTCCTGAAGACACAGGCCAGATCGGTGCTTGCCGTTTCGGTGCCTATCTCGACGGGATCGACCAGTTTGACGCGGCGTTTTTCCGTATTTCGCCGGTCGAGGCGCAATTGCTGGATCCGCAGCAGCGGCTGCTTTTGGAGACGAGTTGGCGGGCGCTCGAAGACGCCGGGATCGATCCCGAACTGCTGAAGGAAAGCCGCACCGGCGTCTATGCAGGCATCAGCAACAACGACTACCGGGGGCTGATCCTCGAGGCCAGCGAAAGTGCCGGGCCGGCCGAACCCGCTGCCAGCCTTTACGCGGTCACCGGCACGTCCCTGAACACGGCGATCGGCCGAGTCGCCTTCGCCCTGGGCCTCGGCGGCCCGGCGATGGCGGTGGACACTGCCTGCTCATCGTCGCTGGTCGCGACCCACCAGGCAGTGACGGGCCTGCAGCGGGGTGATGCGGATCTCGCGCTTGCCGGCGGGGTGAACATCATTCTCTCAGGTCGGCTTCTCGAATTTCGCGCAAACGCCGGAATGCTGTCGCCGGACGGACAATGCAAGACTTTCGACGCCTCCGCCAACGGATATGTCAGGGGCGAGGGCTGCGGCATCTTGGTCTTGAAGCGGCTTGCCGATGCAGAAGCCGACGGCGACCGAATCTGGGGCGTGATCCGGGGCACGGCCCTGAACCAGGACGGGGCGAGTCCGGGCCTGACGGTTCCGAACGGGGCAGCGCAGGAACGCGTGATCCTTGCAGCACTCGAACGGGCTAAGGTCCGGGCCTCGGACATCGACTATCTGGAGGCGCACGGAACCGGCACCGAGGTCGGCGACCCGATCGAGATCGGTGCGACAGCGGCGGTGTACGGGAGCGAGCGCGATGCGGGCCGGCCGCTGCTGATCGGCTCGGTCAAGACCAACATCGGCCACTTGGAATCGGCGGCCGGCGTCGCGGGACTGATCAAGACCGTGCTTTCGATGAATCGCGGAATCATTCCGAAGCACCTTCATTTCCAAAGGCCAAATCCCGAGATGGACTGGGAACGGCTGCCCCTGCAGGTGATGTCCGAGCCGACGCCTTGGCCTGACGGCACCGACCGCCGGCCTCTGGCGGGCGTGAGCGGGTTCGGATGGTCGGGAACGAACGCCCATATCGTGCTTGAAGGATACGCGTTGCCAGGCGATGCAGCACCGGACCAAGACGGAGATCGCTGGCTCACCGGCGCCCCGAAGCCAATTGCCGTTTCGTTGCCGGTACCCGCTACGGTCTCGCAGCCGAAAGACGGGTTTGTCCCGCGGGCAACGCGTCTGCTGCCAATTTCCGGGAAGTCGGGCACAGCGCTGCGCGACGCCGCACGACGTTATCTCGAATGGCTCGACGAAAATGACGCAGTGCTTGCAGCCGGCGGGAAGGCGTCTGATGCCCTGCTGTCCGACATGGCCTGGTCCGCCGGCATCGGCCGGAGCCATTTTGACTGCAGGGCGGGCGTGGTTTTCGGGGATGCAGGCTCGCTGCGCGAGGGTTTGCAGGCGATCGCCGGGACGGAAGGGCAGGCGGAATCGCGCAGCGCGTCAACCGTGGCGTTCGTGTACACCGGACAGGCCAGTCAATGGCCTGGCATGGGTGCTGCGCTCTACGACAGCGAGCCGGTCGTGCGCGCTGTGCTCGACCGGTGCGACAAAGTGCTCGAGGAAGAGCGCGGCGCATCGCTGCTCGACGTGATGTTCGGTCGCCCGGGGGCCGCGGGAGACTTGGACGACCCGCAGTGGAAGCAGCCCGCGATTTACGCCCTCGAATGCGCTCTCACCGCGCTTTGGTCGAGCCTTGGCGTCCGGCCCGACGTGGTGCTCGGGCACAGCTTGGGCGAGATTGCCGCGGCGCACGCCGCAGGCGTGTTTGATCTCGATAACGGCTTGCGTCTGGCGGCAGTGCGGGGGGCGCTGGTCGGTGCCCTGCCTGGCGAGGGCGCAATGGCGGCGGTGTTCGCGCCGCCCGCGCGCGTAACGGAGGCGCTGGAAGAACACAATGCGGCCGCGCCGGGCATCGGCCTTTGCATCGCGGCAGACAACGGGGCGCATCAGGTCATAAGCGGCCCGGCGGAGGAGATTTCCGCGATCCTCGATCGACTGGAGGCGGCCGGCACAAGGGTCGCGCGGCTGCGCAGGAGCCCCGCGTACCACAGCGCGATGATTGAGCCCGCGCTAGACGACCTAGAGGCAGCCTTCTCGCAACTTGACTTTGCGCCGGCGTCACTCCCCTTCATCAGCAATCTCACCGGAAAGGCGATCGATTCGGACGAATTGCTGGATGCGGAATATTGGTGTCGGCAGATGCGCGCGCCCGTGGCGTTCCGCGCCTGCGTCGAGGCTCTGACGGGGCTTGGCGTGGACGCGGTCGTGGAGATTGGTCCGCACGCCGTACTTGGACCGATGGTCTCGATGGCCTGGCCTGATGCGGGTGGTGCATCGGAGCCGGCGGTCGTGTCGAGTCTCAGGCGGCCGGCGACCGGCGAAGAGCCGCCGGCACCGGGATCCGGCGGCGGCTTTTTGGAGGCCGTCGCAGGCGTTTACGAGGCGGGGCTGCCTCTCCGCTTCGACGGGTTGTTCGCCGGCGAGGCGCGCTGCCGCATCGCGCTGCCAGGCTATCCGTTTCAGCGCGAGCGCTATTGGGTCGAAACACCGAAGCGGCGGCGACAGGCAAGCGGCCACCCGTTGCTTGGCAGCCGGCACGAGTCCGCCAGCGGAGAGACCGCCTTTGACACGGAAGTTTTCCCCACCGACCCGGCGTGGCTTGCAGACCATCGCGTGTTCGGCCGGCTGATCGCACCGGGCGCGCTATACGGCGCCATGGCTGCATCGGCCTGCCGCGCCGAGGGTCACGATGCGGTTGTCGTTGAGGACTTCCGCATGCAAAGCGCCCTGATCTTCGGCGATGAGAGTGTGGACGACGGCGCTGGAGAAGCGGGTCGACGCATGCAAGTCCTGCTCGATGCCGATGGGGACGACCCGTCGCGCCGGTTGCGCGTTCTCAGCAGGAGCGACGACGAGGAGGAATGGACGCTGCATGCAGAGGGGCAGGTCTCAGACGGCGCAGCCGGCCCGTCCCTTGTCGTGCCGCCGTTCGATGCAGATGGCCTGAAGGCCGACCTCTCGGCTGTGGATCTTCCCGCATACTATCGCGCCAAGTCTGCCGTCGGAATCGATCTGGGCCCCGCCTTCCGTACATTGACTGGGCTCTGGGCGCGGGACGGCGAGGCGCTTGGCGAGGTGGAGTTGCTTGCCGGGCAGGAACGGGGTCCGCTCGACGTGCATCCGCTCGTGCTCGACGGCTGCTTTCAGATCATGGGGGCGGCGCGCGATCCGGACGGGACAGAGGACGGAATCACATACCTGCCGTTCGCCTGGGAACGGTTGTGGATCGGAAAGGAACTGCCAGATCGGCTTTTCTGCCACGTGACGATGCGGGAAAGACCCCGCGATCAGGAGGTCGATGCCGAGAACGTCGGGATGCCAGAGGTCCACGCGGCGGACATGCGGCTTTACTCCGAAAGCAGCGAGCTTCTCGGCGAGATCGCCGGCTTCACCGTAAAGCGCGCGACCCGCGGTGCGCTGCTTGCGGCCGCTGGAGGCGTCGAAGACCTGCTCTACGAAGTCGAATGGCGCGACTGCGCCTTGCCGCCGGGCATGCCTCCGGCAGATTTCCTGCCGAGTCCGTCGACCGCTGCCGCCCGCTCGCACCCCTTCTCCCGTTATCTCGCCGATGAGGGCGTCGAAGTCAGAGACGAGGTCGACCTGCAAGGGGAAATGGAGCGGGCTGCGTGGTGCTACGCGCTTTCGGCCCTGGAAACGCTTGGGTGGGAGCGCAGGGCAGGCGCGATCGTGGCCACTGAAGAGTTGCGCGAGGGTCTCGAAGTACTGCCTGAGCACAAGCATCTGCTCCGCCGGTTGCTGGAAATACTGACGCGTTCCGGCGTGTTGCAGGAAAAGGGTGACGACTTCGCGGTATCTGTCGGAGCCGACGATCCATTGCCGGATGGAATGCCGCGCGACTCAGGGGAGTTTTTGACGGAGGTGACAGAGCGTTTCCCGCATGCAGCGAATGAAATCGGGCTGTTTCGGCGTTGTGCCGGGGCCTTGGCCGACGTTCTTCGCGGCAGGGAAGACCCGCTTGCGCTGCTGTTCGGCGATACGGGGCCATCGGCTGGCGATCTGTATCGGCTGGCACCGGTCTGGATGGCGGCGAACAAAATGATCGGCGAGGTGGTCCGAACGCTCGTCGACGAATTGCCGGATGGGCGGCGGCTGCGGGTGCTGGAGGTCGGCGCCGGAATCGGCTCGGCGACCGAATGTATCCTGCCCGTGCTTCCGGACGGACGGTTCGATCTTATGTACACCGACATCTCCGCCGGTTTCTTTGCGGATGCGGAGACGCGTTTCAGTGCGGACGGCACTTCAATCGACTACCGTGTGCTGGACATCGAAAAGAACCCGGTGGACCAGGGCTTCGACCTCCACGCCTACGACATGGTCATCGCGGCCAACGTGCTCCACGCCACGCGCCATCTGGACGAAACGCTAGCGCACTGCCGGACGCTCCTGGCGCCGTCAGGGCTGCTGGTTGCGCTTGAGAATCAGCGCGGCCGGGGCTGGATGGACCTGATTTTCGGTCAGTTGGACGGATGGTGGCGCTATGCCGACCGCTACCGTTCAAACCACGCCCTCGCAGGGCCGGAGGTCTGGTGCGAGGCGCTCGCCGACGCGGGGTTTGCCGAATCCGAAGTTCTCGGCGTGGATCGGTCGGAAGTTACCGGCCTGCCGGATCGCGGAGTGATTGTGGCCCAGGCTCCGGCAAAGATCGACCTGCCGGAAGGCGTCTGGATTCTGGCTGCCGACCGAGGCGGCATGGCAGTGCCGCTGGCCAGGCAACTTGCTGCACAGAACCAGCGTGTGGTGCTTGCGACCGACGATCCGGAGACCGCAGGCGCGTTGGCGAAGAGCGGGACCGGGATCGTCGCGGCCAACGTCGAGATGGAGCGACGCGAGTCGTGGCAGGCGCTGGTCGCGGACCTGCCCCCGGATGTGCCCTTCGCTGGCGCGGTGCATCTCGTTGGGCAGGACGGTCACGGGGCGGAGGCTACGGCCGCTGACCTGGCGGATGATGCGAAACGGACCGTGGGAAGCGCGCTTGCCCTCGTGCAGGGCATCGTGGATGCCGACGCCATGCCAGAGAAGGGCCTTTGGCTCGTCACCCGGGGCGCGCAAGTCCTGGAACGGGAGCGAACCGGGCAATTGGCCGGCGCTGCCCTTTGGGGCCTTGGCAAGGTGGCGCTGCGGGAAGCTCCCCAGTTGCAATCGCGGATGCTTGATCTCGACCCTGAGGCTGAGGAGCCGCAGGCCATCGTCACGAATGAACTGCTGTTTCCTGATTCAGAGAACCACATCGCGCATCGCGGCGAGCGGCGCCAGGTTGCCCGCCTAATTCGGAGAGGCACAGGTGCGCCACGTCTTGCCCTGCCGGAGGAGGATGCGGACTGGGTACTTGCACCGGACGAAGGCGGGGCGATCGAGACATTGCAGGTGCAGCCGCTGGCGGCTCGTGCGCTGGAGCCGAACGAGGTGCGAGTCGCGGTTGATGCCTGCGGGCTCAACTTTCTGGACGTATTCCGAGCCATGGGCCTGGTTGAGGAGGGACTGCTAGGTGAGGAATTCTGTGGTCGGATTGTCGAAACCGGTCCCGACGTAGCGACGGTCTCGCCGGGCGAACGCGTCGCCGGATTCGCCTTCGGCACCTTCGGGCCAGAGGTGGTTACGCACGAGGACCTGGTCGCGCCTGCGCCGCCGGGTTTTTCGGCGGCGGCGCTTGCCACGGTCCCGTCGGTGTTCGTGACCTGCGTGCTGTCCTACGAGCTTGCCGGGCTGAAGGCCGGGGACCGGGTGCTGATCCACGCCGGTGCAGGCGGTGTCGGACTTGCCGCCATCCAGCTGGCCCAAGCGGCGGGTGCGGAAGTGTTCGCCACTGCGAGTGCACCCAAGCAGGCCTATCTGCGTGCGCTCGGCGTCGAGCATGTGTTTGACAGCCGCTCGACCGCGTTTGGCCGGGAAATTCTCAATGCGACGGACGGCGCCGGGGTGGACGTCGTGCTGAACAGCCTGACTGGCGAGGGCTTCATCGAGGCGAGCCTTTCATGCCTTGCGCAGGGCGGCCGCTTCGTGGAACTCGCAAGGCGGGACATTCTGAGCGAAGATGAAATGGCGGCCTTGCGGCCCGACGTCGCCTATTCGATTCTCGATCTATACGTCCTGAAACAGCAGGACCCGGCGCAACCTGGCGCGGCCCTGAAAGAGGTGCTGGCGCGCATGGCAACGGGGGAGCTCTCGCCTCTCAGGCACACCACGTGGCCACTCGCTGAGACGAGTGCCGCGATGGGCTTCATGCGTGCGGCGCGGCACATCGGCAAGATCGTGCTGACGATGCCTCACCTCAGGGCGGGCCGGCTGCAGCAGGACGGAACCTATGTGGTGACCGGCGGCTTGGGCGGCATCGGCTGCGCCCTTGCCGAATGGCTTGCCGAACGCGGCGCGGGAACGGTGGTGCTGAATGGCCGCCGGCCGCCGGACGACGCGGCGAAAGCAGCGATTGAGGCGCTGCGCGCCCGCGGGTTCAGGATCGAGGTCGAGATCGCGGACGTGACGGACACGGATGCACTCGATGCGATGCTGGCGCGCATGGACGAGACCCTTCCGCCGCTCGCGGGCATGTTCCACAGCGTCGGCGTGCTGTCGGACGCTGCCCTCGGCAACCAGACTTGGGAAAGTTTCGAGACCGTGATTTGGCCGAAGATTCTGGGGGCCTGGCACCTTCACCGGGCGACGGCGGATCGGGATCTGGACATGTTCGTCCTGTTTTCGAGCGTCGCCGGCGTTCTAGGCAATCCGGGCCAGGCCAACCACGCGGCGGCCAACGCCTTCCTTGATCAGCTAGCGGCGCACCGACGTGCGTTGGGCCTTCCGGGCCAGGCCATCGCGTGGGGCGCCTGGTCGGAGCTGGGCGAGGCGGAGGAGCAGCGCGAGCGGATCGCCGGACGTCGGGAAGCATCCGGCACCGGATGGTTCACACCGGAGCAGGGTTTCGAGGTTCTTGAGCGCCTGATGCGCCAAGACGCAACGGGCGCGGCGGTGGCGGCGGTGGACTGGCCGGTCTTCGGCGATGCCCTCGGCGACCGTCCACCCCTGCTGGAGGACCTGCTCGCCGGCGCACCCGACGAAGAGGACGTTTCGTCCTCGTCGGAAGACCTGCTCGCGCAGCTCGGCGAGACACCTGCGGCGGGACGTGAGGGCCTGCTGGCGTCCTTCCTGCAAGGGCAAGTCCAGGCGGTGCTGAGACTGCCCTCGGCGCCAGCGCCCACGGTCGGTTTCTTCGACCTGGGGATGGACTCCCTGATGGCGGTCGAGTTGCGAAACCGCCTCAACCGCGCATTCTCAGACGCCTATGTCGCGCCGAATACCTTGGTTTTCGACTACCCGACCATCGCCGATCTCTCACGACATTTGGTGGATGCGCTTGGCGAGCCCGGCCCGGCCTCAGAACCAGCCGCAGAGGCGGCCCCGGACTTGGTCTCAAGGGCTGACCCGCAACCGCCGGTGCTGATGCAGGATGACGGGATTGCGATCGTCGGCATGGCGTGCCGGTTCCCCGGCGCGCCGGACATTGCGACCTTCTGGCACCTGCTTGAGGCCGGTAGCGACGCGGTAACGAACGGCCGGCAGGACGACGGATCCTGGACAGGCGTCGCGGGCGACCCTGGGTTAAAGGACAACATTTGGGCGCGTGGCGGATTCGTTGACGGGATCGACCGCTTCGATGCCCGTTTCTTTGGCATGACACCGATCGGTGCACGCATGATGGATCCGCAGCAGCGGCTGCTTCTGGAAACAAGCTGGCGGGCGCTTGAGGGCGCGGGGATTGACCCCGAGAGCCTGAGGGGCAGCTGGACCGGGGTCTATGCGGGTATCGCGACCAGCGAGTACCGCGACTTGATGATGGCGGACGTCGACGGCCTTAACTATCTCGGCACCGCAAGCGGCATGGCGGTCGGCGGCGTCGCGTACAAGCTGGGTCTCACGGGGCCGGCGATCCCGGTGATGCTGAACTGCGCTGCGTCCTTGGTCACGGTGCAGCAGGCAGTCGCAGGCCTGCGGGAAGGCGCGGTGGACCTGGCTCTTGTCGGCGGCGTAAACGCGGTTCTTTCGCCCGGGCTGACCACGGAGATGGCGGCGCTGGGAATGTTGTCGATGCAGGGGCGCTGCAAGACCTTCGACGCAGCGGCGGACGGTTTCGTGCGCGGTGAGGGCTGCGGGATGGTTGTCCTAAAGCGGCTGGCGGATGCCGAGGCCGACGGCGACCCCATCTGGGCGGTGATCCGGGGTGCGGCCGTCAACCAGAACGGGGCAGCGGCGGGGCCCACTTTGCCGTACGGCCCGGCACAGGAGCGGGTAATCGAGGCGGCACTGTTGCAGGCAGGCGTTCTGCCGTCGGACGTGGACTACCTGGAGGCGCACGGAACGGGGTCGGAACTGGGCGACCCGATCGAAGTTCAGTCCGCGGCGGCGGTCTACGGCAGAGCGCGCGACGGCGATCGGCCGTTGCTGATCGGCTCGGTCAAGACCAATATCGGCCACCTGGAATCGGCGGCTGGTGTCGCGGCACTGATCAAGGTCGTTCTGGCCATGCGCCACGGACTGATTCCGAAACACCTGCATTTCCGGGATCCGAACCCGCATCTGGACTGGGACCGCCTGCCGGTACGTGTTGTGTCGGAGGCGATGAACTGGCCGTCCACGCAGGAAAGGCAGCCGCTCGCCGGTGTCAGCGCCTTCGGAATATCGGGTGCAAACGCGCATGTCATCGTGGAGGGTTACGGAAGTCCGAGCGGTGACTCTCTCGCACCGGAGGGCGCGCCGCTGCCGGTCATCTTGACGGTGCCGGACGCTGCTGCCGCGTTGCCGCAACCGGGCGACGGGCTTTCTGCGCGCGGAACGCGGCTTCTGCCGCTCTCTGGCAAATCGGCCGCATCGCTTCGGAATCTGGCGGGGCGGTATCTCGCCTGGCTCGATGAACGGGAACCGTCACTTGCGTCGGACGAGGCGGCGTCCGGAATGCTTGCGGACATGGCTTGGACCGCTGGCACCGGGCGCAGCCACTTTGACCATCGCGCGGCAGTGACCTTCGAGGATAGCGGGTCGCTTCGCGAGGGTTTGCAGGCTCTGGCAGCGGCGGATGAGGAATCCGAGCCCGTGACGCCGGTGAAGGTCGCCTTTGCCTATGCGGGTCAAGGCAACCGCTGGATCGGTATGTGCGAGGCGCTTTACGCGAGCGAGCCGGTGGTGCGGGAAGTGCTCGACCGCTGCGAAATTGTGCTCAACGAAACACGGGGGGCCTCGTTGCTGGACTCGATGTTCGGTCGATTGGGTTCGAGTGAGAGTCTCGGAGATCCGAAGTTGGAACGGCCAGCGGTCTACGCGCTCGAATGTGCGCTCACCGCGTTGTGGTCGAGCGTCGGCGTGCAGCCGGGCGTGGTGTTCGGACACGGGATCGGGGTGCTTGCGGCCGCACGGGCCGCCGGTGTGCTGGGATTGGAAGATGGCCTGCGCCTGGCCATGACCCTGGACGATCCCGGAGCAATGTCGAACGAGATCGCCATGGACGCACCGTCGTTGATGCTGGTCGACACCTTGTCTGGCCGCGCGGTAGCACCCGAAGATGCTCAGGACGTGACCTATTGGCGTCAGCGAGCGGCGGACGAGCCGAAGACGATCGAGAACTGCGCCGAAACGCTGGCGGCGGAGGGTATCGATGCTGTTGTCGAAGTCGTTCCGGACGCAGCGTTGGGGACGATGCTGGCGGGGACCTGGTCGGACGCGGCCGCACCAGTCGTCCTGTCCAGCCTAGGATGGTCGCCGGAATGCGACGCAAGGCCAATGTCGATGTCAAGCGGCGGTTTCGTGCATGCGGTCGCACGGGCCTACGAGGCCGGCCTTGCCGTGTCTTTCGCGGGGCTCTTTGCGGGCGAAACCCGTCGTCGAGTGATGCTGCCGGATTACCCGTTCGAACGTCGCCGTCACTGGATCTGATCTACGAGCGACCGGGCTCGACACCTGGCTAGTACAGGTCGTTGCTGTCAAGGAATTCACGAACGACTTGAGCGCACTCCTCCGGCCTTTCGAGCTGAAGCAAGTGGGTCGCCTCAGGAATGAAGTCGTAGTCCACATTCATGACGCTGCTGAAGTCGAAAGTCGGCAAGTATGAATAGGGCAGGGTCGGATCGGCACCGACGATCTTGGTTGGACAGGAAAGCAGGTCCAGATCGATGAGTGGAAAGAAGCTCCTCGCATAGTCCATGAGCTGCGCTTCGTATTCGCGTGGGCATCGAAGTTCATACCCCTCCCCGCCTGCCGACCGTCGGAGAGTCGTCTGTGCCATCAGTTCCCGGACGCCAGGCACAACGCGCGCAAAGGTGGGGATGTAGTTGAGAAAATCGGTAAATTCCTCTCTCGTCTTGAAACGGTGTCCGCGCACCCGGGCTTTTTCAGCCAATTGTTCTGCGGCCGCATGTAATTCGATCTGGCTCGCTCCTGGCCGGCATAAAGGCGGATCGAACAGAACCAGCGCCGAATAGGCCTTGGTGAACGACAGAAGCGGAATGATCGTGGAAAGGGAATGGAAGATCCCGACTGTCAATTTGCTTCCGTAGACACGTTCGATTTTGTCGAGAACGAGGTCATGGTCGTGAATCATAGTGGGAATGTTGTGGTTGTTCGGCCCGTCGACGCTGTTCCAGCCATGGTTTCTGATGTCGTAGACGATCAGCTCGTAATCGTCTGCAAGCAAGGACCAAAATGGAAAATAAAGATCAATGGCCAGGCCGTTGCCGTGACTCAAAACCAGCCGGGGACCCAATGGATTGCCGTGCTGCCGCACGGTGGTGACGGCGTGGTCGTCGAGACGTACATCGCACACCGAATTCGGCTCGGATATTTCCCACACGACTTCCTTTGTCATGGCGAATGGACCGGCAACCCCGGCTGTTGCTCCGTAATGAACGGGAACGGACATCGACGGTATCGGGCACCGTACCTTACAGGAGACGGAGACGGTCGGCTCTGTCTGCACGCCGTCGCGGAGCATCGCATGACATTGCCACGACAGACGGTGTGGCTGCTGCTCGCGTTGATACAGTTGACAAGCAGGCGCAGGGTTTTGAACTGCACGCATTTCTCAGGCAGCTGTAAGAGGCTGAGCGCATCCACCGAGGACACCTCGGCACTGGAAGGCTGGGTATCGGAATCAAGGTTGAGACCAAGGCCCATATGCTTGTCGGCAAGCTTCTTGAGGCAATCCCCAGCAGACGACATAGGCGTATTCTCCTTCGGTGAGGCATTGACCGGGATATACGGACAGCGAATCACCGACACAGGCAAAAAAACTGGGGAATTGACCCCAAACACACCCACGAGACAAAGCCCCGCAACGACAGTTCTGCGGAACTATGGTGCATCGGTCTTATCGCGGCAAGTCCGTTTGCCTGGAGCGCCGGATGCTCCCGATGGTCGCGCAATCGCCCAAACGGGTGAACGTGTTCAAGGGCGCTGTTCATTGCCACGGAAACTCCAAAGCGTGCGAGTTGTTCCAATGGCACCCAGCCTTGAATTCTGGTAACGTGATTCGGGCATAGTCATGCGGGCGTGATTGCGCGTTCGCCAAATCTTGAGCCGAGGAGACCAAATCCCATGTCATCGACCGAAGACCGCATCAGGAAGATTATTGACGACAACCTTGACATTGGCCACGAGCCCGACTTTGACGCCAAGCTCGGTGATACCGGCGTGTCGTCGGTGGACTGCATTTCATTTTTTAAGCTCGTGAACGGGGAATTCGGCCTTGGCTTGGCCGCAGAAGAGTGCCGGCAGTTCGTGACCCTCCGGGATCTCGTGAGCTTTATCAACGCTCGCGGTTGACGTGACTGTGGGAGCGCATGCCCGTTGCATCGCTCCCCACACCAGATGGCCGGGTTCGGTGGCGAAGTGCTGCGGGGACGCGCTCGTGGCACAATTTGGCTTCAATGGGAATGCCAACCCGGCAGGCACGAAGCCCGAGAGCCTGATTGCTGCTTGGACGTCGGAACGATCCGTGCATGAAGCAGCCGAAGCGATTGGTTTCGGAGTCGCCCGCATTCCCGCATTGGCATTCAACCAAAATTCTGTGGCAAAGGCGTTGAGTTGCGAATGGCCGCCAATTCCAGTGGCGAGTTTTCCGCGACATCTTTCCGTTGTTTGCTCATTGCAATAAGTCGCGGCCATGACTGAGGTTGTTGGCGAAAGGATCGCCAAGGTTCTGGCGCGCCACGGCATCGCGTCTCGTCGCGAGGCCGAACGGATGATTGTGGCGGGCCGCGTGACCGTGAATGGCAAGCCCATAGAAAGTCCCGCGCTCAACGTTCGTGAGACCGACAGGATCACGGTTGATGGAAAGGCGCTCGCCAGCCGAGATCCGGCGCGCGTCTGGCTCTACAACAAGCCTAGGGGCCTGGTGACATCGACCCGCGACGAGAAGGGGCGGCCAACGGTCTTCGACAGTTTGCCCGACTCGCTGCCCCGTGTTGTGTCGATCGGGCGGCTCGACATTGATTCCGAAGGATTGCTGCTCTTGACGAACGACGGAGGGATCAAGCGTCGCCTTGAACTGCCGTCTACCGGGTGGGTCCGCAAGTATCGGGTTCGTCTGCACGGAAGGCCAGGAAAGGACAGCTTCATGCCGCTCGCGAAGGGCATTGAGGTCGACGGCGAGCGATTTCGTCCCATGAGAGTGACACTTGATCGCCAGCAGGGCGGCAATGCTTGGGCAACTGTTGCCCTTCGTGAAGGCAGGAACCGCGAGATCCGGCGGGCAATGGAGGCTATCGGGTTTTCCGTCAACCGACTGATCCGGGTTGGCTACGGCCCGTTTCAGTTGGGCAAGTTGCAGCCAGGAGAAGTGACGGAAGTTCGACCGCGTGTGCTTCGAGACCAGCTTGGGCCTGATGGGGCCAGCAATGTCAGTGATCCGGCATTGCGCAAGCGCAGAGCTTCCGGTGGCAGCCGCAGGCAAGCGAAGCGGACCAATGAATCGAGCGACACATGAGGCCGCAAGCTCGCTGCAGCCCGTGAGGTCCAAAAATGGCCGCATCTTGTCGGCTTAACATGCGGCGGTTGCTGGCTCGCTTGAAGGTGGTGAAGGCCAAGGCGGGACATCGTCGCCGGGATGGGGTGCGTTGCGCGGTGGCGGGAGCCTTTCGAGTCTTCTGGTGCAGGCATCTGGCCCGGAGACCGAGACAAATGCCATTCTTCGCCGCGGTTTCGCAGACCGCGCGGCACTGAGGGAAGCTCAGGGTTCTTGGCTGAGGGAAGTGCTCGCGGGCGAGAAGACGTGAAGGTTCGTCAGATCGACCTGCACGCCGGCCGATTGTCGTTCGCTCAGGCTGAGTGCGCCGCCGGTACGTACCGTGATCGGTTTTTCAAGAAACGGCGCGCGCAGATAAACAAGGCTTTCGGCGCCCAACCGCTCGACCAGTTCAACTTCAGCATCAAACGTGCCCTTGCCGGAATCGACCAGTGCCAGATGCTCGGGTCGGATGCCAAGCAAGGCGTCTCCGGAGACTTCGTGCGGTCGGGTCGGGCTGATGCTGGCCGGGCCAAACCGTGCAACACCATCCATGTCGACATTGCAGCGGATGAAGTTCATCGAAGGCGCTCCAACGAAGCCAGCTACAAAGGTGTTCGCCGGGTTCTCGTAAATTTCCATCGGAGTCCCGACCTGCTCGATTCGCCCGCCGTTTAGCACGACGATTCGATCAGCCAACGTCATCGCCTCGATCTGGTCATGTGTCACGTAGATCATCGTCACGTCGCCCAGTTCCCTGTGCAGGCGCGCGATCTCCAGCCGCATGCTCACGCGCAGCGCGGCGTCGAGATTCGAAAGGGGCTCGTCAAAGAGGAAGACCCTTGGGTTTCGTATGATGGAGCGCCCAATGGCTACCCGCTGGCGCTGCCCGCCTGACAGTTGTCGAGGCGTTCGGTCAAGAAGCGAGTCGAGCTGGAGGGTCTTGGCCACTTCTGCGACGCGGCGGGTGATTTCCGCTTTCGGGGTTCTTGCCAGACTAAGGCCGAAGCCGAT
The DNA here is from genome assembly GCA_022819605.1 of Silicimonas sp. Lineage (GTDB taxonomy): Bacteria > Pseudomonadota > Alphaproteobacteria > Rhodobacterales > Rhodobacteraceae > JAJEFO01. The sequence continues at coordinate 3,240 of JAJEGW010000078.1, read as the reverse complement.
GTTCTCCGCAACGGTCAGATGGGGAAACAACGCGTAGGACTGAAACACCATGGCAAGCTGTCGCTTGGACGGAGCCGTTCGCGTCATGTCCTTGCCGTCAAACAGGATCTGCCCGGAGGAAACGGATTCAAGTCCTGAAATCAGTCTCAGGACGGTGGACTTCCCGCATCCGGAAGGGCCGACAAAGACCACGAATTCGCCTTTGTCGATGCTCAGGTCAACGCCCCGGATCACTTCGGTTGCGCCAAAGGACTTGCGGATGTTTCTCAGTTCGACCCGTGCCATGCCCTATCCCTTGATCGCTCCCATGGTCATTCCCTTGATGAAGTAACGCTGGAAGAAGAGAAAGATGACGAGCGTGGGAAGGCTTGCAACCAGGGACAGCGCACCCTGAACGCCCCAGGCCACCGTGTACTGCCCCCGCAGGTTGACGATGCCGATCATGATGGTGCGTTTGTCGTCCGACTGGGTGAAGATCAGCGGCCAGAGAAAGTCATTCCAGATCCAAGTGAACTGCAGTGTTGCCAGGACTGCAAGCGCAGGAAGGCTGAGGGGAAGTGCAACTCGGGTCAGTACCTGCCACTCGTTGGCCCCCTCGATGAGTGCCGCTTCGCGGAGCGCGTTCGGCACGGCGGCGAAGAAATTGCGCATCAGCAACGTGCAGATCGGGATTCCCAGCGCCGTATGGACCAGGATAATCGGCCAGAGCGTGTCGATCAGTCCGAGCCCGTTGAAGAGCCTGAACAGCGGAACCAGGATGACCTGAGGCGGAAAGAACATGCCCGAGACCACGATGAGAAACAGAATGTTGCTGCCGCGGAAGGGCAACTTGGCGAACACGTGACCTGCGAGCACACCCAGCGCTATGGAGGCGAAGGTGGCCGGCACCGTAACAAGGAGCGTGTTGAGGAAGTATCTATGCACTGCCGGGTTGGAAAGCACCTCGGCGTAATTCTCGAGATAGATCCGGTCCGGTACCGACCAGAGATCTCCAAGTGCTATGGCGCGGGTCGTCTTCACCGATGACAGGAGCACTCCTGCAGTTGGGGCGAGAAACAGCGCCGCGAGGATGCACAGCGCCACGAACACTGTGGCCGGCCACGGATTGAACCGGTCCTGCACCGAAGTGGCGACATCAGCCATAGATTTCGTCCACTCTCTTCAGTTGCCGGAAATAGACGCCGATTATGGTGAGTGCGATCAGGAAGAGCACCACCGAGATCGCGCTTCCGTATCCCATCAGGTATTTCTTGAAGCTCTCGTTGTACATATGCATGGCAAGCGTGTCGGAGGAATTGAACGGTCCGCCACCCGTCATGATGTAAAGTATGTCGAATCCCTTGAGCGAATTGATCATCGAGAGTGCCACGACGACGACCGTGGACGGGGTCAGCAACGGGATCACGACGCGCCAGATGCGCTGCCACACCGTGGCTCCTTCGATTTCGCAGACTTCAAGCATTTCCGAAGGGATCGAGGTGAGCCCGGCAAGGTAGATGACCATGGAGAGACCCGTCTGCTGCCAGGACCACGCAACTATCACGGCAAAGAGGGCGCTGTCCGGCCGCGCGAGCCAAGCGTAGTTGAAGTCCGGATTTCCTGCCAGTTTCACAAACGTGTTCAGCAGGCCCCAATCGGGCTGGTAGATCCATATCCAGATCTGGCCCACGACGATGGCGGACAGGCAGATAGGCAGGTAGAAGACGGTCTTGAATATCCGTGCGCCCCGTACCTGCCGATCAAGCAGCAGTGCCAGGAAGAGGCCTGTCAGCGTTGGCAGGACCAGCGCCGCGGCCATCCAGATGGTCGTGTTTACGATGGCGTCAAAGAACAGTCGGTCGGTCCAGATCTTGGCGAAATTCCTTAGGCCAAGAAACTCGTAGTCACGATTGAACCCGTTCCAATTCGTGAAGCTGTAGTAGAACGAACTCAGAAGCGGCCAGATCACTAGAACCGAAAACACAAGGATCGGCAGCGCAAGCAACAAGACCCGCCAGAGACGGTTCTGTGACTCCATCAAAATCTCCGGTCAGTACGCCGGGCGGGATGTGTTCCGCCCGGCGCACGTCGTCGGTTACTGCTCGAAAGCCGATGAGGCGTCCGTGGCCGCCTGTGCCAGGATTTCGTCCACTTTGGACGGATCGTCCATGAAACGCGAGAACATTGACAGGCCGACCTCCGCGACGGGCGGCGGCGTTGCCAGATCGTAGTTGAAGGCGAAGACCTCGGATGCCGCAACCGTCTCGAAAGCCTTCAGCATCACGGAATTGTAGTTCGACGGATCGACATTGACATTCGCCGAAAGCGCGCCCTGCGCCTTGCTCCAAGCTGCCTGTACGTCGGCGTTCGACACCATGAATTCCAGAAACGCCTTGGCGCCGTCCACGTTTGCGGCGTTGGCCGCCATGACCAGGCCGTCGACAGGTCCGACCGAAGCCTCGGCCACGCCTTCAGAGATGCTTGGGAAGGGGAAGAAGTCGTAGTCCTCTCCCGGCACCAGACCCAGGCCATTCCAGTACCCGGTAATCCAGGTTCCCATGAGCGTCATGGCTGCGTCGCCACGCGCGACCTTGTCGGATGCGTCGGTCCAGGAATCGGCATTGGCGTTTTCGGTGAAGTGGCCGGCGTCCACGAGATCCTTCCACATTCCCATGGCGGTGTGGACCTCTGGGTCGTCATAGGACGCGTCGCCTGCCATCAGGCGCGCACGGTAGTCCGGTCCGGCGGTCCGCAGCAGGAGATAGTCGAACCAGAACTGCGCGGGCCAGCGGTTCATGGAGCCAAGCGCGATCGGCTTAACGCCACTGGCGTTCAGCTTCTCGCATAGTGCGACGAAGCCTTCCCAGTCCGTTGGCAATTCATCGATTCCCGCGTCGGCGAAGACGGCCTTGTTATAGAATACGCCGGAATAGTGGTAGTTGAACGGTACGAGATAGCGGTTGCCGTTGTACATCGTTGCGCTGTCGGCAACGGACTTCGCAACGACGCTGTCCAGGCCGGCGTTGTCCCACATGTCATCGATCGGATGAAGCGCGTTGGAATCCACGATAAACTGAACGCGCGCGCCGGCCCAGTAGCTGAAGACGTCCGGCAAGCTGTTGCCAGATGCCCGAACCAGAATGTCGGTCTTGAAGTCCTCGTGTCCGACGGGGCTGTCCTTGAGCGCGTAGTCAGTGGCCGCTTCGAAGCGATCAATCTGTTCCTGGAACGCCTTGAGGCCGAGCTCTCCTGTGAAGTAGT
>JAJEGW010000165.1 GCA_022819605.1 Silicimonas sp. | reverse complement strand
AGAGCTTCGAGGTCGATGCAACCTGCGCGTGGACCTCAAGGCCGATCACGATTTCCCAAGGTCCGGTATCGCCGGTTATGACCTTGGGGTCCGGAGAGTCGTATGTCAGGTCAAGCATCGGGCGCACGTCCTCGGATTGGGCTCGAACGCGTTCTAGAAAACGTCGCTCAAGCCTTCAAGCTGGAATGGGAAGCGACATCTTGGTGGAATCCACGAAACTCGCCATGCGGGCGACGCTGCCTGCCGCGCAGATGGTTCGCATGACGGGCATCACTGCCTTCTGGTTCGGCGGATTGCCGGTGACACGATGACCTGTTCGCCTGCTTCCTTCCATTTTGGCCAATCTCCGCGAATTCGGGCATGGTGACGCGGCGCTTGTTCTGCGTAAGCCTATCGAGCCCAGCTGGGAATCCGGGTGCTTTGCACCAGCGACACGGTCGGCGCATGTCGCCCGCCAAGCGCCAGCGTCGCTCTCTTCATGACTTCGATTGCCTCCTCCGACTTTTCGGGCAGGGCGGCGGGAGAGATCGGTTCACCTATTCTCAGGCGGTAGGGCTGCCGGTCCTTGTTGAGAGTCTCGTAGAACAAGGTGATGTCGCGAAGCGTCGGGTGAATGAAGTCGAAGAGGTAGAAGAGCGCGGAATTCCGTGCCCGGATATGCAGCGGTATTACGGGCAGGTCGAACTTGCGCGCGATCATGGCCGCTGAAGGCATCCAGTCACGCTCATGGAGCTTCAGTCCGCGCCGCTTTGCGAGCCTCCCCGAGGGGAAGATCACGCCGATGCGGCCGGCATTGATCGCGGTGCGGGTGTACTCCAGGGTCTCTCGGGTCTTGGCGCGCGTTCGCTTGTCGAGGCGCCACTCGACCGGGGCAATGATGCTTTGAAACTGTGGAAGAAGGCGCAGGATGTCCGAATTCGTATAGATGAACAGGTCTGGCCGTATCGGTGAGATCGAGTGATACAACATGATCCCGTCCGCGATTCCGGTCGGATGGTTGGTAACGATCAGTGCCGGACCGTGTCGTGGCAGATTGTCAAGTCCTGCAACTTCAAGATCGCGGGCAAGAAGGCCCGCAAGATGATGCATGATTCGCTCTACTGGCCAGGGGTCGTACAGTTCGCCAAGCGTGACGGTCCTGTGGTAGCTCAGGAGCGACATGAGCGCGCGCCGGGACAGCCTGGCAAAATGCGTGTCCCGGAAGAGCCACGGAGCACGCTCCTCTATGAGGGGATCAAGGCGTTCTTTCATCACCGGAACTCAAGCTGAATTCAGCAACGGATTCATGACGTGTTTTGCCAAGGGCAATGCATTGCTCCCTATCGAAGTGCCTCGGGACTGGCGATCTCTTGTCCGAATACACGATTCTTGCCGTGCACTCCATAATCACCAGAGCATGACCAGAACGTGAATCCGACAGGTCGGCGGACGACTCACCCGTCGAGAATCCTGGACACGATCTCCCCAAGGTCCCGGCTGGGGTTCTTGAGAAGGCGTTTCAGGGCTTGAACCATCATGTTCTGGCGCTCCTCGTCGAAGAGATGCCTGGTATCGAACGCAGTAGCCGCGCGTGCGGCAATCTGGGGATTCACCGGATCAAGCCTTGCGAGCCAGTCGGCCAAAAATTCGTAACCTGCGCCCGAGGGGTGGTGGAACGCTGACAGTGTCGTTGCAAAGGCGCCGATCACGGCCCGAAAGCGATTGGGTGTCTTCCAGTTGAACAGTGGATGTGCGGAAAGCCTTTTTGCGGCAGCGAGTGCCGCGTCCGGCCCGGCTTCGAGAATCTGGATGGAGAACCACTTGTCCAGGACATTTGGATCGTCCTTCCAGCGCTCGAAGAAGGCGGCAAGTTCCTCGTCCGCCTCGCCGGAACGGACCAACGTTCTCAGCGCTCCGAGTACTTCCGTCATGTTGTTCGCCTCGGCGAAGACCTCACGTGCGAGATCTGGCCCTTCCACCCGGGCAAGTGCCGAAAGCGACGCGAGGCGCAATGCCCGTCGGCCCGCATCCTTCGAATCCGGGCGATAGGGTCCGGGCACTTCCATCTCCCGAAACAGCCGGGAAAACGTGGCGTGCTGTTGTACGGCAATTTCCGTTCGCATCTCCTGGCGGCAGTCATGGATGCGTATCGGGTCCGTGATCTGACCTTCGTCGCGGACTGCGCGGAGAATGTCCTCTTCCGAAGGCAGGTCAAGCGCAGCCGCACGGAAAGCCGGGTCAAGCGAGTCGTTTGACAGAAGCTGTCCGAGTGCGCCGATGTAGGCACGGCCTGGCTCCGACCTGCTTGTCACCATCTTGGCGAGCTCTTCCTTGGCGAGCAACCGCCCGGCTTCCCAGCGGCTGAACAGGTCCGGGTCGTGTGCAAGGACTGTCAGACGCTCGGCTTCGGAAATCTGTCGTTCCAGGATCACCGGCGCTGAGAAGTCCCGGTTTATCGAGAGAACCGGCGTGTCGTCCGTACAGGCCACTGGACCGTCCAGATGGGCGTCGGTTTCCGTCCAGCCTTGTCCGGACGCAAAGATCCAGCTCCCCGTCTCCGACTTGAGTTCCAGTATTTCAGTGTCTGCAATTTGGGTGCCGTCCGGGTCCAGCACGCCGACCGCAAGAGGGATGCGCAACGGACGCTTCTTCGGTTGGCCGGGGGTGGGCGGCGTTCGCTGGCGGAGCGTCAGCTTGAGGCGGTCGCCGTCCCAATGCCGGGCGACGGCAATTCGGGGAGTGCCGGACTGGCTCCACCACCGCTCGAAGCCTTCGAGTGCACTGCCCGTGACTTCCATGAAGCAGGCAAAGAAGTCATCGACCGTTGCGGCCTGGCCGTCATGCCGCTCGAAATACGTCAGAAGTGCCCTTTCATAGTTTGCGTCGCCCACCAGCGCCTTCAGCATGCGAATGACCTCGGCACCCTTTTCGTAGACGGTTGCTGTGTAGAAATTGTTGATCTCAATATAGTTTTCCGGACGAACGGGATGCGCGAGCGGGCCGTTGTCCTCTCTGAACTGCCGCGAGCGCAATGCCATGACATCGTCGATGCGCTTGACGGCCCGTCCCCTCATGTCGCCGGTGAATTGCTGGTCCCGAAAGACCGTCAGTCCTTCCTTTAGGCAAAGCTGGAACCAGTCGCGGCAAGTGATCCGGTTGCCGGTCCAGTTGTGGAAGTACTCGTGTGCAACGATGCCCTCGATTGCTTCGTAGTCGCGGTCGGTTGCGGTCTCGGGCGAGGCAAGGACGTATTTCGAGTTGAAAATGTTGAGGCCCTTGTTCTCCATTGCACCGGCATTGAAATTGTCGACCGCGACCAGGTTGAAGACATCAAGGTCGTAGATGCGGCCATATGTGCGTTCGTCCCATTTCATCGCGCGCTTGAGGCTGTCCAGTGCATAGGCGCAGCGGTGTTCGTCGCCCGGTCGGACCCAGATGTTGAGGTTGACGTTGCGGCCATCGGGGGTCCGGTGCTGGCCGCGATGCGCGACAAGATTTCCAGCAACCAAAGCAAAGAGATATGACGGCTTTGGCCACGGGTCGCGCCACTTCGCCCAGCCGCTGCCTTCCGCGACCAGGTTGCCGTTCGAGAGCAGAACGGGAAGGTCACTCTCCACGCGAACGTCGAAGGGCGCCATGACGTCGGGGCGATCCGGGTAGTAGGTGATCTTCCGGAATCCTTCCGCCTCGCATTGCGTGCAGAAGAGCCCGTCCGAGTGGTACAGGCCTTCAAGTTCGGTATTGGCGCCGGGGTCTATCTCGACCTCGCATTCCCACGTGAAAGGTCGTTCCGGCACTGCTGCGGTCAGGCCGCGTTCGTCGAGGCGCGGGCCGACCGGCTGGCCGTCGATCGCCGCACGGATGAAACGCAAGCCCTCGCCGTCGAGGCGAAATGTTCGGTCGCTTGCCTCGGGGTTTGGTGCAAACTCGATGCATGAATTGACCCGGGTCGCTTTCGGATCAAGCAGGAAAGTCAGATGAATAGAGTCCACCAGCCAGGATGGAGGCCGGTAATCGGCAAGGCGCACTAGCTGCGGGCTGTTGTCGTTCATTGGCGCGATCCTGGCAGTATTGCGCGTGGGTTCATGTAGTGCGCGGCGGAGCGGCGATCAACGCCGGGCGAGACGCTTCCACGGCAATCGCCTCTGCTCGCCGATGTGGCTTCTTCGCCATGAACCTGAAGGACCTTCTTGGGGCTAGTGACCCGTGCATGGGCGACGCGAGACTAAACCCATTCACGGCACGCAGCTGGCCGCACGCTCTGGCGCGACCGATCGCGCCCGGCAAGTCCCGGATCAGGCATCATTGTCCGGAAGACGCAGACATGTCAGGCGATGATCACGTCTGCCGCTCTTTCGGATCCACACCTGGGTTGCCCGACGGCTTCGGCACTCCAATTCAAGGGTGCGAACCACTCAGTCCAATCGCTAGCCTCGGTCAACCATGAACTACGGCAATTGCCGCGGAGGGCAGGACCATTGCGGTGTCGCAAAGCGTTCATCTTGAATTCGGTTTCGCGGCCAAATATGCAGCTTTGGGCTCATTTGCCCAGTTCGGGGAGGAACATGACTGAATCCGGCGTGCCGCATAGGTCTGTTGGCGCTGTAACGGTTCTGGTCCCGGACTATGATGAGGCCATTGACTATTTCGTGAATACGCTTGGCTTCACTCTCAATGAGGACACGAGGATTTCAGAAGAGAAGCGTTGGATCACGGTTTCTCCGGGAGCTGGCACACGGCTTCTCTTGGCAAAGGCGAAAGGCAAACGTCAAAGCGCAGCGATTGGATGCCAGTCAGGCGGACGCGTGTTTCTGTTCTTGACCACGGACGATTTCTGGCGCGACTATCGGGCTTTCAGGAGCAGTGGGGTCGAGTTTCAACAGGAACCCAGGTACGAAGAATACGGCATAGTGGCCGTATTCAAGGACATTTATGGCAATCTATGGGACCTAATCCAACAGCGTCCAGACTAGATCAGTGCTTAGGCAGTGCGCGTTGAACGAAAGTGTTGTCAAGCTTGGTTGCCAGTGAGGACGCCTATGGGGTTGCGGACGTCCCCAAAATATTTGCCCTGTTGCGCGCAAATTCCGTCATTGGCCCGTCCGGAGAAATCGTGCAAGTTCAGATCATGCAAGACCTAGCCAGGACAGGAGGAGTTCCAATGATGAACAAGCTGATCGGTCGCGTGAGCGTTGCCGCATTGACAGTTGCATTTGCAGGCGAGGCACTGGCCGTGGAATGGAACGTTTCGCTGTGGGGCGCGCGCCGTGCCTTCACTGAGCATGTCGAAAGGCTGGCCGAACTTGTCGCCGAAAAGACAGACGGTGAATTTACGCTGAACCTATCCTACGGAGGACTGTCGAAAAACCGTGAAAACCTCGACGGCATCTCGATCGGCGCGTTCGAGATGGCGCAGTTCTGTGCCGGGTACCATGCCGACAAGAATCCGACCATCACCGTGCTCGAACTGCCATTTCTCGGTGTTTCCTCGCTGGAACAGGAGATCGAGCTTTCGTTGGCTGTCTACCGGCACCCGGCAGCCGTCGCCGATCTGGGACGCTGGAACGCAACACTGCTGATGCCTTCGCCGCTTCCGCAATACAACATAATTGGCACTGGCGAAGCGCCGGCTTCGCTTTCGGATTTCGAGGGTCTGGCAGTGCGCGCCACAGGCGGTATAGGCAAGGCTCTGGAGATGATCGGCGCAGTGCCGACATCGATGTCTGCGACCGAAGTGCGCCAAGCCCTGGATTCCGGTGTCGTCAAGGCGGTGAGCTTTGCACCTCACGCACACATGTCTTTCGGCACGATCGAGAATGCCACCTGGTGGACCACAAACCTCAACCCCGGTACAGTGAACTGCCCCGTTGTGGTCAATACCGATGCGCTCAACGCGCTTTCGGAGGAGCAGCGCGAGGCGCTTCTCGGTTCGGTCGATGAAGCGCTCGAGCACTACGTTGCCAACTACAACAACAATACAATGACCGCGTGGGGGCCCGCCCTGGATGAGCACGGAATCACGAGGGTCACCTTCACTGACGAGGAGATTGCTGCATTCAGGGCTGCGGCGGCTGCCCCGGCCGCGGCCGCATGGATCGAGAGCAACGCGGCGCGTGGTCTTCCGGCACAGGAGCTGTACGACCTGGTCACGGGCATGATCGCACAGTCGAACTGAGACCCTTGACCGTCAGATCCCCGCGCCAACACGGCGCGGGGCATTCCCGCGGCGCCGAAGGGAAGATCCATGACAATCGGTTCGCAGATCGCGTCCGACGACAGCATCCTTAGCTGGATTGACCGGCGGTTCCTGAAGCTGGAAATCGCGCTTTCGCTTGTCAGCGGTATCGCGGTCTTCGCCCTCATGCTGCTTGCCGTTGTTTCGGTCGGTGGGCGGAACGGCTTCAACCAGCCGTTGCCGGGCTATGTCGACTGGATCGAGCAGGCGATGCCTCTCATAGCCTTTATGGGCATCTCTTATGTTCAGCGCGAGGGCGCCCATGTCCGGATGGATGTTCTGGTGGGAATGCTCCGCGGCCGGGCACTCTACGCCGTCGAGTTCGTGTTCGTCCTGGCGATTCTTGCGTTCATGGTGCTCATGGTCTGGGGAAGCTGGGCGCATTTTGCACGAAGTTTTGACTTTGCCGCGCCGATGTGGAGCCGCGACAGTTCAATGGATGTCGGCCTGCCCATCTGGCCTGCCAAGCTGCTGGCTCCGATCGCGTTTGGCGTGTTGTGCGCGCGCCTTTGCCTGCAGCTGTGGGCCTACCTTCGCGCCGTCATCACGGGCACGGCCGTCGCCGTGCCTCTCATTGCCGACGCCGCACAGCAAGCGGCCTTGGAGGCCGGCCAGCTCGGCGAAGACCGCTGATGGAACCGATCGAGATCGGGATCTGGGTGACCGGCGGCATGCTGATTCTCGTGTTCCTGGGGATGCGTGTGGCGTTCGCCGCAGGTCTGGCCGGGATGGTGGGGTTGATCTGGATTTTCTGGGCGAAGAAGGACTACGGGGCAGGTGACTTCGGCTGGGCCCTGTCGGTCGCCGTGAAGACGGCGGGTCAAGTGCCCCACTCGAAAGTGACATCCCAGGCACTGTCCCTGATCCCGACGTTCATTCTGATCGGCTACCTGGCCTACTATGCAGGCTTGACGCGCGCGCTGTTCGAGGCGGCCAAGCGCTGGGTTGCGTGGGTTCCCGGCGGGCTGGCCGTCGCAACGATTTTCGCGACTGCAGGCTTTGCTGCGGTCTCGGGTGCCTCGGTCGCAACCGCTGCCGTATTTGCCCGAATCGCGATTCCCGAAATGTTGAAGATCGGATACAAGAAGCAGTTCGCCGCCGGCGTGGTTGCTGCCGGCGGTACGCTGGCATCGCTGATCCCGCCCTCGGCCATACTCGTGATCTATGCCATCATCGTAGAGCAAGATGTCGGCAGGCTTCTTCTCGCCGGATTCGTGCCCGGCGCGTTTTCCGCGTTGATCTACGGGATGCTAATCGTCGGAATGGCGCTGGTGATCCCGAACTTCGGGCCGCGCGTCACTGGCTTCTCCTGGCGAGAGCGCCTCGTCTCGCTTCCGCCGGCCCTGCCGATCGTCTTTGTCGTCGTGACCATCATCTGCTTCGTCTACAATCCGTTTGGCGGGGACGCATGGGGTACGCCCACGGAAGGTGGGGCCATCGGGGCCTTTGTGGTGTTTCTCATGGCAGTCTATCGGGGCATGCGCTGGCCGCAATTTCGTGACGCCCTTCGGGAAACGGCGAAGCTTTCGGTGATGATTTTCACGATCATCTGGGGCGTGCTGATCTACGTGCGCTTCCTCGGCTTTGCCGACCTTCCCGGCGCTTTCTCGGACTGGATCACGTCGCTCACTTATTCGCCTTGGCTGATCCTAGTCTGCATCCTGCTGGCTTACGCCGTTCTGGGCATGTTCATGGATGCGATCGGCATGCTTCTGTTGACGCTTCCTGTGGTTTATCCTGCAGTGATGGCTCTGAATGGCGGAGCGAGCGTCACTGCAGCCGAAAGTTCTTTCGGAATGTCCGGACCGATGTGCGCGATCTGGTTCGGCATCCTGGTCGTGAAGATGGCGGAATTTTGCCTGATCACGCCTCCGATCGGCCTGAACTGCTTTGTCGTGGCAGGTGTCAGGGACGACCTCACGGTGCAGGACGTATTCAGGGGTGTCATTCCCTTTTTCGCCACGGACGCCGTCACCATCGCGCTGCTTGTTGCATTTCCGTGGATCGTCCTTTGGCTTCCAAGCCTCGCATAGGTGTCCGTCGCTGCGTTCAATGAGGATCCCTCTCGTCGGGCAGGATCTGGGCTGCTTTTTTGTCCGGGGACCTTCAGTGCGGATCCGAAATGCGTGCATGGGATCGCGGATTGCGCCCCCTGCGCGCGTTCGTGCCTGGAAACAAGGGTTTTCCGTGCGGTCGCGGCCTCGCGCGCCGCTGTTCTGGGTCGAATGCATGCGTTTACAAACGGGCATTTGAATGAAACTTGTCAAATTGTAATTCCGGCGTTACAGGGGGTGGACGGTCCTGCAATTCAATCGACGGGGCAGGGCAGGGCGCTCTTGATGTTGCTCAAGGAAGGTCAAGTTTCCCGGGTTTCCCGTTCGCTGCCGCCGGGCATGACCGGCGCAAACGACCAGAAGTGGCGAGGAGAGATCATGGGTGAAGCTGGATCAGACATGAAGCGGCGCAAGGCGTTAATGCTACAGCCCTTTCGACACGCAAGTCGTCAAGGACATGTTCGCGTCCATCCTGGTGCCGGCGGCCGACCCTCAACCAGTGCGGACGTGGCGTGATGGCCCGGAAAGGCACCCTGCATGGTTACGCCCGCGTCTCCACGGGCGATCAGACGCTGGAATCGCAGCTTCGTGCGCTCCGGGGAGCGGGCTGCGCGACGGTGTCCGAGGAGACCGCCTCTGGCGGCGAGCCGGCCCGCCCGGTCCTGGCCGCGCTTCTCGACCGCCTTGACGCCGGAGACACGCTTGTCGTCGTGCGCCTGGACCGACTGGGCCGGTCCCTGCTGCATCTTCTCGAGACGATCAACGGTCTCAATGAACGCGGCGTCCATTTCCGGTCGCTGGGGGACCCGGTGGACACAGCATCGCCGCAGGGCCGTTTCACGTTGCAGATTCTGGGTGCGATGGCGGAGTTCGAACGCGCCCTTATCCGCGAGCGAACGATGTCCGGGCTTTCCGCCGCCCGTGCGGAAGGCCGCAGGGGCGGCAATCCGGGACTGGTGTCGGGCGACCGGGCAATGCTACTTCAGCTTCGCCTGGCGCGCCGCGACGCCTATCTTGAACGTCTGTCGCGCAACGCGGGCGACTGGGCACCGGACGTCCGCAGGCTGCGCCCCGACATGCCTTGGCAAGATGTGCTGGCGGTCGTCAACTCTCGCCTTCCGGAGTCCCGACGCTGGACCTTGCAGCGACTGATGCGGGCCGCGAAGGCCTATGTCGCCGAGGGATTTCTGCCGGAGACCGTCATGGAACGGGCCTCGGGACGGCAGAAGGAGGACCGCTTGCCTGTACTGGTTGCCGCGATGCGTGCGGCACGTCCGGACGTCACCCTGCAGGAGATGTGCAACATGCTCGAGGAGATGCGTGAGCCGACGCCCCGTTGACGTGCGACGTGGTATCCGTCTTCTGTCAAGGCGCTCCTTGATCGGGCGGAACGACTGGGGATAGGGACACAGGGGGCGTCGTCTTCCTATCTCGGCAACGGCGATCAAGTCGGATCGCGCAGCGCGGCAGTCAGGTGAGTGCAAGGGCAGGGGAGGGGGCAAATGTGTTTCCTGGACACCTATGATTTCGGGAAGCTGGAGAATTTCGCGATCGATCCCAAGCCCCATTGCGACTAGGCTCTCAAGCCGAGCAGGGCACGGAAGGGTTGTCTCACAGAAGAATCGATGGGGTGCCGTGGCGCCTACATTGTGTGTGCAAACACCGAATGATACCAAGTTTGCTAAATTATTGATTTCATGGTAAACAGGTTTGATGAAAAGTCGAAGTCGCCTGATACCAGTGCCAGAGCAGGACCGCACACTGCAAGTGCAGGTGCCTGCATCGACAAAGCAGGCTATCCACATCCGATCCGCCGAGACGGGAGATCCCATGCGCGTATTGGTTCTGAAGGCGCTCGCCTCTTACGGTTTCCCGGTTCCGGAGGATGCTATCACAGACCGACGCAAGGCCCGATGACCGATGCACTGACCTTCTCAGCCTACCAATCCGCTGCGCAGCGCACCGATCAGCGACGGGGCGTCGATGACGGCATGGTATTCCCGTTGCTGGGCCTGTTTGGCGAAACCGGCAGCCTTCTCAGCGAAGTAAAAAAGAAGCAGCGGGATCCGGTTGCATATCTGGGCTACGAGGAGAGCGTCCTAGAGGAGCTCGGCGATGTCTTATGGTACCTCGCCGCCGTCGCGGATCGTGCGCATCTGACTCTGGCGGATCTTGCGATTAATCTCGACCGCGGTCTTGCGGCCTGGCAGTCCCAAGGCAGTGTGGACTTGACGTTCACCGATGTTGAACACGCCACGCAGCCGATTGCTGACGCGCCCTCACCGCAGTTTGAGAGCGCCCTATTGCGACTGTCAGCGGAGGTTGGTCTTCTAATGACGGACCATAGTGCGGGGCGCCTAAGACAGAACCAGTCAGCACTTAAAGGGCGTCTAATTGGCGTCCTGCGCGCCTTGCGAACCGCCGCGCATGAGGCGGGTGTTCCCCTCAGCCGTGCGGCAAAATTTAACCTCGCAAAGATCGATGATCGCTGGCCGCAGGCAAGAGTCGCGCCGCCACTCTTCGATGACGAGTTCCCTGCAATTGAGCAGCTTCCTCGAAGACTGGTCATTGGCATCGAAGAGTTAGAACAGGACGGTAGAACGGTCTCCAAACTGAACCGAGATGGCACGCCGGTCGGAGACCCGCTAACCGACAACCGCGCTGAGGACGACGACTATCGGTTCCATGACGTCTTCCATCTTTCCTACGCGGCGCATCTTGGTTGGTCACCGACCTTGCGTCGGTTGCTGAAGGTTAAGCGAAAAAGCAACCCGCTCGTTGATGAGGTGCAAGATGGCGCGCGTGCGGTCCTCATTGAGGAAGGCATCGCAACATGGATTTTCAATCACGCGCAACGCTTGGCGCTGTTTGAGGGCATTCAGACTTTGGACTACGGCCTGCTTAAGTCAGTCCGGCGGTTCGTGTCTGGCTATGAGGCAGAAAACTGCCCACTTTGGCTTTGGGAGGAGGCGATCTTGAAAGGATATGAGATCTTTCGGAAAGTCCGTGCGCACCGCGGCGGCAGCGTTGGCATAGACCTGAATGAGCGCAAGATTTGGTTCGATGCACCATGACGCAACCAGCAACTGATTTTGTCGACGCGCTCAGTGCCATTAAGCTTGAGCACGTTTTCAATCCCTACTCCGATCACTGCCCGCTTTTTGATCGTAATGACGCCGCCACCCGTCGGCGGCAGAACCTCGAGCTCAGCCTCAGAACTGCTGTCGAACTTGAGGTGAGGACTATCTGGATTGCTCGCGATCTCGGCTACCGCGGCGGGCGCCGTACTGGCTTGGCCCTAACCGACGAAATGCATCTTGATGCCTACAGCACTCTATTCCGTGGTCTGCCGGTCGAGCGGGCAACAAAGGGACCCCCGGTTGGCGAGCGAACAGCCAACACTATCTGGCGAATGCTGGTGCGGATAGGCGAGCCTGTATTCCTCTGGAACGTCTTCCCGCTTCACCCCCATGAGCCCGACGACCCGATGACCAACCGATGTCATACTGCCAAGGAGCGCGGTGTGTCCAGTTGGTTCTTGCATACGTTGATCGATCTGCTTAGCCCCCAAAAGGTATTCGCGATCGGCGGCGATGCACATAGGGCGATCAATGGCATGGGATTTGACAGCATCCACGTGCGGCACCCGAGCTATGGTGGCCAGAATGTGTTCATCCGCCAGATCGAGGAGGCTTATGACCTTGAGGAGGACACTGCGTCGGATTTGTTCAGGCAACCCGCAGCTTGACCAGGAGCTCATCGCACTCAGAAATTGTTGTCGCATGTAGTTTTTGATTTCCCGACACCATATTTTCCGGAACCGGTCTCGAGGGTTGCGCTGGTAAAATTCAGGGTCGGTGTTCCGGCTTGAAATCCCCCTTTGGCGCGCGATGAAGGCCTGCAAGTCAACAAGACCCAGAATGTTCTCGAGGGTCTTCTGGCTGTAGTAGTGGTTGCGGTAAGTTGCGAAGGTATGCAGCAG
>JAJEGW010000023.1 GCA_022819605.1 Silicimonas sp. | reverse complement strand
GTGATCACCTGGCTGATCGTCGCGGCCTTTCCCTTCCTTTGGACGGTATGGGGCAGCTTCAAGGTGCAGGGCGACTTTTTCTCGAAAGCGGACTGGACCAACGCCATCTACGGTATCCTCACGACCCGTGAAACAGGTAGTGCCTTTACGCTTAATGGCTATTTCGGCGCGTGGATCCAGGAGGAGTTCTGGAGAAACGTATTCAACACCTTGGTCATCGTTTTCTTCACTGTCTGCATTTCGCTCACTTTCGGAACGCTCGGTGGGTACGCGCTGGCCCGCTCCGGCTTCCGCTATGCCTTCTGGGTTCTGATGGCAGCCCTCGCGTTCCGCGCAATGCCGCACATCACGCTGGTTTCGGGTTATATGCTGCCGTTCTTCGAGTGGAACATCTGGGGACTAAAGGCGACAACCGTCATCGTGCTTGTGGCGATCAACCAGCCATTCACGCTCTGGATGCTGCACTCGTTCTTCCTGAACATCCCGAAAGACATGGACGAAAGTGCCATGGTCGACGGATGCACCCGGTTCCAGGCTTTTTGGAACGTCATCGTTCCGGTCATGTGGCCAGGGGTGATTACAACGGGCCTCTTCAGCTTCCTGCTAGCCTACAATGACTATGCTGTCACCTCGATGCTACTGAGCAAACCGAACGAGACGATGGTCCCGGCGGTCGCCAGTTTCCTCGGCTCAGTTCAGGTGCAGGGCAACATTATGTTTGCGGTCGCAGCCGTTGTCTCGGCCACAGCACCGCTCTTCGTACTGATCCTGTTCTTCCAGCGGCAGATCGTCAGCGGGCTGACGGCGGGCGCGGTCAAGGGTTGAACCCATCAACTGACAATGCGCGGCGCTGTCCGCAGCTCGGGATCCTGGAAGAGAAGATGCAATGACCAGCATTCACGAGTTAAATCGCGCTGCCCTCAAGCCACTGCGCGCGGCTCAGCGTGACTGGAGCGAGGCGACATTGCGCCGGGCGCTCGGCGAGATCTTCGCCCCCGAGGCAGCATGCCACCTCTCCCATCCCTTCGGGGACATGACTGGGCCAGATGAGTTTCACGACCGGGCGCTGTCATTGCTCAAATCCGCGTGGCCCGACGTAGAAAGGCGTGACTGGATCGTGATGGCAGGCGACGACGATCACGGGCATGACTGGGTTGGCTGCGGCGGCCATTTCATGGGCACGTTCGTGGCGCCGTTTCTCGACATCCCGCCGACGGGCCATCTGGCGCATATGCGATTTCACGAATTCTACCGGTTCGAATCTGGCCGGGTCGTCGAATACCAGGCGCTTTGGGATGTCCCCGAAGTCATGATGCAAGCGAATGCATGGCCGATGGCACCGTCACTCGGTCGCGAATTCTGCATTCCCGGCCCGGCATCGGGGGACGGACTGATCCGCCCGCCGAGGGACGACGTGGAGAGCAAGGCCAGCAAGGACATTGTCGTGGACATGTTGCAGCACATGAAACGGCACCCGTCTCAAGGCGGCCCTGAGGTAATGGAGATGCCACTATTCTGGGACGCACGCATGAACTGGTACGGCCCTGCAGGGATAGGCACTGGCCGGGGAATCGACGGATTTCGCAACTGGCACCAGATCCCGTTCCTGAACGCCATGCCGGACCGCGGATCCAAGGCGGATCAGGTCACGTACCATTTCTTCGGCGACAAAAACTACTGTGCCGTGACCGGATGGCCCAACATGATCCAGACGGTGACGCATGACGGTTGGCTGGGCATCGCTCCGTCGGGCAAGGAAATCACCATGCGCTCGCTGGATTTCTGGCGCATCGAGAACGGCAAGATCCGCGAGAACTGGGTGATGGTGGACATCCTCGACGCCTTTCGCCTGCTTGGCGTCGACGTGCTCGCCAGGCTTCGGGAGTTCAACAAGGCACGCAATCTTGGCCAAATCAATCCAAGCGGCGGGCATCTATAGGTCAGGCACGACCCAACGCTCCGAGAGCAAGTGTCGAAGGAAACGACCGAGCTGCCCTTTTCGGAAAGGTACCCCTGCAGTTCGAGGCACCTGTTGACGGCCCTTGGTCACCCGCATCGTGCATGACATTCCGCGACATCAGGGGCCGCGGAGGCGCCAGGCACAGTGGCGATGCAATCAGTTCAGATTCCGTCGTCTCTTGGTCGAGTCACTGGCAGGCATCCGTCGATCGCTTGGCCGGAAAGCCAGTCATGCAGCTTTGACCACCTCCGCCGTGCCGAGGCGTTCTTGACGGCAATTGCGACCGCCCTTTTCTGTCCAACCAGGACGACGAGCTTCTTGCCGCGTGTGACGCCAGTATAGATGAGGTTCCGCTGCAGCATCATATAGTGCTGCGTCATTACCGGAATGACGACGGCCGGGTATTCAGAGCCCTGGCTCTTGTGGATCGTCGCTGCGTAGGCCGGCACCAGCGCGTCGAGTTCCCCGAAGCCAATCTTGACGGATCGGCCATCGAACTCCACGGCCATCTCGCTCTCGTCCAGATCAACGGACGTGATCATGCCAATGTCGCCGTTGAATATGTCCTTGTCGTAGTCGTTTGCGATCTGCATGACCTTGTCGCCGTTCCCGAAGGTCCTGCCAAAGCGCTCGACCTTGAGTTCGCCGGGCGGGTTCAGGACGGACTGCAACTCGATGTTCAGCGAGTTCGCGCCCACGCCGCCCCGATTCATCGGGCAAAGCACCTGGATGTCCCTGATCGGATCCATGCCGAACCGCTTCGGGATTCGGTTCCTGACGAGCTCGGTGATGCGAATGACGGCCTGTTCTGGAGTCTCGGCCGGCACGAAATAGAAGTCGGCATCGCCATCCACCGTGGAAAGGTCCGGCACGCATCCTTCGTTGATCCTGTGAGCACTCGTGATGATCTTGCTCTGTGCGGCCTGTCGAAACACTTCCGTAAGCCGCACAACCGGGACGGCACCGGAGTTCATGATGTCGGCCAGCACCTGACCGGGTCCGACGGAGGGCAATTGGTCGATGTCACCCACGACATGAAGGGCCGCCGTGCTCGGCAAGGCCCTGAGCAACGATTGCATCAGGGGAACGTCGACCATCGAGGCCTCGTCCACGACGAGCAGATCGCAGTCGAGCGGGTTGTCCTCGTTTCGCTTGAAGCCGAATTTCATGGGGTCGAATTCCAGTGTTCGGTGAATCGTCTTGGCTTCCATCCCGGTGGCCTCGGTCATTCGCTTTGCGGCGCGTCCCGTCGGTGCGCACAGCACCAGCTTCATCCTCTTCGCCGCTAGAATACGCAGGATGGAGTTCACGATGGTCGTCTTGCCGACACCAGGACCACCGGTGATGATCAGCACCTTGGATGTAAGCGCGAGGCGAATTGCCTCGGCCTGGCTGGACGCAAGCGTCAACCCGGTCCTGCCCTCGATCCAGGGCAAGGCCCGGTCCGCATCGATTGACGGCCAAGGCAGTGTGCCCGCAATGATCCGACGCAGGTGGCGCGCGATGCCGCGCTCCGCCTGGTAGAGGCCTGCCAGAAAGATGCAGTCCGTCTCACCAACCTGATCGGCCATGACGTTGCCATCCCCGAGTTCCAGCGCCATTGCTGTCTCGACAAGGGAACCGGGCACGTCCAGCAACTCCTCCGCCAGAGAATGCAGTTCGCCGCTAGGCAAGCCGCAGTGACCGTTGCCCATTGCCTCGCTCAGCGCGAACGTGATTCCTGCACGCACCCGGATCATTGCGGTCTTTTCGATGCCGATCTTCTCCGCGATCGTGTCCGCCGTACGGAACCCGATGCCACGGATGTCTTTCGCCAGCCGATATGGATTCTCGCTCAGCACCTGCACGGCGTCGGCGCCGTAGGTCTTGTAGATTCTGACGGCCCGTGCGGTTCCGACGCCGTGCTGGTGGAGGAAGACCATGATTTCCCTGACGATCTTTTGGTCTGCCCAGCTTTCCGTGATCTTGTCGGCACGAATGGGACCGATTCCTTCCACCTCGCGCAATCGTTCGGGATTCGCCTCGATGACGTCAAAGACGTCCTTGCCAAAGTGCTTGACCAACCTTTCGGCGTAAACCGACCCGATCCCCCGGATCATGCCAGAGCCAAGGTACTTCTCGATGCCTTCGAGCGTCGTCGGTGCAGAGGCCTTCAGGAAGCGTGCCTTGAACTGGAGGCCATAGTTTCGGTCGTTGTTCCAGGAACCCGATGCCGTGACCCATTCACCTGCAGAGATCATCGCCGCACTGCCAACGACGGTTACGACGTCGCGATGGCCCCGCGCCTTCACGCGCAGAACGCAGAACCCGCTCTCGGAGGAATGGAAAGTGACACGCTCGACGAGCCCGGAAAGAACCTCCGCTTGCGCTGCGTCAGCCATCAGATAGCCACTTCATACAAAGTCCGGAACGGCCAAGTCGACGGATCTTGCACGCCTCTCGCCTGCGCCGATGGGCACCATCGCAATTTGCAAAATGCGCATGTGTAAGCAGGTGGTCGAGGATAGCCTTCACGCCTTCTGGTCAAATCCTGAATGTCCGGTCAATGCGGGATGCGGATCCCCTCTCCAAAACCCCCTGCTTCGTTTCCGGACGCAAGCACGTCTAGCGAGTTAACCCGAATTGCAACACGAATCCAGTTTGCAAGAGCGCGGAATCCGTCCCAAGCCAGAGCGAGATTGATGCGCGTGCAACAGATCCAGCTGGAGCGGCCCTTTCGATCTCACCTCGCGTGGCGACCGGGAGTGATCGCAGTGCCACGCGACGACTTCAATTCGAGAACATTGCCATATCGGGACAGGATCAACGGGAATTCGCGCTTGCCGCACATTGACCGCTCCGATAGACCCGACGACGGAGACGTGGCCGAGTGGTCGAAGGCGCTCCCCTGCTAAGGGAGTAGACGGGGAACCGTCTCGAGGGTTCGAATCCCTTCGTCTCCGCCATTTACGAACATTTTCTGTCATAAAAACAATAACTTGCGGCGATCTTCCCGATTTGGAGTCCCAATTAGAACCCGATTTGTGGCTTGGCTCACTCTCTGGCCGGTGCATCCGTGCACAACTGATTCACGACTCGTGCAGTCAGATGATTCGCGGTCCCGCCGCCCCGACCGCCCATAGCCCTATCCGTAGGGGTATTGAAAGGTCTATCGATAGACCTATGGATATCGGTTTGACACCGCGATATTTCGTGATAATTTGCAAGATGCAGCCGGATCAGGCGAGAAGCCTATTAGCCGACGCCGCCCATTATCGCACAGGAATGCTAAGGCGGCGTCTGATGATGGGCAATCAATGCCACAGAGCAAACCCCGCCGCAAGAGCGAAGGCGAACCAAGGCAAATGGAATTTGCCTTAATGTTCGCGCCGGACAATCTACGAAAGCACGGACTTAGGGCCGCACACCCAAGGCCATTAGTCAGTCACGGCAAACAGAACGGCAAAGCCTTCGCCAGTTTCCGCACGACTCCCGATAAGGCTTGGCATTTCCCGTCACTCGAGTACGCGAACGCGGGATCAAGCGTTGCTGCTATCGTGCTTGATTGCGACAACCCCGATGCGTTTGCGTCTGGTCTGCCTTCCGAATGTCCCCCGAACTGGCGCGTGATCAGAGAGAGCAACGGGCACTTCCATGCGGCATGGACCTTACGCGATCCCGTCCACCGGTACCCGCAAGCCAGGCAAGAGCCGCTCTCGTTGCTTAAAGACTGCACAGAGTTTCTAGCGGCGTCTGTGAAGGCTGATCCAGGATTCAACGGTGTCTTGTGCCACAACCCCGCGCCCCGCTTCAAGATGGACGGTTTCAAGGTCGCATGGGGAAGGCAGGAACCCTATCGCCTTCAAGAAATTGCCGACGTGATCCCGTTCGGTTGGCAACGTCCGGTGTTGGCTCAAACAGGCGTTGGCAGAAACTGCGATCTGTTCCAATCCCTCATGCGGTGGGCCGGACAAGAGCGAAACATCAACATCGATGCTTTCACAGCGGCGTTGACTATCAATCAGGAATTCCAGCACCCATTGCCGCTTTCCGAGGTTCAGGCGACTGCAAAGAGTGTGGAGAAGTACCGCAAGGGATGGGTCGCCAAGGGCTGGCACAAACCCGCGTGGCTGAAGAAACAAAAGCGCCTCGGCAAGAAGGGTGGTCTTGCCAGTGCCAGAGTGCGCCAATTTATGGCGGATGAACGCAAGGTGCACGCCGTGAGGATGCGCAGAGAAGGCATGACGCTTCAGAAAATCGCAGACAATCTTGGGATCACAAAAGGTCGCGTCTCCCAGATCCTGAAGGCTCATGGAAATGTTTAATGAAGCCAACACAGGTTAAGATAGAGTAGTTCGGGGAACTTGGCGTCAGATCGGACTTTTCGAGGTCAGAAACATGCACGGACTCTTCGAAAACGTGATCGGAAAAAATTTTCTCGATCCGAGAACCCGAATCCTGAATTCTGTGTCTGCGGACAGGAAGCCGGGAGTTGACGCTCCCGGCTTCCATGTGTCAGGATCATGGTAACTCACGGGAACGGCATTACGCAAGTAGTACCAGCAATCATCCTAACACTTACAAACCCAATGAAGCCCAACTTCATCACTGCTGACTTCAATCTCAAGACGATTGTTGTCATCGCCGACACCTGGCACACGAATTCTCGCTGCAATCGGCACTCTTCGTTCATCCAGATCATCAATTCTGCTCGCAAGTTCAATGAGTTTATCCGACACTCTCCGTAGGTCGTCTCCGCTCAATTCAAATGTAACAGGCAAACTCATGTCAATTCCTCCGTTTCAGGTTTCAGGTTTGATCATGTGGCGGTGCCTAGCTCGCTGTTCCTGACACCGCCTGCACTGGCCAGAGGTCAGACAGACCAACGAGCCAGAGCGTGGCGAAAGCATCACACTTCGGGGTGTCGCGTCAACCGAGTTAAGGGGGATGGGGTGACAGGCAGGGCGAAATAGCCGAGGCAGTGGGTCACCCGTACAAGAGGACGCACAGGTGACCCTTGCCGTCCGGCCTATTGGCGGCGTCCAGGCGCTAGATCAGTAACGACCGAGCGCGCCAGTCCGGGACGACGAAGCGCACCGTATGATGTGCTGTTGCATCTTTACAATGCCTAAATGGAGATTTTCTGCTTGGCATACACGCAGGATTGTCGGGAGCCGACATGGATGCCATACGAACTGCGGCGGTGGATGATTACCGCTTGCTTACAACCACAACAGGAGAAAAACGATGAAAAAGGTACTTTTGGCCTCTACGGCACTTGTCGCTATTTCTGGTGCGGCACTCGCCAACGAGAACATTTCGTTGTCGGGGTCAGCAGAAATGGGTGTCAAGGATACTGGCGTAGGCGATGCCGTGTTCCATAAGGACGCGGACGTTTCCTTTACCTTGTCGTCCACGACCGATGCAGGACTGACGTTTGGCACGGGGCTCAACTTTGACGATGATGGCGGTGGAGACAACTATGCCGTGCACGTAGGCGGTCAATTCGGAACCGTCACTCTGGGGGATACTGACGGAGCCTTTGACTGGGCGTTGACAGAGGTCGATGGCGCCGGATCAATTGCAGACGATCAAACGAGCCATGATGGCATGCATGGAGGAAACGACGACCTTGATGGCAGTAACATCTTGCGCTATGACAACTCGTTCGGCGGCATGGGAGTTGCTCTTTCGTTTGAGCAGGACAAAGGCGCCGGAGACATCATTGGCGTAGGTGTCACGGGATCTTTCGGAGACTTCGACGTTGGCGCCGGTTTTCAGTCGAACGACGATTCCAATATCGCCGGTGTGAGCGTCATGGCCGAGTTCGGTGGAATCGGCGGTGGGCTTAACTTCTCCAGGTTGAGCAATGACAACGCGGACGACCTACGGCGTATGAGTGTCGGCGGGACATACACGGAGGGTGCCGTGGCAGTCCACGTCAACTTCGGTCAGAATAAGATGGGCGATACGGAAGACAGCGGCTTTGGTGTGGCGGCTCAGTACGACATGGGCGGTGCCAAGGTCCAGTTCGGATATGGCAATTCTGACAATGCAGACGATACCATGGACAAAGACACGTGGTCTCTCGGCCTGAAGATGTCGTTCTAAGGCAGACACCTATCGCTGTGCGACGTGAAGTCGCGCAGAAACGAAACAACCTATGAAGGATGAAACAATGAAAAGTTTCAAAACTATCCTTTCCGCAGGTTTCCTTGCGAGTGCGCTTGTGCTTGCGGGCTGCGGAGGCGGCAACGACAGCGTGGATGATGACATGTCAATGGAGCCGAAGCCTGAGCCGATGCCCGAGGACATGAGGCTTGAAGAAGCTGTGGACGCCGCTGGCGTTGCCAAGCGTGCTTATAATGCAGCCATGATGTTGCTCGAAGGTGCCACAAATGCATCCAAGGCAGTGTCGCCAAAAGGTGCCAAAGGCAGTTCACAGATGGCGTCCGAGAACGCCATGATTGTTCTGAGTGCCAGAAATGCGATCATGGCCCAACAAAGAACTGCAGCCGAAGCGGTTAGCGATGCAGAAGCCATCGATACCTCCGACATGTCACAAGTCGACATCAAGCGCATCATGGAATTGGTTGAGGATGCCAAGGAAAGTCTGGCAGAAATCGACAAAATTCTGATGGCCAAAGACAGTGACAGCGGTTCCTTGGCGATGGCCGAAGCCATGGTGAAAGCTGGTGAGTCGGTTTCCGCTAGCAATGCCATGATTGCGCAATCCAAAGCCAACAAAGTTGCTAAAGCAATCGGCGATGCCATAGACGCCACGGAAGCTGATGCTTTCGCGTCCGATACGCATACAGGCACTACTGGCGCTCCGGATGGTTCAATAATGTCGGCAGGCACCGTTGGTATGACGTTCGCGGAGATTGAAG
This sequence comes from Silicimonas sp., assembly GCA_022819605.1. Classification (GTDB taxonomy): domain Bacteria; phylum Pseudomonadota; class Alphaproteobacteria; order Rhodobacterales; family Rhodobacteraceae; genus JAJEFO01. Next base: position 36,285 of record JAJEGW010000023.1, on the reverse strand, counting down.
GCTCGGTCTCGGTCAGCGCTAAAGGCAAGGCGTCGGATCAATTCGATAGCGATGCATCAGGCACCGACTTTGATTTTTCCTCGGACAGAGATGCCACCGCTGCTGCAACTGACGCGTGGTATATGGGCATCCCAGGCAGGTTGGTGTGCACGACTGGCACATGCGGCGAGGAGGATGGCAAGTTGACCGGAGAATGGCTCTTCACTGCCTCTGATTCAAATGCTCGCTATACACGAGAGAACTATGGGCAAGACTACTTCTTGGTGACTGACGCCGCCTCCTATGGTTACTGGCTTGACGCTGACAATGCAATCCATCTTCATGCCGCTACGATGACAGCCCATGATGCACTTGACTGGGTGCGGGCCGGAACAGCAAACGACGACGTTAAGGCAACTTACGAAGGCACCGCTGGTGGATATTCGTATCGGACTGTCGGTAAGGGAGATGATGCAATGAATCATTCCGGCGCATTCACAGCTAACGTAACGTTGACCGCAACGTTCAAGGAGTCAGGCAACGCCCCCGGTTTGGAAGGCAATATCAGCAGCTTTGACGGCGGAGGCGGTATGCATGTGAACCCCAGCTGGAAGGTCCGGTTGGCTAATGCAGTCCAAGACTCTAGCCAGAACAATTTCTTCGCCGGAAACGTGGAGAACGGCGCGGCATTCGGTGACGAGTGGGCAATTGACGGACGATGGAGCGCAGTGGCTTACGGCCCATCGGATGATCCGAAGAAACGGGCTGACGGCTTTGTCGGTGCCTTTGACGCTGCATTCAGTGATGGTGAAGCAACGGGTGCCTACCACGTCGATTGACGGCCCCCTGAAAAAATCTATAAGCCCCGGCGCTTCGGCGCCGGGGCTTTTCTTTTGCCGGGATGGGCAGTCAACGCATTATGCAATAGGCCATTCGTTCGATGCAGATGTAAAGGCCATGTCCCTGCGCACCGGGGGAACCGTCTTCATGATTTCACTCATTCTGATGATTAGAGCCATGTCCTTGCGCTCGCGGGAGAACCTGTTGCCGATTTGCAATTCTTGTACCACCATAGGCCATGTTCCTGCGAGCAAGGGCGAAAAGGTTCTGTGTCCGGGGCCATGTCCCCACGCGCACCGGATGTTGCATTTGCCATGTCTCCATACGCGCGAGTGTTTGAGCGTTGCCATGCCCCCACAAGCACCGAGGAGCCTCTGGCGCACAAGTCACTATGCTTCCCCACGTTCCTAAGACCTCCGTTTCCCACCGCCGTTGTCGCGGTTCTTCGATGCGCGCATGGTGGCCGGTCCAGACGGACTTGCGATGGCCGTTTGGGCGCCTTGCGATCCGGGACCGCGTGACGCTTGACGAGGCGCCATGGCGCGCCCCGGTAGTGCGCGAAACAGGATGTTTCGCGCTGCATTCAGGTCGGCATTTTCCGTGTGCCCGCAATCGCCGCACACGAAACCTGCCCGTGATTTTCCCTTTCTCTCGCTCACCGCCCCGCAGGCGAAGCACGGAATGGCCGCGTCATCCAGGTCGACCGCGATGACAGTGCCGCCGCGACGTGCGGCCTTGTATTCGAGCATCTGCCTGATCTGGTACGGCGCGACGTTCAGAATCCAGCGGTTGGCGTCGGCCTTTTCCTGCACCAACTTTCCGGGCTTCCAGCGAGTGCCTTTCGCGCTGGCCGTCAGGTCCTTGATTTTCGTGTCCTCGATGGCGATGACGGAGTGTTCACGGACAATCTTGGTCGTGAACTCATGAGCGCGCCCCTTGCGCCGAGCCGCCTGCTTCCGCTTGGTCGCGGCCAGCCTTGCCACGCGCTTACGGCGGCGGTTCGACCTCCGCTTGCTCCGGCTCACCTTCTGCTGTTCACGCCTGGCCTTTTCCTCCAAGACTTCAAGTCCGAAATCCGGTTCCATGCACGTCCCGTCCGAAAGCGTGATCGGCGCATTGACGCTCCACTCAACCCCGATGGCGCTGTCGCAGTCAGGATCGATCTTGCGTTCGCCCTGGTCGCAGGTAAGGCACACGTACCACCGGTTGCCTTCCTTCGTGATCGACGCCTGCCCGAAACGGCCATGCGGCTTCATGTGCCGGTTGTAGGCGATGCGGCCGATGCGCGGAAACCTCACGCTGTCTTTGCCGAAAACCACGTTGGCGTTCGAGCCAGACCAGCACTGAAACCGGACGCTGTTGTTCCGGGCGCGAGTCCGGACGGTCGGATACCCGCCCTGCTTCTTGAAAAACCGGTCGAACGCCTTGTCCAGGTCCTGCAACGTGATTTGGCGGCAGACGGACGGCATGTCCGTAAGCCAGGCAAGGTCCGGGTCGTCGACCAGAATGCGCCAGCCGACTTCGGAGTCCTGGATAATCACGTCATCCGTCTTCTTGCCGCAACCCCTGAAGATCGATGGGCGACCATGCAGGTCCGTGCCCTTCCGCCGCCCGTAGGTCTCTCGTTGTTCAAGCGCGGCGTTGTAGACCCATCGTGAGGCGGCGCACCACTGATCGAGCCGCGCCGCCTGTTCATCGGTTGGATACAGGCGAAACTTGTAGGTCTTGAAGATCCTCGCGGTTTCCATGCTTGCGGTCGCTTTCGGAACTGCCTGACACAGCGGGGGCGATTGATGTGGCACTGCAAGCTAGGCGGGCCTTGGCGTAGCCGACAAGAGAAAAAAGGAAAAAAGAGGCAAAAAGAAGAAAAACGAGACAAAAGTGGGTTGATGTGTCTGGAAATGGGAGCGAGGCATAGCGAAGGTCGAGAAGCGCAAGGAAATGACATGACTGAAGACGAAGACCAAGCGTCGATCACGGCAAAAATCACGCTTCATTACGTGGTCGGCAAGCATCACGCTATCATTGAAGATGAGACGAATGACATTGCGGATCGGCAAAGAAGTTTGGAGGCCGTGACTGACCTCTTGGGACTGAAGACCGAGGTTGACAAGTGGAAGGGCGAACTTGAGACAGCCGGACGCCTTATCTCAAAAACGCCAGGGCTTTTGAAAAAAGGTCTGGAAAAACGCACCGAGCCAGACTAGCCCAGCGCGGTGTCGCCGGGCATCGACAGCGTGAGAGTCGCGGCCTCGCGCGATTTGTGGGACCTGATTTCCTGATCCTCGTCGCGCACTAGAATGGCTGGTTGCGCAATTCCAATGTTGCAGCGTGGTTTGACGCTCCGCTCAAGGCGGCTGCCAGCGGTTGCAGTGCGTCGGATGAAACCAAGTACTGACCAGAAATCGCGGTCACGTCGTTTTGCGTGAACCGATATGCCACGCCCGCGTGGGTCAGCGTTCCCCACGTGTGATCAGGAAGTATGAATTGCTGGCCGGACGGGCCGCCAAATTGCAAGTAATATCGGCCTGCCGATGTTGAGGTTCTGTAGAAGCTGACGGTTTCGATTGTCGTGGCCAGTTCGTTCGTGGACTCAAAAGCGGCAATCGGAGAAATGCCAAGGCTAGACCAATAGTGGCGCGTCTGGCCAGCCACGACGGACGCGCCGTAATTTCCATCGGGCAGATTGAGCGACTGTGTCGCGAGCGGCGGCGGCAACGGATCGTAATCGCGAAGGATCACGGATCCGCTGCCGCCGCTGTTCGGCAGTGCGGAATACATGCTTGCCACGTCGACGTCTGAAGAGCCAAAAGTCACGCCTTGATGATCTCGCCGAAAACGGGAGTAGCCGACACGTCCGAGAATGCGGTGCCCCGCCGCCGAAAGGTCTACGCTGCCCTTCGATCGGAAATCTGCAGACGTGTTCTGGATGCTGAATTGCAAACCCAATCCAGCGTCCCAATTGTCGGTCGGATCGAACAGCACTCCGCCGACAAAATTTCCGTTGGCATTTTCACGCAAGCCAGCATCCAGCGCCACGTTCAGCGCCGACGCCATCACGTCTGTCCTGCCCCATCCCTTGCGCCCAAACTGCGAATTGAAACCGTAGTGAGTTGCAGGCAAGTTGATTGTTTGCCGATTGCCTGTTTGCGCGGTTTCGCCGATTTTCAACCGGCACGTCGTCACGCCGCCCGGATTGCCAACGTCCCAGCCGCCTGCGGGAATGACAAGAAGCCGGATCCGGTCAACGTAAAGCTCATCGAATGTGCGTCCAACATTTTCATCGTCCGTCGTGGTCGTGCTGCTATCAAGCTGCGTCCATGTCCCGCCGATCCGCCCAAATAGCCGCAGGTCGAAATCTTGCTCCAAATTCGCAAAATCCAGATCGAAAATCCATTTGGAATAGTCTGTCGGCAAAATCTCGATGACCATGCAGACATTTTGGATGCCGTGAACCGTTTCGGTTGCGGATCTCAAGTAGTTTGTCGGCGCCAAGAGATTCTGGAAATTGACGAAACGGCTCAGGGGCACGGCCAGCCTATAGGGATCGCCGTTGGTTCCTGAGCCGCTAAAGAGCTTCGGTGTCGGCCTTGCTTCCCGCGTGACGCTAGGCGATGACGCCGCCGTGCCGTTGATCGCGCGCACCGCGATGCGATACGTCGTGTCATTGGTCAGGCCTGTGATCGTGTGCCGCAACGACAAACCGGACGCGCCTGAGACGGTTTGCCAGGACGAAGACGGGTTCAGTCTATACTGCCACCCGGTCACCTTTGGGCCGCTGGTCGACGCGATCAACCTAACGGTCGTGTCGCCCGGTTCCACCGTCAGAGATGGTTGCGCAGGCGTCGAGTCGAGCGTGTCAGCCGACTCCACATCCGAGGGCGATGAGAATTTCGTCCCGAACGATGCCCGGACCTGCGCGAAATACGTTGAGTCGGCGCTCAGTCCGGTGACGACGTACGACAACGTTCCTGAAGCCTGCGACACGTCCATCCATGAAGCCGCCGACAGCGCGTTGGCGGTAGTGGCGATCCGATACTGCCAGGCGCCAACAGTGCCTGTAATCGAAGCTGAGAGCGTCACGCGGCGGTTTCCGCCTGAGACCAACAATGATGGCTTGCCCAGACCGAGGAATGGAGTCGCGGATTTCGTCGTGGCCGCGCCTTCGACCGAGGCGGCGTCGTTTAGGGCGCGAACGGAAATTGAATACTTGGTCCCGTTGACCAACCCCGTCGCCGTCGCGGCAAACGTGACGGAGGTTGATGCAACTTCGGTCCAATCGCCGGACCCGACGCGCCATTGCCAAGACGTTACGCGCGGGCTTCCCGCCACTGCCGCAGCAATGCCGATCTGCCGATCGCCGGGCGTGAGCGTCAGGCTTGGCGCCGGCGGTGCGGCTGTAGAAATCGGACTCTTCGGCGTGGCCTTCTTTTGCGTATGGTCGCCGGTCTGAAGCGTCACAGGACCCTGGTTCCTGGCGCGAACCTGAATCGTGGCTTCCGTGCCATTCGTCAGCCCGGTGACGGAGAACGTTATCGACGTGCTGCTGGAATTGATCGTTGTCCACGAGCCGGACGTTGCGGCCCTCCACTGCCAATCTGTCACAGTCACGGACGACGCGACAGACGCCTGCACGCCGATTTCCTGGTCGCCGGGTGTCAGCGTCACGCTAGGCGCGGGAGGCTTCGCGGGCGCGACGGGAGTCGCGGTCTCGGATGCAGTCGCGCCGTTGACCGTCGTGACCGCGCCCCGGTGTCTGAGGCGAACAGAGATAGTGTATGCCTGGCCATTCGTCAGGCCGCTGGCGGTGACGTTCAGGGCGCTGTTGTTGTGACTTACGGTCTGCCACGAGCCGTTGCCCACTCGCCACTGCCAATCGGAGAATGACGTGTTGGCAGGTGCAGAAGCCGAAATCGCGATGGTCGTGTCGGATGGCACCAAGGACACGCTTGGCGCGCCCGGCGTCGATGGAGCCACGGGCGATGCTTGCGCCTGACCCGTCGCACCCGTCGCCGTCGCGTTGACCGCTCTGACCTGAATTGTGTAGCGCGTCCCATTCGTGAGGCCAACGACCGTGAACGTGATGGCCCGGCTTGTGGATGCAATGTCTGTCCAACTGCCGCCCGTGCCCGTCCTGCGCTGCCACTTGGTAAGCGCGGTTCCTTCCGGGACCGATGCGCCCACCCGCAGCGTCGTGTCGCCGGGCGTGAGGCTCACCGATGGCGCGGGCGGCGCGACGTTGGAAGTCATGGCCGATGCGCTTGCCGATGGCCCTTGGAATTCATGATCGAAGCCCACGGCCTGAACGTCGTATCCAGTGCCCGTGTCCAAGCCTGTGAAGGCGTGGCTCGCATCCGTCGCCGCCTTGTTCGCCCATGCGCTCCAGGACCCGGCAATATCTGGGTCGGCGGTCTTCTTGATCCGCGCCCGCCACCGCGTGAACGTTCCCTCTGTCGTGGAGATGTTCGCGACGATCTGGGTCAATGATGGCACGAGAGACAAGCCGACTGTCGGCGGAAACCGCCGCCGTTGCATCGATGGACGCGGCGCAACAGGTTTTCGCAGTATTACGGCCATCTCAGTCCGGCAAGGTAATCGGACACCAGAAGCTGGTGTTCGCCAGAACCCCGGCAGACGAAGACTTGTTTTCAGCCGTGCACAGGAACGTCTCCGTCGTGCCTGGCTTCGTCACGTAATCGAGCGGCGCATAGGTCTCGTCACCGGCCCATTCGCCGCGATCCGTCAGGCGGTGCGGATGATCCGCTTCAAGAATGGCATTGTGAGCGGCCAGCGCATCGCGGGCATGCGCATCCGCTATCGCCGCGTTCAGCGTCTCCGCCCATTCGTCCAGCGTTCCTTCCACGTAGAAAACGCGGTGCTTTTCTTCACGCCCGCCATGGATGTCGATCAGGCGATGGTGAATGCACACCATTTCAGCAAACTTCTTCTGATCATTTTCGTCGTATCCGACTTCACGCCTGCCAAGGCTGTCGATTTCGACAACATCCCTAACATTGATGTAATGATCTGTCGGCTGCGACCCGAAACTTGAGGGCGTTGAGCCAGGATTGGCGATCGCCCTTGCGCTGATCTTGATGAATTCGCTCATTTTCTTGCCTTTCTATGATACGAGGTAAACCTTCAGGGTAGTTGCGTTGTCATGCGACCCGACGTGGAGACGCACGCGCAGCTTGCTGCCCGCTTGCTCGCACACGGCATCGATCTTGTGATTGTCATCGTCCTGGTTCGACCACATGCCCCCCGACCACGGGTCGTCAGGTCTCTTGAACGCATGGAAGGGGATCTTGACGGACGTGAGCGGGTTCCTGGCCGCGCCGGTGCGCTCCGACTCGATCACAATGCCGTCGTAACCTTCATCCCAGCGCATGTAGTTCACAGCGGGGATTTCCAGCCAGTCGGTGCCGGATGTGGCCCCGGCCCGGTCGATGTTCTTGATCAATGCCTGGTGTCCGGATGGGATTGTCCATGCGCGGCTCGCAAGAGTGTTTCCGGCGCTTGTGACCGTGCCGATGAGATCCTTGACGACTGGCCGGGATGGCCTGGGCTGCGCAACCAGGGTGCTGCCGTGGTAGACCCCCACGCCGTCCACTACGTAAATCGTGTTTGCGTCTTTGACGCTAAGGCCATTGTAGTCCGTCTTGCTCAGCGCGGACAGATGACGGACCGAGGGCGACAATACCGGACGCTCTGTTCCGTATTCCGTTTCGATGAGCGTGTAGCCTTTGAGCGAGTTGCCCAGAAAGAATCTGGTCGTTGTATCGTTCGCAGCGCCGTTGAAATAGACGACGACTTTGCGGGCGGCTATGGCCTCTGCCGTGTCGCCCTGGTTGTCCTCATACGCCTGCTTTAGGAAATGCTGTTTGGCTGATGATATCGCTGCGAATGGCGAAAACACGCGGTAGCTGACGCCATGAACGCGGACAACGGTGTTGCTGCCGCCCATTTCTATAGCGACGTGCAGCGCAGTTCCGTCCTGTTGCGTCCGGTTCATGTGCGCAAAAAAGGTGCGTTGCCCGAAGGCAGTCCAAACTTGCCACAGACTTTCCTCCAGCAGCATCGCATATGTGGTGTGCGTATTGCCGTTTGTCAGTTCTGCGAAACCGGATACGCCAGAGCCAAGCGGGCTGTGCAAGACTTTGCCGACCGGAGGGACATGGCGGAATCCTTGGTCTTGATGCCAATCGAAAACGCGCAGCGTTGCCCCATAGTCAATGTCGGACCCGCCATCGATTGCAGCGCTCTTGCCAACCTCAATTTCAATCTGGTTGACGCCTGAACCGGTCGTCAATTCATAGAGTCCCGGCTCATGGTTCATGGTCAAATTCTGATCGGTTGTCTCCTTGGTATTCGCTGCCGGAACTGTATAAGTGCTGCTAAGGGTTTCCGATACCAAAATGCGCTGCGGAGCGTCATCAGCAGGCGGCGAATCTTCCGGCCATTCCGTAACGCCGCCAGCATCACCAAAGACTAGGTTAGCGACCAAATCACTTGCAAACCGCTCTGCGTTTTCGACCCCGACGCGGATCTGGCTTGTGTTGCTGGAAACGTCACTCTGAAGTTCAGAGACCGTGTTTTCGAGCGTCTGCAAGTCCGCTTCGATCGCCGCAACGCTCGTGGGATCGCCGGTCAGGCGCACGAAGGTTAGAGAACTGTTTCCGTCCGCATTTACTTCGCCGCTGTCGGCCTGAATCGTCAATTTCGCATCGGTGTCGACATCGAGATGGAGCACCATTAGCTTGGTCAACTGATGGGTGGCGCTCGACCCGCGCAGAAAGGTAGATGACGTTTCCGTCAGCAAGTCGTCATTGGACTCTTTGAGGAGTCGGATGCGGAATGTATTGTTGTTTTCCCGCGTCCTGATCGTGCCGGTCCAGTAGAGCAAATAGACATTGGCCGCGACGGTCCAATGCGGGTTGTTTGGATTGTCATCTACGCCGCTCAGGAATTCCGGGTCGCCGGTCCCCGCGATGACACTGATCGGATCCGTGGGAATGGGCAGGAAGGAACGCGACGTGTTGGTTCCGTCCGCGTCAGCGCGGCCAGTATCGCCGAACGTGATGCGCTCCTTGCGCGCGTCCGAGGTCTGGAGCGGCGCGTCGGGGAATCGGTTGACGACACGCCATTTGTCCGCGCCGATCACCTCCAGGTCAATCACGTGCCCGTTGTGCTCGTCGCTGAATGCCAGCTTCGTAACGGACGTGCCGTCCTGCTCCACAATGCTGCCAGAATTCGGGACCCGGATATCGGCGGTCTCGCCCGCTCCCGTCTGGATTATGAATCGCTGCATCGCGCCGCTGTGCGAGACCAAGACAGGCGGCAGAGTGATGACTTTTTTCGTCGTGTCTTCGGGGTTGATGATGATGGTCTTGCCAAGCTCTTCGACCACGCGAAGAGTCGCATCTCCCAAGAAGCTCTCGACGCCCCGGCGAAGGGCGGGGTTGGCCGGGATTTCCAGCAGGGCAAGCGCGTCTTCATCTGACTCGCTGGTCCCAAGAGCCTTGCCCCTGTCGCCCGTGCCCCGACTGCTGGCAGCGAGGTCGAGCACGGCGGCATCGCTCAGAGGCGCATTCGCCGGATCGTATTCCGCGATGACGTTCCAATACGCACCGCCCCAGGTGATCTCGACAAACTGACCTTGGGTGTGCAGCGTGACCAGCGTTGAGCCGTTGTGCTGCTTGACGGTGATGGTGCCGAAATGATTCGACGGGCTTTGCTTGTACACGCCCAGATAGAAACCCGCATCGCCCAGCCCCGCGTTCGGCAAGGTCAGGTCGAGATTCGAGGTCTGCGCGTTGGGCAGTTCCATCCATATCATTCGCCGATTGTCCGCCAGAGTCGCGGTGTAGTCGGCGATTTTTACATGGTAGGCGCTATAGCGCCCGCCCGCCCCAGAGTTTGCATCGACATAGCCCTTGGTGGCGGCGTGAAGGTCGGCAGTGGGCGGACCATCCAAGGTAATCTTTCCCGTCATCGTGCCGCCTGACTTCGGCAGGAGCGCAGTCTTGAGCCTGTTGAAAAGTCGAGTGGCGGAAGCAACGGTGACAACGCGACTCGTGTCGGTCGCCGTCGCGTCAACGTCCTCATTCCGCGCCAGGAGAACCATGCCGCGAATCGTCGTGCTCGCTGTCTTGACCACACGCGCCAGGGCGCGAACCAACTTGCGGACAGTCACGTAATCGCCATCGTCCAAGGATGACTGATTTGCCAATGACGTACTGATGGCCGTGTCCGTGGCGTCGATGGCGTCAATGTCCGTGTTTACCGCCTTCGCGGTCTTGGGAAGCGCAGCATCCGCTGTTGCCTGAGCGGCGACCGCATCGGCATCGGCATTCGCTGCGGCCGCGATTGCCGTATCCGCCTTGTCGTCAGCGGTGTTCGCGGTGGCTTGCGCCGCCGCCGCCGCGTCCCGCGCCGTTTGGTCGACCCCGGATCCTCCATCGCCGTCAAGAATCACGTCATAGTATTTGTCGAACCCGTGGTCGCCCGCCTCGTGGTCAAACGCCACGTCATTCCGGCGAATAACCTTGCCGTTGAGTTCGGACTCGGCGGCGGCGACCTTGAGAAACCACTTGCGGCCCACGGTGATCAGGCTTGGGTCGTTGCGCTCGTTCAGGTTCAACGTGTCCCAAACGTCGCTGTCGCTGTTCTTGATCAGTTCGGGGATACCGTCGCGCGCCAGGGCAAGCGCGGTTGGAACCTGCGCGATCAGCGCCGCTTGTGCGGTCGTGATGCCGCTCTCCCCTTGTCCGATGGACTTGCCCGTTTCCGTGATCAGGTTCCAGAGAATCTTCCCGGCAGAAACAGCGACCTGAAGCAGATTCGCGCTTCCATTGATTTCGAGAGGACCGCCTGGCAGCACGATACCTGCCGCGTTCGCCGCGAAGGACAGTTCATGCCCGTCACTGTCGTTCAGGAGCAGCGAATATCGACCGCCATCCGCCAGGCCGATGACGGACATTTCCGCATCGGCGGTAAGCATGACATGCGCGGAAGGTGCCTCGGTCACATCCCATTCAAAGGTATTGTCCGGCGCGACTTCCAATTCCACGCTCGACTCAAGCGGCAGGATCGCGCCCTGGCATTGCAAGCTGAGCTTCCACAGGTGCGAGTCGCGCCTCTGGAGCATCCCGTGCGAACCGGCATCCTTGACGTACAACGTGTAAATGTCGCCATCGACACCGCCGCCGTTGATCCGCATGCGGATCGACTCTTCGTCGCCTTCGAGCTTGTCAGACGCCGTGCCGGTGCCCGTGTCATCGGCGGATTGAAGCAAGAGCATCCCGTCCGAGCCGGTCTTGATCGCCTGATCGAGTTCGCGCTTGAGCGAATAATCCGGCGTGGCGCTCCAATCGACGGTCGGCCATGTGTTGACGTTGATCTTTATGGTCTTGATCAGGGCGAAACTGTCGCCAGCCGCAAGGTAGTCAGCAGACTCCGTGCCAACATCATATTCGGTCTTGTCGAAAACAATCTGACCCGGATTCGACGGGTCGCTGCCAACGGAAAGAACCCATGCTTCCTTTTTGAACAGGATCGGGTTCGCCGCGTCCAATGCCGCGTTGATCCCATCCGCAACGTCATTGAAATTGCTGTCCAGGTGCGAGCCATCCAAGACCCCTGACGAGTCCTGAATGTCCCGGAATTCCCGTGCGCCGTTCGGTCTCGAATATGCATTGTTCGATACTGGCATGTCACTGCTCCCCAATCGCGGCGAGTCCGCCCTGGCTTCCGATGGCGCCCGCGCCACCCAAGGTGCCAACCGCACCCGACAGGCTCATCGGCGTTGGCTGCGCGTAGCTGACGTTTCGTTCCATCTTCGAGAGAATGGAGGCGCGCTCGTTCGCGGTCAGCGACTTCAGCAAATCCTCGATCCGCTCAACGCGCTTCTCATATTGACGGGCGGTCCTGGCGGGCATCCTGTTGATTTCCTCGACCGCTCGCTGAAGCGCACGGGAACGGACTCCGCGCAGGCCGTGCTCCGCGATCCCGCCCGCCGTCTCGGCAGTCTGAATGTCCGAGAAGTCCGAAATCGTCCGCAACATGGTCCTTGGCAGCGACTTCTTGCGCGTCTTCGGAAACGCGAAGGATGCCCGGCGAATGGCCGTGTCGCCAAGCATCGCGAGTCCGCGTGTCTTGTCGTGCTGGTCGATGACTTTTGAAAGCGTCCTCGTTGCCGCGTTGGGCCGCACTGACGCGGGCGACTTCTTCAGGTCCGGCGTCAGGAGCCGCTCAGGCAAGACCTGCCTTGCATGGGAATACTCCGTCGCCAGGCGACCGATGGGATTCCACAGCCCTTGATCAACCGCGGTGCTTCGCGGGCCGAGTCCGGCAACGTCCCTTGCGGCTCGACCGACCGAAAGGACCGTGCCCGCGCCCGGCAGGACGGTATTGAGCGCCGCCGACTGCGCGACGTTGCGCAAGATCGACGCCTTGCCCTGTTCGCCCCTCCGAAGGGCGCTGCGGGCGCCTTTGCGCACTGCCGCCCCTGCGAGAGGAAATGCCGCGCCAAGACCCGCGCCCAACGCCGCGCCTTCCAGTGCACCGGAGAGCTTGCCGTCGCCTTCGCCAAGACCCGCGCCCCGGACGCCTTCTTGCGCCGCGCCAGCGGCGGAAAGCACGCCCGCCCGTCCCGCAAGGCCCAATCCGCGACTGCCTGCCTGAGCGTTCGATTGCCCGATCAGATGCGACCAGTAACCGGCGTTGTCCTTCAGGTCGGAGACTTGCTGTTCTGCGTCCCTGACGGCGCGCTTGCCGAAACCGTCCATGCGGGTGCGCTTTCCGGCCCGGACCTGCCCCAAGGCGTCTTCGGCGCGGTCGAGCCGCCCGGCAATGTCCTGTTCGCGCTTCAACGCGAATTGATGCCCTTTGCCGCGCAAAGTGCGCGCCTTGAGCGCCTTGTTGATCAGTTGGCCACCCTTGAGCGCAGCGCCGCCCGGAATGAACGACCCGGCGATGGATGCGCCGATTTCGCCTCCCATGTAGGTCCCGCCCTCGTCAATCTTGGCAAGGGCGTCACGGACACGCGATTTCTCGATTTCGTCGGCCACGTCGCCGGAACCGAGCAAGCCCCGCAGCCCGCCCACGATTTCGTCAGAGAAGCCGAGCGAGATGCCCTGCGCAGCCCCGCGCCCGCCCGCTTCCATCTTGCCAATGTCAGGCCGCGCCTGCTTCAGGAATTCGCCGGTGCGCAATGCCGCCGCCCCGGCGTCATCCAAGGAACCGTCCCGCTTTGCCTTCAACAAGCCGAAGTGCGCGTTCAGCGCCTGCGACTGCCCTTCATCGAGAAGACCGGCTTCATGCGCTCGCAGGAGCCATTGCAATTGTTCCTTGCGGTCCATGTCAGTCCTCCAAATCAATCAGGGACGGGTCGAGATTGTTTCCGGTCGTCCCGGCGTTCGACACGGCGGCGTTCGCATCGCCCTGCATGAGGCGTTCCCATTCGTGGGTCGCCTCTGGTCTGTAGACGCCGATGCGCTGGAGATGCTGAATGGCCTTCCAGATCTCACGCGGGTGATCGCCTTCCTTGAGGGCGGCGATGGCGTTCACGGCGGTTTCAAGTTCCTTTTCGGAGGTGCTGCCCGTCAGGCCAGCGGCTTTCATGCGACGCATGGCGACGGGGCTGAACTTGTCCTTGAGCGACTGGATGGCATTGTCGTACTTCGTTTGACCGCCGCCTGGGTTCGGGATGAAGTCCCAGAAGCCTTGCCGCGTCCAGATCAGGTCCTTCTGCAATTCATCAACAACGCGCTCCACAACCTCATTCGTGTTGACCTGTTCGCCCAACTCACGGAGTTTCGTCTCTTCTTCATCCGCCAGAGCCTGCGCTTTCGCCGCCGCCGCTTTCGCGCGCTCCGCCGCAATGGCCTCCGCCACCGCGCCGCCCTGCGCAGCCAGCCGGTCGTCCGTCCGGTAGATTTCGCCGGTCTTTTGATCGCGGCTGAAGCCGAGTTCGGCCAGCCGCTGCGCTTCGGCGAGCTGGGCAGGCGTCATCGGATCGGGCTTGGTGTCGATCCCGTAGGCAGACAGTTGATGCTCAGGCGTCAATTCGACGCCCTGCGATGCAAGGTCTTCGCGCATCGCCGCGATCCGGCGCGTCTCGGCTTGCGCGGCAAGGTCAGCGGCCAGCTTCGTCCGTGCGACCGCCTGCCCGTGGGAGCGATCAGCGGCATACAGATCGCGCCCGGTGTCGAAAAGGTCCATCTTCTGATCGAGCGTCAGGTTGACCGGATTAAGCCCCGGCATGTACTTGCCACCGAAGCCCATCTGAGAGAGAGCGGTATTGGCGAACGCGTTCTGTGCCCGTGCGGCCCGCTTTTCCTTCTGCCGGTTCAGCATGTCGGCAACGAGACTTCCGACGCCCATGGCAGGCGTCATGTAGGCCGCGTTGTCCATCAACGCGCCCGGACCTATGGCGGCTGCATGACGTTCACGCGCCGCCGCTGCGTCGGCCATCGTGCGATGCTGAGCGTTGCCGCCGAAGATGAATGCCAACGTCCTGCCCTCCTAGCTCGAAAGCCCCGACGCGAACCGGCCCGCCAGGTCGAGAAGACCCGCGTTGCGGCCCTGAGCGGCGGCGACCTGGTTGCGATAGTTGTTGTTGGACAATGCGCCGTAATCGATGGTCGGCAGGCTTCCCGTGCCGCCGTATCCGGTCGGGGCGCCGCCCGCGACACGCTGCAACAGGTTGGTGAACGCGCTCGCTTCGCCGATGGCCTGATTGCGTCCGGCCATGTTCGCGTTGAAGGACGCAATGTCCGCGTTGAAGCGGTCCATGTCCTGATTGTGGACCTGCTGTTGGGCACGATTGTAGAAGTTCCCGCGCTCCAGGTTCTGGCCGAAATCCATGCCCTGAGCAGCATTATTCAGTTGCGCCCTGTTGAGCAGTTGCATGAACTGCTGCCCTTGCGCCGCGTTGTTGAACTGGCCACGCCCAAGGATTTGCGAGAAATCCTGCCCTTGCGCCGCGTTCCCGAAGCGGGCGCGGTCGGCCAACTGGCCGTATTCCTGCCCCTGCGCGGCGTTCTGTGTTTGCGTCTCGGCAAGGTTCTGGCCGAAGCGTTGCGATTGCGCCTGATTGCCGAAAAGTCCTCTTGCCTGCTCTTGCTGGAACTCTTGTTGCTGCGCTTGGTTTTCCGCTTGGTGGCGAGCAAGATTCTGGCCGAATTCCTGACCTTGTGCGGTATTGCCGAATCTCGCCCGATCAGCGAGTTGAGCATACCGTTGCGCCTGGCTGTCGCGCCCGAACATGGCTTCGTCGCGGGCAAGACCGGCAACACGAGAATGTTCCTGACCCGCCGAAAGGATGGCGGACATGCGCGCGTCATTGTGCCGCGTGTCGAAGTCCCTCATTCGCCGGTCGTAAGCTGCGGTGCCCGGACGCAGGCCGCGATTGATCAGCGACGATTCAAAACCCTTCCGGTCTTGTCCCAGACGGCGATCAAGGCGACCAATGAGAATGTCCTCTACCTTGTCGCGGTCTTTGGCGCCGACGCCCATGGCGTCATAGCCATCCGCAATCGGCCCTGCATCGCCGATGGTTCCCCGGATGCTCAGTTCGCCGGGCGCAACGTCGTAGGACACATCACGCACAGGAGTCCCGAACACGTCCCTGATCTGGCCCGCGTCATCGATGGTCGACTTCACGTTGGCATTCGTGTCGCCGAAACCGTACTTGATCCCGCCCTGCGTCTGGCCCAAGCCAGCCTGCACCGTCGCGCCGGTGTCTCCGAACCCGTACTTGATATCCCCGGATGGCTTGCCGAACTCATAGTTCACCTTCTTCGATGTGCGAGCCAGCTTCGGAGCCTTCAGGCTTCCGAACGGCCCTCCACCGGCAGACCCGCCCCGACTTGCGCCTAGAAACATGCTCATTGCCCGTCTCCCTAAAAGAATGCGCCGGGCAGCTTGTCGCCCGTCTTGCGGCTGCTCGTTCCGGATGTTCCACTGCGGCCGGAATAGGTCTTGGTCGACCTTGCTTCCTGCTTGGCGGTCGTTGGCCTTGTCTTTCCGCGCCCGGAATAGCTTTTCCGGCTCGGACGCGACTTCGGACGGGACGTTGAAAACGGCATGCTTGAGCCGCTGTCGCTGTCGCTGCCAGAGCTTCTTGAACTCACCCGCACTGTCCGGCCCGAAGGCTTCGTGCGCGGCCCGTTCCACGTGATCGCGTCATCATCGTCACCGCCGCCGAAGAGGTTGCCGATGAAGCCCGCGATTCCGCCGCCACCCTGCGGGTTCAGGTTGGTCCGGGTCCCGTCATTCCAAGTAATGTCACGCCTTGGGTCGTAGCCCATGCTCCGCCCGAACCCGTGGAACCCGAAGCCGCCCGACACCGAGGGCTTGAAGCCGTCGAACGTGATCTGCGGCAACGCGATCTTCGGACCCGGACCTGACCACCGCTCCGCCCGGCTCATGGAGCGCCACGGATCAGGCTCGCTTTCGCTCTCGCTACGCGGCGTCACGTCCTTCATTGGCCGACCGCTGTCTGGCGGGTTCACCTCGATTCCGAACGGGTTCATCGCGCCGCTTGGCATGTAGTTGATGCCATGATCGTTGGTTCCCATGGGAAACGTCATGCGCGGCCTGCGCGGCATGTAATCAGAAGCATGCGTGACGTTCCCGGAAGGCGACCCGCCTCCGTAGCCGAGGAAGTCGCCAAGACCACCGAGCGCGCCAAGCTGCAAAGCCTGCGTCCGGTCGAACGCCCGCTGCGTGTTCGGACTCAGCGTCTGCCGCGTCTCATAGGTAGGGATGTTCATCACGTCGCCGTCAGGGCCGATCAGCTTTTGAAAGCCCGTATGGTGCTGCCTGTAACTTCCAAAGGGATTGACGGTCGGACTCGTCATCAGCCTGTTGGCCATTTCGGTGGCTATGCCGTAACGGAATTGCTCACGCGCAGTCTGCTTGGGATCAGGCGCCTTCGGCGTCTTCGATCCCATGAGCATGCTTCCAATGCCAATCAGCGGTCCAAGGAATGACATTCCGAAATCCTCTCTTAAATTCCCGCGCCATACTTGCGGCGCAGGGCGGCTTCCGCCTCGTTGTCATCAAGCCCCTGATCGCGAAGCGCGACGTAATCCGAAGCGATCATGAACGGGCTGACGGGCGAATCCGGTGCGTTCAGGTGCATGTCCATGAGCCGGGAGACGCCGGGCGGAAGGCCCTTTGACGGGCTGATTTGCAGCTTGTCCGCCAGCTCGGCTGCAGCCTGATCTATTTCACGCCCGAACCCCGCTTCTTCACGCTGCTTGAGCGCCTCCAGTTCGGCGCGCTTGTTCTGCACGTCGCGAATGACGGCTTCCGGCGACGTGTACTCGAAATCGGTCTGTATCGGCCCACGGTCTGCCCGTGGAGCCATCCCAAGACGGTCCATCCGAGGGTCAGTCACACGTGAAACGCTGGCCGGTGCTTCAGGCGGCAAGGAAGCCTGGACAAGCATGTTGCCGATCGTTGGCGATGCCGAATTCACGGCAGGGCCGGCGCCCATGACAGAGGGCATTGCATCCGGTTGCGGAGCGGACATGCCGGACGGAGCCGCCCCGGACGGGACCGCGCTTTCAGGCGTCACCGTTGGCGGCGTCTGTGCGGCCAGAAGCATGTTGCCCAGCCCCTGCGGGTCCGGAGACGCGCTCGGTTGCGGCAACGGCAGGACCGATCCGGGATCCGTTGGACCGGTGTCGAGACCTCCGCCACGCGTTGGAGCGTCAACCATAGGCACGCGGCCTGGAGCCGACCCGGCTACCGGCCCTTGCGTCATGGCAGACAGAAAGCCGCCTCCATCGCCCCCGGAAGGCTCCGAAGGCGCACCCGGCGGGGTCGTGCTCGCATTCGGCGCAAGCGCGTCGAAGAGCGTGGCAGGCTTGCCGTCGACAAGCGGCATGTTGGGCCGGGCGGGCGAAGCACCTGGGGGGATTGAATTGCGCCCGCCCGTCATTGCGCCAGGATCACGGGCATTCGGCCCGTCGCCAAGCCCGGTCAGCGGCGGCGCGGTATCGACGTTCTCAGGTTCGGGCAAAAGAACGTCATCATTCGGGTTCGGGTTCCTGCGACCGCGCATGAAGCCCGACCGATTGCCCGCACCCTGCCTTCCGCCACCCCCGGCACGATCCCGCATGAACCCGCTGTCGTTCCCGACGCCAAGAGCGCGAACGTCTGCCGGACGCGACATGCCTGGCCGCGACGGCATGCTGCTTCGAGACGGCGGCGACGGCGCTTCGTCCATCTCTGCCGGTCCACCGAACAGGCCGGACGCGATTTCGTCGCGCACATCAGGCGGATCATCCGGCACTGGCGACATTGGATAGTCGCCGTACAGGTCAGCCATGAAGCCACGCGGCTTTCGGCGGGTCCATCGAACATCGTCAGGACTGCGCATTTCTTGCTCGCCCGGCGCGGGCGGCGTGTCTGCGGCCGTACGGCCCTGCTTCGCATAGGCGGGCGTCGTGTCGCGCTTCGGGATCAGCGTGGCCCCGGAGCCGCCGCCATCCCCAAGGGCAGCGCCGTTTTTCGCCATGACGGTCGGCGCGGTCTCCGCTTCGCCGTCCTGCCCGAAAAGACCCGAATTGCCGAGCAAACCAAGCCCGGCGATGCCAAGCCCGATCTTCGGCTTGCCAGCCAGCGCCGCGCCGATTGCCAGCGTGTAAGGCAGGTTCTTCTCGTTGAAGAGGTCGCCGATGTTTTGGATGCCGAGAAACGCCATGTTACGCGCCTCCCCTTGCTGTCAGCATGCGGACGGCGAAACTGCCGATCACGGCATTCGACTCGTTCGGATATTTCGTTGAGACCTGAAACGTCGGCGCGAAAAGGTGCAGGTTCCCGCCGTGAGCATCGAACGACCGTTCCATGTCCTGCCAGCCCGTGCTGATCCCTCCGCCCACGGGCTGCCCCGCTCCGAGCCGCATGCGTCCGAGCTTGGACTTGCCGAATATCGCCGTCGATGCTTGCCGGTCGTAAACCGGTGCGGGTTCAGGAACGTCCTGTTCGGCATTAGCCGCCGATGACGCCTTGTCATCGAGAAGATCGGGACCCGACCAATACGCCCTCATTTGGACGCGTCCGGTGTTCACCGGGAAAGCAACGGGCGTCATGCGAAAAGTGCAGTGAATCGTTTCCTTGGCGTCATCGCCGCCCGCAAGTTCGTAGAACGTGCCGTCCGCATCCGTCATGAAGACTTTCGAGCCGAGCGGCGCGAATGCGACGGGTTGAATGTCGCCATAGGAAAACTCGAACCACGCCCTGTTTTCGAGGTTGATGCCCAGAACCGTCGCACCGTCGAACACAAAGGCAAGGTTTCGGTCCTGCCATTTGAAGGCGCCCCACCCCGCGCCGGGCGTCATGGCCTTGGTGCGCCACAGGCGTTCGATGGATGTTGAGATGTATGGTTCAGGGTGTCCGCTTATGAGGCCATTCATGGACAGAAGGCCGGACGTGGTACCAACCATAAGGTCTGTCACATGCTGAAACTTGCAGTTTCGCGAAAGGATGTGCCCGACGCTAAAAACGCCCTGAAGCTCAAGCTCGCTGACCGCGCCCGCGTAGACCGCGACATGGCCATCGTCAGTGAAGAAGGCGAGACGCTGCTGAAGCGCGTCTCCCGCCACCATCGACCAACTGTCGACCATGACGACGCTTGCCGCGTTCGGAAGGACGCCGCCCAATTCCAGCGGCTCAACTTCGCCCGCGACGGACAGCAACGGCAACTGGTAGGCCGTGCTGCTGCCGTCCACGACAAAGATATGATTTCGATAGCTCGTTGCGGACAGCCACTTGTCCGGGTTCGCGCCATTCACCTGACCAGCATTGTTGCCCATTGCGAGACGGCTGATCTTGTCTTCGGCACGATCCTGCGTCGGGTCGTACAGTATCGTCTCCTGCCCGTTCATGAGGAGAACGAGCTTGGCTCCTTCTCCGAAGATCCCGACGCCGGAAATGTCGTTGCTTCTGGTTGCCTGCATCGTGTCCGTCACAACGCCGGACTCCGGGGCGATGGTCACCAATTTGCTGTTCTGCACCGCCAGAAACTGCGAAAGCATCCCGTTCTCAAAAGGAAAGAGAAGAGATGAAGTCGCGGCGCTTCCAGTCGCTCCTATCTTCTTCAGGCCCATGCGCGGGCAAAGCCCGAAATGGTACGGGATGAAGTTCTCCAGGATGCAGGCGGTCGTCCCTCCCGCGTCCATGAACGGGGCGTCGGACAAGCCGCTAACGGCTACCGGAAACGTCGCCTCGTTCGGTCTGTCGTGACCGGAAGGCGGCGCGGGTCGTGCGTGACTGCCGGGTGGGCCTAGCGGCGGGTCAAACGGGTGCTGCTGAAGCGCGCGATGCTTCTGGAGGTGTTCCAGTTGCCGGAGGAAAAGAGCTTCTGCCATGCCGCGTCACCTCGCCGTGGCTTGAAGCTGTTCGATCTGCACCGCGATATCTGCGTACCAGCGTTCCTCCAACGCCTTGTGATCGAGACCGCGTGACTCGCGCCACCGCCACTCAGCGCCGTTCTTGAGCAAGCGATACGGAATAACGAAAGTGTCTTCGTCGTGTCCGATTTCCGACCCGCTGCTGCACCAAGCCGAGGTGACATAGATCAACGCGACAGACGGGGCGTCGTCATGGGTATGAACACGGCCTTGATTGATGATCGCAATGCCGGTGTCCTTGAAGGTAATGAACTCCATGAGGTTCGGAGAAATGTCGTACGAGAACGGCCCGCCCTCTTCGTCCTGAATCGCGATGACGCCACCTTGCGCCGACACGTAGCCGTAATTCTCCGGCAAGACATAGGTCGAAGAGGCGGCGATGCCCGGTACCGGGCCTTGCCGAGGCAGGGAAGTGCTCAATACGGCGTCAGGCCATTCGGCCCGCCGAAACAGATCATCGCCCGCGTCATTGATCGCGCTAACGATGCCCCGAACGTCAAGGGAAGGATCGAGCACGTGATTGTTCGGAAGCCCGACGCCCACGTTCGCCGCGATCGATGTGAGAAGGTTGCGCGCGTTCATGGGATATCCAGTCGCGCATGAAGGTTCAGGCCGGAAAGCTGGTTCAGTTCGTCGGCATCGCGCTCGTTGTCCATGATGCCGTTGAGCATCTCCAGGGCGCGGGATGCCTCGTCGTGCATCTTGTAGAACTCAAGCGCACGAAACAAAATCGCGTTGAACAACAAATCGAAATGGCTTTCGAGCAGGTCGTATCCCGTCGAAGACGGATCGCCGGGGTCTCTGGCGCGCTCACGAAAGGTGATGCTGTGCCGCGATCCCGCTTCCGTCGTCTGGAAAACGTCGGCGCCTTTTTCGTAGACGTATCCGTAATCGTCCGAGGTCGTAATCGCTGCCAGCATGGGAAGCGGGACTTTCGCGACAATGACCTCTTCAAGAACCCAGGGATGGACGCCTGCCGGAAACTCGGTCTCGCCGCTTGTGGCAGGCGTCAACTCGACCGTGCGCGAAATGCGCCGCTTGTCATTGACGAATCGCGTGGCCGACGCGGAAATCCTGCGGATGTTTCGCGCCAGATCGGTGATGCCATGCTGTTGCCGAATGTCGCGAACCACCCGTCCAAGGCTGTTCTGGTTGCGACGGACGGCCTGCGGAAGCGCCATGCTCAGATTCCGATGCTGTCTCTCGCCATGAAGGCCGAATGCTCGCGCATCCAGTTCCGCATGAACTTGCGATCGTCCTGAAGGTCCGCTTCGTCCATGCCATCGGCGAACCATTTGTTCAGCGGCACTTCCCCGACCTTGCACCAATCGTTGCCAAACCGCGTGTTGTGCGTGGCAAGCCGGTTTTCGGCAGTCGCCCGCAGAATGCCCTCTGTCGGAATGTCGTGGCGAAAGGTAATCGTTCCGTCCGGCTCGACCTTGCTCCACCGAGATGAACCGGTCTGGAAATCGTAGTCGTCCAATTGGAACCCGTCGCTGTCGACGAAGCGCGCCATTTTTAGTCGACCTCAATGATGTTAGGTGGCCAGCGACCCTTCCCGTCTGCATGAAGCGCTTTTGCTTTCTCAAGTTCCATCGGAAAGCCGTCTTCCGGACATTGGCTCGCATAGAGGCGTTTGTTCGAGATGTCGGGAAAGGTGACGCCCTTTGTTTCCAAATAGGCAGCTTCTTCGTCGGTCGGCCAATAGTCGCATTCCATGACGATCATGGCCTTTTTCGTCTTCTCAGGTGCCTTTGCCACTTTCAATTCTCCTGATCAGTGGGATGAAGTGGCCGCGTACGGCCACTTCGGGAAACTCAACCGGCTTACGCGTCCGCCTTCAGGCCGAACACGTCACGGACGACGCCATGCGCGGCCTCGTTGGCAATGCGGAGCGTGCCTTCGCCAAGGACGACGGTCTTGGTTGCGTCACCGGTCTGCGCAACCTCGCTTTGCGGGACGCGCCGCATGGACCGCAGCCAGCACCATTCGGCACGCTTCCGGTCCAGAACGTAGACGTTTCGTGCCATCTTCTTGTTTTGCGCGGTGGCGCCTGCGTCGTTGAGACCGCCAAATCCCGCCTTGGAAGCGGTCATGACGCGATCCGGCATGATGGTGCAGAGTTGACCCATCGGATCGAGATACATCTCCACGGAGCCAACGACCGTGACGCCGCGATTGGCCGGGGCCGCTGTCCTTTGTTCCGTGACGTTGCTGTCAGCCATGAACGTTGCGAAGACCTGCTTGACGTATGGCGAGCAGAAGATCCGAGACGGGTTGCCGCCGCTGGAATACACGCTTGTCATTACGCCATCGAGAAGCGTCTTGGTGAAGGCTCGCTGCGTTCCCGCGCCTGGAGCGGTAACGAGGCCGGCGCTTCCGCCAGACTGCTGATAGCCGCCGTTTGTGCCGCTTGAGCCTGCCGAGACGTTGGACGTGAGCCATGAGTTAAGGCTGCCGGACTTTCGCTTGGTCGTCGCATTGCCCTTGACGCTGGCGTTCGAGAGAAGGATCGAGGCTTCAACGTCTTTGCGAAGCTCGACCATTTTGTTGATCAGTTCGCGGGCGGTCTTCGCGTCGCTGCCCGCCGAATCCATCGCCTCTTGCGTCTTCGAGAAGGCGAAAGGCTTCCAAAGGATCTGGCAGTAATTCGACACCTTGTCGCCGGTCGTCGGCGCAACGAAGCTCCATTCGTCGCCTTCGAGTTGGGCGTTGTCGGTCACGCCATCGAGCGAATCGATGCCCCAATCAAGGCGGGTGTTGCGACAGCGGCCCTTTATGATCGAACTGTAAATCGGTGTATCGGATGGCGTGATGTTGCTGACGACGCGGTGCAGGTCTTCCCTGTTCAGCTTGGCGTCGTAGGTGGCTTTCGTGGATGAGGCTTTAGCCATTTTTCCAATCTCCTCTAACAAATGGCGTTTCGTGATCACGGAAAAAACGAACGTGTGATCACGTTCAGCGTAACGCGGTCCAGAGATATAAGCAATAGTTATATTGCTTATAATTTCTGCCTTGTTTTTACGCAGATTTTGCGTATAGAGATGTACGCATAACTTATATCAATGTTCGCGAGACAGCATGAGCCAAGACTTCAATCCTGGAGATTTCATCGTGAAATCCGGTCTGACGCCGGAGGAAGTGGCGCGGCTCTACATCTTTCTTCGCGTGTTCATGACGCGGACGCTTGGCGCGGGGAAAACGCCGGTTGCGATGAAACTGGAGATGTTTCGCCGCCACATGCTCATGGAACTGAAGGACATGCACGAGAACGGGGCTTACGAGCGAGACCTTGCCGAGCACTTCGGTGTTTCGGTGCGGACGATCGTCTACTGGCTGGCCGCGATCAGGGATGACGACGACGCAATCCTTTCGCTGAAGCCCCAAGCCAAGGTGATCGAGCGGTATGCTCGCAAGTGCATGGGTCAACTCGATGGCTAGGGCGCCCGCGAAGAAGACTGCGGCGAAGAAGCCGCCTGCGAAGGCGACGGCGAAACGTGCTTCGGCAAAGGCGACCGCCAAGGTCCCGGCGAAGCGTCGGACTCGCAAGCCGACGAAGGCCGAATTGGACAAGAAATGGCTGACGGCGTTTCGCCGGAAGCCGAATCCGCCTGCCGATGTTGACGTGACGGACATTCACCCGCTTGCGCGGCGGATGATCCGCGATGGCGGATACGATTTCGCCAAGTGCAAGGCGGTGGTTGAGTATCCAGTCAGCCTTGCCGCCTGCAAAATGGATTTGATCGCGGCCATTCTTGTGACTGGCGGCGACTTCACGGCGATGGCCGATCTGCTTGAGCGCCGGGAACTGCATGTCAGGCGATTTGTCGAGATTTCGCCGGACATTCGGAGCTTCTGGTATGAGGAAAAGGTCAGGCCGCTGAACACTGCGGAGACCGAAGCCTACAAGCTGGCCGCGTCCGGCGATCTGAACGCGATGATCTGGCTTCTTGAGAACGCGCCCGACGAAATGACGCTTGAGCGGTGGAGAATGCCGGGCAGTGCGGGCGGCGGGTCCGAGGATTCCGTGCTCGATCGCGTGAAGGAGCACCTTGACCGGCTGAAAAGGAAGCACGGCGCTGAAGTGGAGGCGGACGAATGAACGTTCAGCCGGTCATGAGTGGCGCGGAAGCGATGGCGGGCATGCCGGTTGCCGACCGGGACGAATTGCTGTCGAGGCTGACGCCTTCGCAACTCAATCGGCTGCTGCACGATTGGGAAGGGTTCCTGGCGCGGCCTGAGCAGCTTGAGCCGGATGGAGACTGGTTCGTGTGGCTTTGCCTGGCCGGACGGGGTTGGGGAAAGACGCGAACCGGCGCGCAGTTTGTCAAGTCTCAGGTCGACGCGGGCAAGGCCAGGAACATCGCCCTGATCGCGGAAACAGACGATGACGCCAAGAAAGTCATGGTCGAAGGCATCAGCGGGCTTTTCGCGGTCTACGCCCATGAGCCTGCATCCCGTCGTCCGAGGTGGCGCAAGGGTCAGGTCGTTTGGCCCAACGGCGCGATCGCCAGCCTGTTTTCGTCGTACAACCCTGACGGTCTGCGCGGGCCGCAGTTCGATCTTGGATGGTGCGATGAAATCGGCAAATGGCGATATCCGAGACAGACTTGGGACCAGATGCAATTCGGGCTGCGACTTGCCGCGAAGGACGGCGGGCGTCCGAGGGTCGTTGCGACCACGACGCCGCGTCCGATCGAACTGGTCAAGGCGATCGTCGCGGGCGAAGAGGGCAAGGTTGCCATTTCTCGCGGCATCATGCGCGAAAACTACGCGAACTTGCACCAGGACTTCATCGACCGGGTGGAGCGCAAGTATGCCGGGACGCGGTTGGGCCGTCAGGAACTCGATGGCGTGATCCTCTCGGACTTCCCGAATAGCTTGTGGAAGTACAAGGATCTCGAAACGTACCGCGTGGCCCAGAAGCCGGACGATCTGGAACAGATCGTCGTGGCGGTCGATCCCGCGTCGGGCGGGATGAAAGAGACCGGACGCAAGAGCGAGTCCGATGATCTTGATGAACACGGGATCATCGTCGCCGCCCGGTCTGCGGACGGCTTCGGGTATCTGCTCGATGATCGGACCTGCACGGGCAGCCCGAACGATTGGGCGGCGGCGGCGATCCTGGCCTTTGACGACTACAAGGCCGACGCCTGCATCATCGAAATCAACAACGGCGGTGACATGGCGGTCAACACGCTGCGGACGCTTCGCCCCGGCCTGCCGATTAGAAAAGTGTGGGCGTCGCGCGGCAAGCATGTCCGCGCCGAACCGATTTCGAGCCTCTACCAGCAAGGCAGGTGCCGTCATGTCGGGACCTTCCCCAAGCTCGAAGACCAGATGGCGTTGATGACGACCAACGGATTCCAGGGCGAGAAGTCGCCCGACCGCATGGATGCGGCGGTCTGGGCGTTCACGGCATTGATGCCGGACCTGATCGCGGAGCCGGACCCGGACGGAGACGAAGAAATGGAGAAGCTGCTGCAAGAGGCTCACGATTACCACGTGGGCAGCCGCGTCTAGAAAGGACTTTTCAGATGGCAGAAGAATTTGAGGACATGGAACACGACGAGGGCATGGATATGTCGCAGGTGCTCAGCCACGTCGTGCTGCAATTGGAAGAGGCGGAGGACTGGAACCACTATCTTTCCGCCGACCGGCAGTTGGCCTTGGACTATTACGATGGCGAGACGCCGGACATTAAGACGAAGCCGGGGCGGTCGAGCCAGGTATCATCGGACTTGCGAACGCATTACGGCAAATTGCGTCCATCGATCATGCGTACCCTTTTCGGCGGCGGCGGCATTGTCGAATACGAGCCGTTGCGACCGGATCAAGAGACGATGGCGAAGGACGCAAGCGATTACGTGAATCGCGTCGTCTTGCCTGAAGCGAAGGGCGAAGAAGAAATTCTCAACTCGATTTTCGACAGCATGATTTTGCGAACCGGCGTGCTGACCTGGGGCGTGAAATGGGAGCAGGAAATCGATGAACAGGAGTTCTTCAACCAGCCGCAGGAAGTGATCGAAGGCGTGATCGAACAGGAAGGCGTCGAAATCGACATTCGCGCCGACAACGAGGACGGGACCTTTGATGGCGTCATGACTGTCACGAAGATGAAGGCGAAGCCGTTCATCGAGGCGGTCAGGCGCAGCTCGTTTCTTATCCATCCGCATTGCGCCACCATTCAGGAAAACAAGCTGGTCGGAAGGCACGTCTACTACACCCGCTCCGAATTGGTGAGCATGGGCATAGACAGAAACCTCGTTGACGCCCTGCGCGCTTCGGAAGTCCGGGCGGAGTCGATTGTCGATTCCTATGGCCAGTATGATCAGCACGGCGAATTCGAGGGCCGTCACGCCAACGACGGTTACATGCCAACCGAGGAAATCCTTGTTCGGGATCTCTACGTTCAGTTGGACATGGACGGCGACGGGATTACCGAGCGTTACAACATCCTCCTTGGCGAGGGCGGCGACGAAGGCCAGGCGTCGGACGGCATGTTCATCGGAGAAGGCGTCAATGGTTATACCATCCTGAAGATGGACCGCGCCGACGAAACGCCGTTCGCGAAGATCACGATCGAAGATCGGCCGTACCAGTTCGAGGGCCATTCGCTTGCCGACGATCTCATGGAGATTCAGCGGATCAAGACGCGGCTGACGCGCGACACGGCGGATAACGTCTTCGACGTTGCGAACCCCCGGACCTTCGTGCGGGCCGGGGCTGTTCAGAACCCCAAGACGCTCATTCACGGCGACTCGTCGGCGCCCATTTTGCTCAAGAAGGAAATGGAGGGCACGGTCAGGGATGCGGTCTACACGCATGTTGCGCCGTCCATCGCGGGCGACGTGTTGGCCTTCATGGACCGTCTCGACCAGGAGGCGACAGACCGGACGGGCGTTTCCGATCTTTCGGGCGCGGTCGACCCTGAAAAGCTCACGGCCATGAGCGCAACCGGCGCTTCGATAGTCTCTCAGGCCGGACAAGAAAGAGCCGAAATGTATCTCAGAACGCTGGCGCAAGGCGGTCTCAGGGATGCGCTTGGCGGACTGCTGAAGATGACGGTTCTCTACGCCGACCAGGAGCGCGAAGTCAGGATCGACGGGCAGTGGCGGAAGTTCCAGCCGCAGTCATGGGACTGGCGCATGAAATGCGTGGTCAACGTCGGCATGGGCACGGGATCGCGGTCTGCCGATTTGCAGGCGCTCATGATTATCAGGAACACGCAGGCTGAAATCATCCAGCGTTTCGGGCCGTTCAATCCATGGGTGACGCCGCAGGAACTGGCCAACACGGATCGCAAGATCATCCAGTTGACGGGCGTGGCCGATCCGAGCCGGTACATCCGGACTCCGACCGACGAAGAATTGCAGGCGTTCATGCAGCAGGCGCAGGAACAGGCGCAGCATGATCCCGAAGGCGAGAAGGACTCGCGCCAGGCGGAATTGAAGCAGGCGGAATTCCAGTTCAAGGCGCAAATGGCCGCGTTTGATCGCGAAACGCAATTGATGCTTGAGGAGCGCAAGCAACAGACGCAAGCCAACCGGGAACTCGCCCAACTTGAGGCCGATACGGTGCTGCGAACGACCGAAGCGGAGTTGCAGGCATTGGCGGATGATCGCGCCGCCGAACGGCAACGGCGTCTGGACGAATTCGGGCAGCAGATGGAAGCGCTCAAGCTGTCCATGCAGGAAGAGCAACACGATGACGATATCGAATTGCGGCGCGATGAACTTGCGCTGCGCTACGCAGGCTAGACGAAAGGAGAAACAGTCATGGCCGTCACAGTGAGCACCCGAACCTACGCGGGCGGAAACGTTTACACGATCAAGCTGCCCGTCAGCGGAGACAAGATCGTCTTCGATCTGGAAAGCGCGCCACGGGGCGGCGCCTATGCACCGTTCGGACCAGGGCGGGGAATAGGCGTCACCGCGAACAGGGCGCCGAGTTCAGGAAATCCTGCGGGCGCCAAGGTCGAGGTCATGCACGGGAAGCCCGCCGCAACCGCCGACGAAATACGCATCGGCGTGACATTCAGCGGAAGTTCCAAGCATGTCCTGATCGATGATCCGTCCGTGACGCAGATCGAGATATCCGCGACGGAGGCGAACACGGCCAACGCGTTCATCGTCAATTCGCCGATCGAACTTCAATACGCGACAACGGACGGTACCTGATGATCGCCCAGCAACTGATCGCGCAAGGCGTGTTCCGTGATGCGGATCACGCGATCGCGGAACTTGAACGGCTTCGGGACGATCCCGTTCTGGATGCGATCCTGGCCGGTATCGAAGCCGACATGCAGGGCTTAGTCCTGGCCGCGAAGCCGTCCGACCATGAAGGGCGGGCGGCGGCGGTTGCGGAATGGCGAGCGGCCCTGCGCGTCAGGGCCAGGCTCATAGATGAAACAGGCATAGCCGAACTAGCGAAGGAGCAAGACGATGGCTGACAAGGAAACGGACCTGACGGGGCTGGAGTCCGACGAAATGTGGACGAAGGACGAATTGCTGGAGGAATTTGCCGACGCGCCGACCGGCGACGGCGGCGATCCGCTGGATGCTGAACTCAAGAAGCTTGTCGGCTCCAAGTCGGACGACGACGACGAAGGCGACGGCGATCCGGACGATGACGAAGGCAAGAAGGCCGATGACGACGACGAGGGCAAAGGCGATGATGACGGCAAGGGCGACGATGACGACGAAGGCGCCGGCGACGACGATGATCCGATCATCACGCTTGAAGACGGCTCAAAGGTCCCGCTGCCCGATCTGGAATTGGAACTGCCGAACGGCGAAACCGTCGCGGTCGGGGATCTCGACCGGCACATCATGACGCGGCAGATGTATGACGAGCAGGTGTCCGAGCACCGGGAGCACGTCGCGCAGCTTGAACAGACCCGACAGCTTGTCGAGCAGCGGCTTGAAAATCTTGAAGAGTGGGAAAACTACGTCTCCCAGCTTCTCGAATCGTTCATCCCGGATCATCCACCGGAGGAACTCGCCAGGACCAACGGCGAAGCCTACCACAAGGCGGTTCTTCAACGTGAGGCGATCATAGCGACCATCAACGAGAGGGCAGCCGAGCTTCAGCAGGGCCGCGCCGACCGCCAGAAGGCGACGGACGCCGACATGCAGGGACGCGCTCAGGTGGTCGCCCGAAACATCGTCCGGGAGTTTCCCGAACTGGCAGACGGTCAGGTGTTCCAAAGCGCCGTCGCGTCGTTCAACGGTTTCATGACGGACATGGGGTATTCGGACGCCGAACTCAGCCGGATGGACCATCGAGATTTTCGGCTTGCGGTGCTCGCTTATGAAGCGCTCGAAAATCGCCAAGGCCGTCAGGCGTCTGCCGAGGAGAAGCGGGAGAAGTCGAAGGCGCTGAAAACGAAGATCGCGCAAACGAAGAAGCGAGGCCGAGGCCAGAACGCGAACGATGCGTCGGCGTCGTCAGCCGCGCTCAAGCGGGCGTTGAAGCCTGGCGGGATCGATGTGGACGACGCCGTACGAGCCGTTGTCGCGGGCGGTCTTCACGCGGCCTGACAAAGACGGAGGGTGCCCGGTCGGCTATTGCCGTGTGGGTCTACGCATTCCACTGACCAACCGGGCTGCGGCGCTAACTGGTATGTTAATGCCGCTTGTCCCGGTTGTCACTTCCGTGGCGTGTCGTCAAGGCTTGACCGGTTTCGCCACGACTTCGCCCCTTGCCTCACGCTTCCACGGACTTGCCATCGACGGCGGGCGCGTCGGGGTCGGCGCGGGCTTTGCCGCGTCGGGCGGATCTGTTCTGTGCATGTTGTCACCCCCCAAGGTTGGGCTCACCTTGACGCGGTGACGCTTGCGTGAAAGGCACTGATCATAAAGCAAATTTTTCTTCCTTGACGGACCAAGGGAACGGTGCCAACCTCTGTACAAATGCCCGTCAGATGTCAAGATAGAAAATGAAACACTTTGGAACAATTTTCAATGCGGTTCTCGGTGCCGTAAATATTATCTTCTTTGTCTTTCTTCTTTCAATTATCCGAATTGAAGCGACTCAGACGCAAGAAGACATGACTTGGAGAATTGATCAAATAGCATTCCAGATTACGCTTCTTGAAGTGGTTTTTGTTTTGGTGGGTATTGTCTTTGCAATCTTGGGTTTTTTTGGTTTCCAACTGCTTTTAGAGCGCGCCGAATCTAGAGCAGACAGTACAGCAAGAGAGGCGGTGCAAAGACTGTACGATACGGGACGTTTGAAGAATCCTCGCAGCGGATCTGTGAGTCATACTGGACGGATGCCTCCAAGTGGCGATCTTCCAGTGGACGATGCGGAAAAGGAGGAAAATGTCTAATGCTGGCAAGTGAGCAAATGGCTGTTGTGAAAGAGCATCAGAAAAGGGCGCCGGTACCGACCGTAAAAATTGCCCATGACCTCGGGTTGAAGGTATTTAAGGTGAGAAATTGGCCTGTCGAAATTTCAGGAATGATTACTGCAAAAGGACAAAATGACGACAGAAAATATAGAATATACGTAAATGGACTCCATTCGGAGACTAGGCGCCGCTTTACAATTGCTCACGAAATTTCTCATTTTCTTCTGCATTCCCATTTGATTGGGGATGGATTGGTCGAGGACGCCATGCTTCGAGCAGAAGGATTAAGCAACCATGTAGAAGCTGAAGCCAATAGAATGGCTGCGGATATTTTGATGCCTTGGAATTTAATAACTGAAAATCAGGAGAAAGGCATTAATACGATTGAAGGTCTCGCACAGGAATTTAATGTCTCACGGGACGCGATGTCAATCAGACTTCTCGGTGTTCGATACTCAGAGGCCAAAGACACTCAAGTTATTTAGCTTGGGGAACTTTTAATACCGAAGATCGGGCAATGACTGCCACGTCACGCTGACGCTGCGGCATCATCGCCTTGCAGAAAACGCTCGATATCGACCCGACGCCAACGCTGCGCTCGCGGTCCTAGCTTGATTGGTTGCGGGAATGTCCCGCTCTTTGTCCATCGAAGAATCGTCGGTTGGCTCATGCCAACACGCTTTGCAACATCACTGATCGCCATGAGTTCTTTCTTAGCCATTTTGCGCCCTTTCAGGTTGCTGCGAATCATCGCGCGTCACCAAGCTAGGGCCGGAATCGTCATAAATCAATGCTGAATCTGAAATTTCCCGTATAAAATCAGGATGTTAGGGGGAAAATAGCTTTTTGTCAAGTGTTGGCGCGAAAGCCCTGAGTCCAAGTTTTCAAGGCTTTCGCGTTGCTTCTATCCAAATTTCGGACGCAAGACTTTGTTGTCTGTTTCCGGGCTGAAAACGGCATCGGCCCATGCGGTCATCATCGGGCGGCGACGTTCCAGCAAGCTGCTTGTGTGGTATGCGCCTTCGACTTGTGGCAGCGTGTGCGCCAACGCCTTTTCCGCAAGTTCGCGTGGAACTCCGGTTTCGCCGCACCAGTTACGGAAACTGCTTCTGAAGCCGTGCGGGACGCATCCGACGCGGTTTTCGCGAAGGAGCTTGGACAAGGTGTTGTCGGACAGTACGCCGCCACGCATCGCGGGAAAGATCAACCCCGATCCGTCGCCAAGTTCCCTAGCGGCGTCCAGCACCGCCAATGCCGGTTGCGAGAGCGGCACAACGTGTTCTTCTTCGACTTTCATGCGTGTAGGCGGCAACGTCCAAATATGCGCGTCAAGGTCAACTTCATCCCAAGACGCCATGCGCACTTCGCCGCTTCTTGCTGCCGTCAGGATCAAAAATTCAAGTGCGAGCTTTGTAGCAGGCCACGCATTGCTGTTGCGGATGCTTTCGAGCGCCGTTCCAACTTCCTGCCAAGGCAGGGACTTGTGATGCTGCCGAACCGCCTTCTTGGCTTTCTGCATCGTCTTTTCCATTCCGATAACCGGATTGTCTGTCCGGTACTCCCTGCCCACAGCTTCCCACATGACCAACTGAATGCGTTGCTTCACCCGTCGCGCCGTTTCATGCTTCTTCCGCCAAATCGGATCGAGCACGGCCTTGACGTCGCGTCGGCTGATCTGGTCGACCGGCATGTTGCCGATTTTCGGATTTGCATAGTCGCGCAACGATGCCCGCCATTGATCCGCGCTCTTGGCTCCGTTTCGCCAATCCTCTTGGCGCATCGCGATCACTTCTTCAGCGAGTTCCGCGAAAGTCGGCACTGCGTCCGGCTTCGTGACGCGGCGCGGATCCTGACCGGAGCGAGCCGCCTTGCGATATTCCAATGCCGTCTGCCGCGCTTCTTCCAGCGTAACGTGCGGATAACTGCCGAGTCCAAGATTGAGCCGCTGGCCGTGCAAGGTTCCGCGCCACTGCCAGTCTTTCGAGCCTGACGCCCGAACGTAGAGCCGCAGGCCGTCGCGGTCGCCATAAACGCCGGGATCGCTGATCCTGGCTATGGCGCCTTCCGTGAGTTTCTTTCCCATCGAGTCCCCCATTTTTGAGCCGATTTGAGTCCCAATTCGCACCCAATTTTTGTGATACGCCGTGATTGCAGATGACGCTAGGTGCAGTGTGCAGATGTATTCTGCATCTAATATCGCCTTGTTTTCAAGGGGTAATTTGACGCAAAGTGACTTTTGCCGATTTGTTGCAAAGTTGGCGAAAATGTAACAATGGCGGTCCCTTCGTCTCCGCCATCTGCCGTCAAAGGTCGCATCTCCCAATCCGGCTGTAGCAGGAAATTTCCGTTGGACTTTAGGTTCTTGCTCGTGTGACCGTACACCAACCCTGGTGCAAAGAGGCCCGGCGTCATGCAATTACGGTTCGAACGTACCATGATCTTTCGATCTGAACGGAGTCGTGGAGCCAGCAACGGCATCGTCGTTCAAGACATCAACCTGGAAATGCCTGCCGAACATGGTAACGAACTCCGTTGCCTGTTCGATCCACTTTCGTGTCAAGTCTTCGTCGGGAGCCTTCATGATCTTGCCGGAAGGAGTCGGATACCGGAATCCAGTCGAATAGACCGTGAGAGGTGAGAAATCGTCGAGACCGCCTTTGATGGCACAGTCCGAAGGCAGGATGGCAATCATCCTGTCAATCTGATGATTTCCCGCGGCCGTCCTCCATTCCCTTCTCGAAATATCCTCGGATGCAAGCGTCGCCATAACCAAGTTCTCAACAGCGTAGAACCAGAGCATGGCCGTCTGACGATCATCAGGACCAAGCTTTCCTGCACTGTTGACGTCGCGAAATGCGAGCTTGACATGCGAGCCGATGGCCCGCGTCTTAGACATCGAGGCGGACGCCTTCCCGCTTCACCTCGTGGCTCAAGGTCGTCACGGCATTCTGCGCTGACAGAAAGTCCGACTTTTTGACTGCGAGCAAGTCCAGCGGAAGGTCGACACGTCTCTTGACTTGCCAAAGCGTCATCGGATCCGTCATATCATCGGGGGCTAGGTCATCAATGATCGCCATGACATCCCAATCGGAGTCATCGTGACAATCGCCTCTTGCGCGGCTGCCGAACAGCCAGACCTCCTCCGCGCGCAATTCCGCGCGACACAGTTCTACCAGTGTCGAAAGGCACTTGCCAAACATCCTGGCGGACGAAATCTCAGCCGAAATCATACATCTAAACTGGACGAACGGATTCGTCCAATCAACCTGGAATGCGTGCGAAGTCGCGATGGAAAGGTGCGGCAACTTGTTGAAAGGCGTACATGCATTTGGTTCTTGTTGACAACTGCGCAAATACGGCGGGAATCCGGCAGCTCGCCGCGCGCGCCCAGAATCGTGTTACATTCCCGTTGCCAAGGCTTCAATGTCCGTGTCCAGCTGCCGCCAATACGGCAGCGCGTGCCCTGCAGTGATGCTCGATCAGGGCGAGCTAGTTCCAAAAGCAATTTTGCACGCGCGCCTCTCGCAGCCCTTGTGGCGTCTCGACGATCAGTTCTGTGCCCGGATCCCAATAGCCCGCATCCACCATCCCGATCGAAACGTTGGTCTGGAAATCTGGCGACCAGGCCGCCGATGTCACCTGACCGACCCTCGCACCGTTCTTCGTCAACGGCCAGCCCGTGCGGGCGTGGCTGAGCGCCTCTCCCGCGATCGAAATCGCGCGAATCTGGCGTGCGGGGCCCTGTGCGGCTTCCACCGCGAGCGCCTCCCGGCCGATGTGCTCCAGCCCTTCCTCGGGCTTGCAGTACTTGCCCAGGCCGCATTCCAACGGTGTGTTGTCCATGGTCATGTCATTGCCGTAGCTCAACAACCCGCTCTCGACCCGCTCGATCAGGTTCGGGCAGCCCGGGCGGACGTTCAGGTCTTCTCCAGCCTTGAAAAGCGCATCCCAGAGCGGCATGCCGTGTTGACGGCCCTCAACATAGATTTCGTACCCGCCCTGTTTCGAATAGCCCGAGCGCGCGATGATGAACGAGGTGTCTAGGAAGGCCAGCCGTTTCTGGCTGAAAAAGCGGATGTCTTGCACATCAGGACCAAAGACCCGCTCCATCAGGGCGCCCGATTTCGGCCCTTGCACGGCCAGAGGCGACACGTCCGGCTCGAACACGTTGACGTCAAGCCCCGCGCCAAGTGCCAGCCCCTTGACCCAGTAAAGCAGGTCGCTGTCGGCAATCGAGATCCACCAGCGCGTGTCGCTGTGCTTGATCGCAACCGGATCGTTCAGCATTTTGCCGCGTTCATCAACGATCGGCGCATAGTGGCACTGATCCGATTGCATCTTGCGCAGATCGCGCGGCGTCAGCATCTGCATCAGCCGCGCGGCGTCCGGGCCGTTCAGTTCGATCTGACGTTCCACCGATACGTCCCAGACCTGCACATGTTCTTTCAGATGGTGGTAGTCAAATTCCATATCTTCGAAGACCGTCGGCAGAAGCATGCGATTGTAGACGGTGTAGGCCTTGACGCCGGCAGCTTCGACACCGGGTGTAAACGGCGTATCGCGCAAGCGGCGGGAATGAGAGACAAGGTGTGCCATTCAGGCGCTCATGGACTTCGCGGCATCGCGAAGCTGAAACTTCTGGATCTTGCCGGTAGAGGTCTTGGGAAGTTCGGAGAATACGACAGCTTTCGGAGTCTTGAAGCCAGCGAGATGCTCTCGGCAGAACTTGATGATGTCGTCTGCGGTTGCCTGTGCTCCGGGCCGCAATTCAACAAAAGCGCAGGGCACTTCGCCCCATTTCTCGTGAGGCATCGCGACTACGGCTGCCATCTGGACAGCCGGATGGCGAAACAGCACAGCCTCGACTTCGACGGACGAGATGTTTTCGCCTCCTGAAATGATAACGTCCTTCAGCCGATCGCGGATCTGCATGTATCCGTCGGGATGCACCACGGCTGCGTCGCCAGACCAGAACCAATCATCTTCGAAGGCTTTTGCCGTGGCATCGGGATCCTTGTAATATCCCTTCATCACGGTGTTGCCGCGCACCGCGATCTCGCCTTGGGTCTTGCCATCCATGCGAACCGGTTGGCCGGTTTCAGCATCAATGACCGCGACGGCTTCGACCATCGGCAGGGCAATGCCCTGTTGCGCCTGAAGCTGCGCCTGTTCGCTGGCCTCAAGCTCTTCCCAACCGTCCTGCCAGAGGCACATGGAAATGTGCCCATAGGTCTCGGTCAACCCATAGACCTGCATTACTTCAAACCCCATTGCCTTGGTCTTTTCCAAAACCGACGGCGGCGGCGGTGCACCCGCGGTCAGCACCTTGATCGCCGGTTCAAACGGGTCGGTGGAACCGGTTGCGGTCTCGGCGAGCATTTGCAGAACAATTGGCGCAGCGCCAAAATGAGTCACGCCGTGGGTGCGGATGGTGTCCAGAATCAGATCCGGCGCGGGCGTTCTGGTAAAGACCATGGTTCCGCCCAGCATGGCGATCACCCAGGGATGACCCCAGCCGTTGCAGTGAAACATCGGCACGACCGACAAATAGACCGGATAGTGCGGGTTCTGCCAGGCCGCCACGGTTCCAAGCGCCATCAGATATGCGCCACGGTGATGATAGACCACACCCTTGGGTCGCCCGGAAGTGCCGGAGGTGTAGTTCAGGGTAATGGCGTCCCATTCGTC